>DASVXS010000116.1:0-9936 GCA_036392575.1 Thermoleophilaceae bacterium | reverse complement strand
CCCGTCCGCGCCGAACATCTTCACGGGCATCACCGGGCTCCCCTGCGCAACGCCGCGCATGCCGCCGGCGCGCGCGGCGGCCACGCCCGCCACGCCCGTGCCGTGGCCGTCTCCGTCCGTCACATCCGCGCCGCCGCTCACGACGTTCACCGGCTTCACGACCTTGCCCGCGAATTCGTCGAGCGAGCCATCGATGCCGCTGTCGACGACCGCCACCGGCCGGGTGGCGTCGAGTGGCGCGCCGC
The DNA here is from genome assembly GCA_036392575.1 of Thermoleophilaceae bacterium. Taxonomy (GTDB): domain Bacteria; phylum Actinomycetota; class Thermoleophilia; order Solirubrobacterales; family Thermoleophilaceae; genus JADGHQ01. The sequence continues at coordinate 9,691 of DASVXS010000116.1, read as the reverse complement.
CGGCGCGCACCGCGCCGATCAGGTAGCCGTCCGGCGTGCCCGGTGCGCCGCTGCACGTGATGCCGGCCTGCGCGCGGCGGATGAGCGTGTCGGGCTGTGCCGCAACCACGCCACGTCGGCGAGCGACGCTTCGTGCGAGCGCTGCCGGGTCAGCAGAGCCGCCCGCCGTAGCGGTCCAGGCGTTCAGCGCGCGCGACACCAGCCGCCCATCGCGAAGGCCGGGCACGCGCGACGGCGCCACACCCGGTGTCAGCGCGACCAGCAGCCGCGGCTCGCCGCCCTGCGACACCACTGCCCTCTCCCCAGCAGCGGCCTGCGAGGTCAGGGCGACGGCCGCCGCGCCGGCGGCGAGCAGCGTCGCCCTCCACCTCACGAGACCTTGATCTTCCCGTAGTTCCCGAACTCGAGCGACGCCAGCACCTTGTTCGAGACGAGGAACGGCAGCGGTGCCGCAAAGCCGTTGCACGGCAGGTTTGCCGGGCCGAGCGCGAGGCAGGCGGTGAAGTCCTCCAGCAGGACGCTCGTGGATGCCAGCCGCACGCGCAGGCCACCGGAACTGTCGAGTGCGCCGCGCAGGAGAAAGCGCGCATTCGTGTCGGTGTAGCCCGTCGGGAGGTACGGCTTGTGGCAACCGTCCACGTCGTTTCGCAGCTCGAGCGACGCCCGGATCTTCACGTTGATCACCGATGTCACCACGTTCGCGTCCGGGTCGAGGTTGCCCGAGTTCTCCCTCGCCTTGTTCAGCGTGATGTTCGTTCCAGGCCCGGTGCGAATGGCAGAGCTCACTTCCCCGAAGCATTCATCGTCGATGAAGATCCCGGTTGGCGCCAGGTTGATCGCGCCTCCAGTGAGCGTGAAGTCCACCGGTTTCGAGATGTCGATCCGCCCCGGGCTGAAGCCTGTGATCTCGCCGCTGAGCGCCGCGTCGCGCTGGAACGATCCGAAGTCGAGCCTTGCGAAGCTGCCGCTGCCCGTGTCGGGGTTACCAGGGATGAGCTTGATCTTGATCGGCGTGCCGACCACCGTCTCGCCGGACGTCGACGGGCACTTCGCGAGCGCGGGCATCCTCATCTTGCGCTTGCGCTTGACGAGCTTGTTGCCCTTCTTCACGAGCACGGTGACCTTGCGCGTGACGTAAACGGTCCGCACCTTGCCGTTCTTCGTCACCTGCTTCACACAGTGCTTGGTGCACGCCGCGCGCATCGCCTTCTTGACGCGCACGATGGTGCGCACCTTCTTGCCGCCCTTCTTCTTGTAGCGGTACGCGTACGTGCGGATGTAGACCGTGCGCAGCTTGCCGTTGACGAGCTTCTTGACCACGCACAGCTTCTTCTTCTTTTTCTTCTTCTTGGCCGACTGCTGAGCGCGCTGGCCGTGCGCGGCGTTTTGAGCCACGAGGGCACGCGCCTGGGATTCGGCTGCGCTCGTGGAGGCGGCGGCGCGTCCGGCGCCGACCGCCATGAGCGCGAGCGCCGTCGCAGCCGCGACCAGCGCGATGCGCGCAGCCGGGCGCAGATCGACGGCAAGGACGAAGCGTGCGTGACGCTCACGGAGAAACCGCATGGGCCAGGAAGCTCCTCTTGTAGAACGCGAGTCCGGGGCTGGCCCGGTGAGTCCGGTTCCGGGCCGGCGCCAGACTAACACGGCCCCTAATGGGTCGCCACGCCTTCACCCTAAAGAAGTACAGGGGCCGCACTTGCGCGCGGCCCCTGTATGTCCTTCGGTGAACGGCCGCCTGCTAGTAGCTGGCGCCCGTGCCCACCAGCGCCTCCGCGCTGAGGCCAGTGACCTCAACGTTCGGGTCGAGCTGGAGGAACTTCGCGGAGGCCGGCGTGATCTCGTCGGCCAGCGTGTCGCCTCCCGCATCGATGACGGCGGCAAGGGGCCAGGGCTCCGTGCCAGTAGCCGTCGCGGGGTTGTACGGCGTGTACGCCGAGTCACAAGCGGTGGTCGGCGTGGCGTTGCGCGTCAGCAGCGCGAAGCCTGAGGGCGAGCCCAGCAGGGTGTTCGAAGCTGCCGACGAGTCTGCCGTGCGGATCAACGAGTTGATCTGCAGGCAGGCGTCGATCGTTGACTCCTCAGGACGCGTCGACTGCACCGTGACCGTGGCGAGACGCAGCTTGCCGTCGGTCGTGATGGCCGGGTTGATCTTGAGGTTGCCGGTCACGTTGACCGGGATGATGTTCCGGTGACCGACCGGGCCGATGTCGCCACCGGTGGTCGGAGAGCCCGGAGGCGTGCCAAGGCCGGACGAGTCCGTCTGGCCGGCGTAGGCCTCGTCACAGAAGAACGCAGCGCCCGGCAGCTGCCCGGCCGCGAAGCCCATACCGGTCTCCGTGGAACGGAAGATCGTGTTGACCTTCGCTGCCGCGTGGAGCGACAGGCGGACGTTGTTCGTGTCCGAGAAGATGTTCGCCTTGCCGATCGCGGGCGACCCGGCAACGCTTGCCAGGTTGATCGAGATCGGAGCGGTGCGAACGGTCGTGTCCGGGGTGACGCTCGGAGCCTGCGAAGCCGCAGACACGAAGTTTCCGAGGGTCGACCGGTCACCAAGACCACCAGTGGTCAGGGTGTTGTCCGGGCGTGCAGCAGCGCCGGCACCGCCGTTGTCCGCGGCACACGCGGCGCCCGTCCCAGGCGTGTCCAGAACGGCCACGCTCGAGGCGGACAGGCTCGCGGACGTGACTGAGAGCCTCAGATCACCGAGGTCATCGCCTTCCGCGGGGTTCCCGAAGGTGGCAAGCACGTCGAGCTTCCCGCTCAGCTTGGTCACCTTGTTGCCAACGTTCGGACCGAACGTGCTCGTCAGGTCGATGTTGGCGGTGTCATCGGAAGCGGCCTCGGTGGTGTCGCCGGGGGTCGCGCTCTTGTTGATGATCGGGTTCAGACGAACCGTCAGCGGCAGAGTCGCCTGTACGTGGGCGGCCTTGCGAAGCCAGCGCTTCGACTTGATCAGACGAGGGTTCTTCTTGAGCTGCTTGATGAGAACCTTGCTCGCCCGCTTCTGAGCCTTCGACTGCTTGGCGCTTGCGGGACCCGCGAATGTGATGCCTACGGCAATCGCGAGAACCATGACGCCCAGTAGCCGGAGAAGGCTGCGGGGTTTTGACACCAGTCCCTCCCTCCTGGAGATTTCGGGATTTGCACACGCCCGTGGGCCACGACGGGCGCGGGCCAGGGACGCATGGCGACCCTAAGCCGGTAGATGCGGACTGGGCTTCCCCCGCGGGAGGCATCTCTGTGCCCCTTCCGAGGGATTTTCAGGAGGAATCGCCGCTACTCGCCAACGGCCGGTGTGTTCGGACGGCGCGCTGCCGCGTGAGGGTCTGCCGCGCGTACCTTTACGCGCCGCGGGGCACGGGATGGGTCAGCGCTTGAGTGTCACGAAGAACTTCGTGACCTCGCCGTTGCCGAGCACGTTCGTCGCGCGCACCCATATCTCGTAGCGGCCCGGCTTGAGGTGCTCACGCACCTTCCGCGAGATCGGCAACGCCCACTTCGCGCCGCCACGTGCACGTACGTACTGCGGGAAGCTGCAATACCGCCAGCTGCGCTGGCCCGTCTCGAGGTCGACCGAGATGCACTGCTCGGTCTCCTGGTGAGGCAGCAGGCGCCGCTTGTCCGCGTCGCGCATCGAAACCTGAACGGAGCCGATGCCGAGTGTGCCGACCGCGGTACCGCTCAGGCGCTTGAAGCTCTTGATCTTCATCTTGCTGTGGAAGCGCGTGAGCTTCACGACCGGCGGGAAGATGTCGCCGCGGTGGAAGCGACGGAACGCCGCGGTCGGGTCCGGGTCTCCGTCGGGGCCGATCGCGCGCGCCTCGAACACGTACGTGGCGATGTAGCGCGCATCGACAGTGAACGGCGAGGTGCACGGAGCCCAGCCGGCGTAGTTCACGCGGCACTCGAACGTCGAGCCCGGAACCGTCGACTCGAACGCGAACTGCGGAGTCTTGCTCGTCGTGTACTTGTCGGGCCCGGCAGTGATCCGGGTATCGGGCGGCGCGGCAGCAGCCGTGGCGGGGAGGGCCAGGAGCAGCGCGCCCAGGATTGCGAGTCCAGCCGGGCGCATGGTGCGGACAGGTTAGGACACCTTGCGCAAATCTGCCTCTCGCGCTTAGGATGCCGCCGCCTTGCCTTGGACTCGCAGGACGTTCCGCGCGCTGCTGCTCGCGGCGAGCGCACTGGCCGCGCTCGCCTCGCAGGCGCATGCCTCGAATACGCAGACGCTAGACACGGGCGTCGAGCTCCTCAAGCAGTCGCCCGGTGGGCCCTGGGACATCGGGCTGAACATCGTGGCGGGCATCGGCACGCCGGACGGGAGCAAGCCGGTGCCACTGAAGAAAGCGGTGTTCCTGTTCCCGCACGCGACCGTGAACACCAAGGCGTTCCCCACGTGCGACGCGGTGAAGCTGCAGAAGGAGCCAACGGTCAGGACGTGTCCGCGCGCGTCGCGGCTCGGCTCGGGCGAGGCGCTCGTGGACGCGCGGCCGTTCATCAATCCCGAGCGCGCGACGATCACGATGTTCAACGGCAAGCCGAAGGGCGGCAAGCCGCACTTCATCTTCCTCGGCATGGCGGAGCACTTCGAGATCAACCTGGTGATCGATGCGACGCTGGAGAAGGTGAACGGGCGCTTCGGCTACAAGCTGAGCATGCAGTTCCCGGACATCCCCACCCTGCCGCACAATCCGAACGCGTCGATCTCGAAACTCGACGTGAACGTGAAGGCGTTCGGGAAGCTGCGGGGCAAGCGCGTGTCGCTCTTGCAGGCGCCCACGAGCTGTCCGCGCGGCGGCTGGCGATTCGGCTCGACGTTCGGCTACGCGGACGGGTCGACGACGAGCGCGGCGTCGACGATCGACTGCATCCTGCGCGGGCGGCCTGAGCCGGTCAGCTAGCGCGGCATGAACTTCGAATAAGCAGTAAAGGTCAGGTGGCTGGGCGGTGGCTCCGGCGTGCGCCGGTTCCTCCTCCAACCCCCGCGACCAAAAGGTCTGCGGAACGACCTTTAACTTGAGCACCGTATAGGTGCTCAATATCAATCTCGTTCGGCACGGGGCCCGTTGTCAGAAGGAGTGAATCGTGATTCACTTCTTGGGTAGATGGCGTACCGCCACACCGAGAAGACCCGCGCCCGCCAGGCGGCGGTCCGCGAGCGCATAGTCGCCGCGGCGCTCGACCGGGTGGCCGAAGGCGGCTACGCGTCGGCGAGCGTTCAGGCCGTCGCGGCCCGCGCGGGCGTGGCGACCGGCACCGTCTACAGGCACTTCCCCTCGAAGGCAGACCTCTTCGCGGAAGTGTTCCGGCGCGCCACTGAGCGAGAGGTGGACGTCGTCGCGGAGGTGACAGGCGGCGAGGGCCCGGTGCTAGAGCGGATCGCGCGCGCAATCGAGGCGTTCTCGCGGCGCGCGCTCGCCGGGCCGGTGCTGGCGTACGCGCTCATTGCCGAGCCCGTCGACCCGGCCGTCGAGGCGGAGCGGCTGCGCTACCGGCACGCCTACCGCGACGTGTTCGCGGCGGCGCTCGCCGAGGGAGTCGAGTCGCGCGAGCTTCGCCCGCACGACAGCGGCGTGGTGGCGGCCGCGCTCGTGGGCGCCCTCGCTGAGGCGCTCGTGGGGCCGCTGTCACCGGCGCCCGAGGACCACCGTCAGACCGACGCGCTCGTTGCGAACGTCGTGCAGTTCTGTGTGGGCGGCATCGCCGCAGAGACGAAGATCGACCGGCCCGTCGCGGCCTAGGAGGCGTTTCCGGAGTGACCACAGTCGACCGCGGCAGCACCTACTCCACCCATGAGGTCACGAACCAGTCGAAGCCGCTGCTCGGCTACAACGTCTTCGACGCCGACCGCGCGCTCGCGGAGGCGCTCGAGCGCGAGGGCGGCGGCTGGGGACTCGACCGCGTGCGCGATCTCGGCGCGGTCGCCGGCTCCGAGGAGGCCGATGAGCACTCGCGCCGCTGCGAGCGGAACGAGCCCCGGCTCCTGACGCACGACCGCTTTGGCAACCGGATCGACCAGATTGACCTCGACCCGTCCTGGCACTGGATCCTCCGGCTGGGCGTCGAGCGCGAGGTGCCGTCGCTGCCGTGGCGGGAGGAACGCGCGGGCGCGCACGTGGTTCGCGCCGCGCTGATGTTCGTCTTCTCGCAGATCAACGCGGGCGTGTCATGCCCGGTCTCGATGACGTACTCGGGCGTGCCCGCCCTGCGCGCCGAGCCGGAGCTCGCGGCCGAGTGGGAGCCGCTGCTGACGCTGCCCGACTACGAGCGCGGCGCGCTCTGCGGCATGGCGATGACGGAGAAGCAGGGCGGCTCCGACGTGCGCGCTAACACCACCCGCGCGGAGCCCGCCGGCGACGGCTGGTGGGAGATCACCGGTCACAAGTGGTTCTGCTCGTACCCGCCGTGCGACGTCTTCCTCGTTCTCGCGCAGACGCAGTCCGGCGTATCGTGCTTCCTCGTCGAGGGGCCGGGCCCGGAGCAGCCGGGCTTCCGCATCCAGCGGCTGAAGGACAAGCTCGGCACGCGCTCGCTGCCCTCCTCCGAGGTGGAGTTCCACAGCGTGCCCGCCCGGCTCGTGGGCGAGGAGGGCCGCGGCGTGCGGACGATCATCGAGATGGTCAACCACACGCGGCTCGACTGCCTGATCGGCAGCGCCGCCGGCATGCGCCGCGGAGTGGCCGAGGCCGTGAACCACACGCGCCAGCGCTCGGCGTTCGGCAAGCCGCTCGCCGAGCAGCCGGCCATGATGAACGTGCTCGCGGACCTGCACATCGAGTCCGAGGCCGCGACCGCCGTGGCGATGCGAATCGCGCGGGCCTACGACGAGAAGGACCGGCCCTTCAAGCGCTTCGCGACCGCCGTGGAGAAGTACTGGGTCTGCAAGCGCGCCGCGCCGCACGCGAACGAGGCGCTCGAGTGCTTCGGCGGCAACGGCTACGTGGAGGAGGCGCCGATGGCGCGCCTCTACCGCGACGCTCCGCTCAACTCGATCTGGGAGGGATCGGGCAACGTCGCCGCGCTCGATGTCCTGCGCGCGTTCTCGAAGGAGCCCGAGGGACTGCAGGCTTTCCTGGCCGAGTGCGAGCTCGCGCGTGGCGCCGATCCTCGGCTCGACACGCATCTCGACTCGCTGCCGAAGCGGCTCGAGGGGCTCGGCGACGGCGACCCGCAGTGGCAGGCGCGCGCGCTCGTGGAGGACCTCGGCGTGGCGCTGCAGGCGAGCCTGCTGGTGCGAAACGCGCCATCCGCCGTGGCGGATGCGTTCTGCGCGGGGCGGCTCGGAGACGGCGGCCGCGCGTTCGGCACTCTGCCCGCGGGCGTCGATGCGAAGGCGCTCGTGGATCGGGCGCTGGCGATTTAGGGCAATAAAGGGCGGCCCGAGGCCGATCTGTGGAACATTGACCCGGCTATAGGCGGGTAAAAGTTCCACACTTCGCGTTCGCCACCCCTAAGTGCTACACCGGGCGACGCGCCGAGTACCGCGGCGACGCGAGCGGAGCGCGCCCAGCTACCGATACGAGATGAACTCCAGCAGCGACCCGTCTGGGTCGCGGAAGTAGACGCTGCGCCCGCGCCCAGCCGCGCCGTTCCGCTCGACCGGTCCCTCCTCGACCTCCACCTCTTGCGACGCGAGGTGCGCCACCGCCTCCTCGATCGGCCCCGGCCACGCGAAGCACAGGTCGGAGTTGCCGGGACGCACCGGGTCGGCCGCGAGCGGTGACGCCACCACGCCCGGCCCGTGCAGGTTGAGCTGGGTCTCGCCGAGCCGGTAAGCGAAGCGCCCTCCTGGCAGGTCGACGACCTCCGCACCGAGCACGTCGCGGTAGAACGCGTTCGATTGCTCCCAGTCGCTCACGGCTATCACCACGTGATCGAGCACAACGGCCTGATCCATTCACTTCCCCTTTCCGTTTTCCGTTAGGTTCGCTTACGGATGGAGCGAGGAGCATGGAGGCAGATCTTCGCGATCGGCGGTGGTGCGTTCGCGGAGCGTGAGGGGCCGCTGCTGGCCGAGCACGTCCTCTCGCTCGCGCGCGGCGAGCGACCGAAGGTGTGCTTCATCCCGACGGCCGGCGGCGACTCGCCCGACGGCATCGTGGCGTTCTACCGGCTCATGTGGCAGTTCCCTTGCGTGCCGTTCGACCTGCAGCTGTTTCCGCGCACCGTCACCGACCTGCGTGGCTTCGTGCTCGCGCAGGACGTGCTCTGGGTGGGCGGGGGCAGCACGGCGAACATGCTCGCGGTGTGGCGCGTGCACGGGCTCGACGAGATCCTCCGCGAGGCCTACGAGCAGGGCATCGTGCTCACCGGTTCGAGCGCGGGCATGAACTGCTGGTTCGAGGCCTCCGTCACGGACTCGTTCTCCCCCACTGAGCTCGCCGGTCTCGACGATGGCCTCGGCTTCCTCGAGGGCAGCGCATGCCCGCACTTCGACGGCGAGCCGCTGCGGCGGCCCACCTACCACCGGCTCGTGGCCGACGGCTTCCCGCCCGGCATCGCGGCTGACGACCACGTGGGCGTTCACTACGTGGACGAGCGGCTCGAGCAGGTCGTGAGCGCTCGGCCAGGCGCGACCGCGTACCGCGTGGAGGCGCGAGACGGCGGCGCGACCGAGACCCCGCTCGATGCGGTCGAGCTCACATAGGCTGCGCCGATGAAGACGATGACCTACGAGGTGACCGGGCGCATCGCCCGGATCACGCTAGACCGACCCGAGCGGGGCAACGGCATCACGCTCGACACACCTCGCGAGCTGGCCGAATGCGTGGAGCGGGCCGATCTCGATCCCGCCGTACACGTGATCGCCCTCGCAGGCAATGGCAAAGGCTTCTGCGGCGGCTACGACCTCGTCGAGAGCGCGGAGCAGCAGCTGCCCAACCACGACCCGAACGAGCCGTGGGACCCGATGCTCGACTACTCGATGATGAGCCGCAACGTGCGCGGCTTCATGAGCCTGTTCCACGCCAACAAGCCCGTGCTGTGCAAGGTGCACGGCTTCTGCGTGGCGGGTGGAACGGACATGGCGCTGTGCTCGGACCTGCTCGTGATCGAGGACGAGGCGCGCATCGGCTACCCGCCCGCGCGCGTCTGGGGCGTGCCGACGACTGCGCTGTGGGCCGACCGGATCGGCATGCAGCGCGCGAAGCGGCTGCTGTTCACCGGCGACATGATCAGGGGGCGCCAAGCCGTGGACTGGGGCCTCGCGATCGAGTGCGCGCCGGCGGCCGAGCTCGACGAGCGCTTCGAGGCGCTGCTCGAGCGCATCGCTCACGTGCCGGTGAACCAGCTCATGCTCCACAAACTGCTCCTGAACCAAGCGGCGTTCGCGCAGGGTCTGCACGCGACGCAGGTCCTTGGCACCGTCTTCGACGGCATTGCGCGCCACACACCGGAGGGCTACGCGTTCCAGCAGCGCGCGGCCGAGGCGGGCTTCAAGCAGGCGGTGCGCGAGCGCGACGAGCCGTTCGTAGACTCTCAACCAAAAGGTCGACAATTCGCTGATCATCGTGTGCCGCTGGGGCTTCGTCGGCCCCGAGCCAGTGGCCGATCCGGGCCTTCGACTCGCAGCTCACGATCACGCTGCGGGAGGCACCCGGCGACGCGACCGAGCTGACGCTCGTGCACGAGCGTCTCGAGACGATCGACGCGGCGATGCCCGGCATGGCCGACGCGACGTCACACGGCCGGG
>DASVXS010000115.1:0-2398 GCA_036392575.1 Thermoleophilaceae bacterium | reverse complement strand
GGGTACATCACGATCCGCGAGTCGTGCAGGACGCGGTCCTGCAGATCGGCCCTCTGCGAGAGGAGGCCGTGCACGAGGCTCGCGAGCCCGACGGCGCGGTAGTAGTGGCGCAGCGCCACGACGCGGTCGGCGACGGCGGTGTCGCTGGAGTACGCGAGCGCCGCGGCCCACGGGGTCGAGTGCGCGTTCAGCGAGGAGAGGCGGAAGGACAGCAGGCGGAGCGCCTGCGACCCGGCCGGCGAGCGGCCGTTGTTCCCCTCGGCCCGCAGCATCGCGAGCACGAGCGCCCAGTCGACGTGCGCCTTGCGCGAGGACGCGACCAGCTGCCGCGCGAACGCGATCTGCAGGCGGGCGGCCGGCGGCGTCGGGTCGGGCGCGGCGCGGTTCAGCCAGACGGTCGCGGCGGAGAAGCTCGCGACCTCCGGATCGAGCGCGGGCGCCTTCGGGGCGACCTGGTGCTTCCCGGGGGCCTTGTGCTGCGGGCGGGTCCGTGCCTGCCCCGGCCGCGCAACGTGCGTCTTCGAGACCGCCGTGCGCTTGGTGCCGGCCGCGGACGGGCGCGTGCTCGCGCGCAGCTGGGCGGCGCCGGTCGAGCGGGAGCTCACGACCGCGGTGCGCGCCCCGACGTTCGGCGCGGCGGAGACAACAGGGCGCGAGGGCGCGACCTGCTCATGGGCGACGACCGTGCGAGCCGGCTCCGAAGACAGCACCGTTCTCACGGGAGCTGCCGTCGCCGTCGCGCCGGTCGGCCCGCTCGCGCCGCTCGCGCCCTCCGCGGCCGGAACGGCCGCATCCTCGTCGAGCAGTGAGCGCACGCCGTTGCCCGCGCCCGCGGAGAGCGCGAGGCCGGCGAAGAAGAGCGCGCCGAAGGACATGGTCTGGACGAAGCGGCTCTGGAAGCTGCGCTTCTGGGCGGGCTCGACCAGCTTGCGCTCGTCCCACTCGTCCCACGCGCGACCCCGACCGACCACGGTCAGGATCGACCTCGCGAGCGAGATCAGGAGGAGGTGCTGGAGGAACCGCCTGGTCAGGGAATTCCGTCGTGGCATTGCCGTGTGCTCCCGTTCGTTCGGGCGCCGGTGGGCCGCCACGTCGGCGCGGATCTCGATGTACATCCGCGGGCCGTACGGACTTGGTGCACTATCGAGTCACCGCGCACGCGCCATCTCCCCCGAATTGGGGAAGTCCGCGAGCGATCCCCCGGACGAGGGATCACCCGCCGGGCCGCTGCGAACGATGAATCGCCGCACTGAGCCATAGGCGGCGCGGCCACGCCGAGACATCTTCGGAGGTTATTCCGGCGTGATTCACCGCACCGCCAGCACGATCGAACGGCTCGTCTCTCAACAGCTTTCTCCTTCCGTCCCGCTTGTTCCGTTCAGGAATTCGCGCGCGAACGCGTGCGCATCGATCAGCGAAGGGAGGTGACACAGATGCTGAAGTTCTTCACCTTCGTGCAGATCGCCGCCGACTCGCTCCGCAAGCGCGAGGAGGGTCAGACGATGGCGGAGTACGGCGTGGTTCTCGCCGTGATCACGCTCGCCGTGATCGGTGCCATCACGCTTCTCTCGGACAACGTCCGCGCTGCGATCGAGAACGTCGCCGGCATTCTGCCCGGCTAGTACCACCGCAGTTTCTCCGGTAGGGGGCCCCTTCGCCGCGAAGGGGCCCGCTCCACTTTCGAACCACAGGAAGTACTCCCGTGACACTTGAAATTCGCCGCAAAATTGACCTTCGTTCGGAGCACGGCCAGTCGCTGACGGAATTCGCGCTGGCCTTGCCGATCCTCGCGATGCTGCTCTTCGCGGTGATCCAGTTCGGGATCGCCTTCAACAACTACGTCACGCTCACGGACGCGACGCGCGCCGGCGCTCGCAAGGCCGCCGTCGCACGGCAGCTCGCGAACCCCGTCAACGCGTGCCAGTCGGCAGTTCGCAGCTCGGCGTCCGACCTCAAGCAGGGCGATCTGATCGCCAGCTGCTCGTCGAGCTGGCAGATGGGCGCGGACATCACGGTCAACGCGACCTACCCCTACAAGATCAGCCTGCTCGGGCTCGTCGTGAAGTCGGGCCGCCTCACGAGCACGACCACGGAGCGTGTCGAATGAGCACTCGCAGCGACCGCGGCCAAGCAACCGTCATCACCCTCGTCTTCCTCGTCGTCCTGCTCGCCATGGGCGCGCTCGTGCTCGACATCGGCTCGTGGTTCCGCGCCGACCGCGCGACCCAGTCGACGGCCGACGCCGCCGCGCTCGCGGGCGCGCAGGCACTGCCCGAGAACCCCGGCCAGGCGGTCACGCTCGCACAGCGGTACGCCACCAGCAACGGGGGGCTGGGCACCGGCAGCGTCCAGCTCTCGACCAAGATCGTGAACAACGACACGATCAAGGTCACGGTCA
>DASVXS010000114.1:0-3177 GCA_036392575.1 Thermoleophilaceae bacterium | reverse complement strand
CGCTCTGGGCGGGAATCCAGCTCGGGCGCCGGCCGGAGTTCGCGGGCAAGCGGATCGTGGTGATCGTGCCGGACTCGGGCGAGCGCTACGTGTCCACGCCGTTCTTCGCGCCGTGACCTCGACGCTCGACCTGACGGGCGTGCCGTGCCCGATGAACTGGGTTCGCACCAAGCTGGCGCTCGAGTCGCTCGAGCCGGGCGAGGAGCTCAGCGTGGCGCTCGACGACGGCGAGCCGATCGAGTCGGTGCCGCGGTCCGCGCGCGAGGACGGACACGAGGTGACCGTCCAGGGAAACATCGTCAACATCGTGAAGCGATGAGCCTCTCGGACCAGGAGCTCGAGCGCTACTCCCGTCAGCTCGTGCTGCCCGAGTGGAGCGGGGCAGCCCAAGAGCAGCTTAAGAGCGCGACCGTGGTGGTCGTCGGCGCGGGCGCGCTCGGCTCGCCGGTGGCCACCTACCTCGCCGGCGCGGGCGTCGGCCGTCTGGCCATCGTGGACCCCGACCCGGTTGAGCTCTCGAACCTGTCGCGGCAGTTCCTCCACTTCACGCCGGACATCGAAATGAACAAGGCCGAGAGTGCGGCCGCGAAGATCTCGTTCCTCAACCCGGAGGTGATCGCGGAGTCGTATCCCGCGCGCGTCGAGGAGGACAACGCCGCCTCGATCTTCCTCGGCGCCGACGTGGTCGTCGACTGCACCGACACGTTCGAGAGCCGGTACGTAATCAACGACGCCTGCTGCGCGATCGGCCTGCCCTTGGTCGAAGGCGGCGTGCTCGGGCTGGCCGGCATGGTGATGTCGATCCGCCCCGGAGAGTCGGCCTGCTATCGCTGCGCGTTCCCCACGCCGCCGCCGGACGACGCTGTCCCAACCTGTCAGGAGGCCGGCGTGCTCGGCCCCGTGGCGGGCGTGGTGGGATCGATCGAGGCGCTCGAGGCGCTCAAGCTGCTCACCGGGTTCGCGGAGCCGCTCACCGACCGCATTCTCCAGATCGACGACGGCGGCACCACGCAGCTGCTGGTCCGCACGAGCCGGCGCGACGGCTGCCCGGCGTGTGCCCGAGTGCCCGCTGCGACACAATCTCCTTGATGTTGGGCGTAGGCACCGTCACGCGCGTGCTGCGCGAGCTTCGCGAGGACCTGACCGCCGCACAGGAGCGCGACCCGGCGGCGCGCGGAATTGGGCGCGCGGAGATCCTGCTCACCTACCCCGGCGTGCACGCGCTGCTCGCGCACCGGATCGCGCACGCGCTGCACGAGACCGGCGTGCCGATGGTGCCTCACGCGATCGCGTACCTGAGCCGCTCGATCACCGGCATCGAGATCCACCCGGCGGCCAAGGTGGGGGAGGCGCTGTTCATCGACCACGGAGCCGGAGTCGTGATCGGCGAGACCGCCGAGGTGGGCGACAACGTGACCCTCTACCAGGGCGTCACGCTCGGCGGCACGGGCTTCGCGCGCGGCAAGCGCCATCCGACCGTGGACGATGACGTTGTCGTCGGCTCCGGCGCGAAGCTGCTCGGCCCGATCCACGTAAGTCGCGGCTCGAAGATCGGCGCGAACTCGGTCGTGATCCACGACGTGCCCGAGGACTCGACCGTGGTCGGCAACCCGGGCCACCCGGTGCGCGTTCGCGGCGAGCGGCCGGCCGGCCCGGACGCGGACTGGGCGCACCTGCCCGATCCGGTGGCCGACGCGATCAAGGCACTCAGCCAGCGCATCACGGAGCTCGAGTCGATGCTCGAGGAGGCCACCGGGCGCAGGCCGCCGCCGAGCGCTGACGTGCGGCCTATCCGTGGCGGCCGCGGCCAGGATCCGGCCGGCGGCTGAGCGTGGCGATTCGCGACCCGAAGGTCGAGCGGTATCTGCACGGCCTGCGACCCGAGCGCTCGGAGGTCATGCGCGAGATGGAGGCGTTGGCTGAGCGCGACGGCGTGCCGATCGTGGAATGGGAGACGGGCCGCTTCCTCGCCACGCTCGTCCGCGCCACCGGCGCCCGCCGCGTTCTCGAGGTCGGCACCGCGATCGGCTACTCGACCGTGCACATGGCCGAGGGGCTCGTGGAGGGCGGCGCGATCGTCACGCTCGAGATCGACGAGGAGCGGGCTGCGCAGGCGCGCTCGTTCCTTGACCGCGCTGGTGTCGGCGACCGCGTAGAGATCGTGCTCGGCGACGCGCGCGAGACCATCCCCACGCTCGACGGTTCCTGGAACCTGATCTTCGTCGACGCCGCCAAGGACGAGTACCGCCGCTACATCGAACTCGCCGAGCCGCAGGCGGCGGAGCGGTGCACGCTCGTGATCGACAACCTGCTGATGGGCGGCGCCGTGGCGGCGCCCGAGAGCGCCGAGACCCACTGGCGCCCGGAGTCGCTCGCCGCCGCGCGCGAGCTGAACCGCGAGCTGCTCGACTCCGAGCGCTGGCTCGGCTCGGTGCTGCCGATCGGCGACGGCGTGGGGTTCGCGGTGCGCCGCTGAGGGCTCCGGGACTCCCCCCGCCAGCCGACTCGTAAGGGAGATGTGGGCACCTCTCTGCTGACGTTCCTGACGCTCGCGGCCCCGGCTTTGGTGCCAACCCCCGCCAGTCGGTCACGTGCAAGTCCTTCCGCGCGGACCGGGCGGAACTCAGTCGGTGTTCGTCGTGACGTTCCGAACCGAGGCGCCGACCGGCGTGTTCGGGCCGAGGCGACGCAGCTATTCGGTGAGCGTTACGGGCGGAGAGGGACGAGCCTGCGTGGTCCAGCGCGAGGTAGTCGTCCCGGCGCTGCCGTCGGGGCGCAGGGCCGAGGTGTGGTTGCGCGCGGCGGGTGCCGGCGAGGGCACGCAATGGTGCGCCGGCCCATTCGACGGTCGCGTGTTGTTCAACGATGGGTTCGCCTGTCCGCCCGCGGGCACGTGCGTACCGCCGCCGTCGGCGCCGCCGACGACCCAGCAGACCGTCGGGCGCTTCGCGCTGGCGGTCAGCCCACGGGCGCCGGCGGACGTCGCCGGCTTCGAGGGTCGGCTGCGCGCCTGCCGAAAGCCTCCGGTCGATCTGCAGGTGACGGGCGTGACCTGCCGGACAGGGCGCCGCTTCTACCGCCGCTTCGCGCCCGCTCCGCCGGGTCGAACGGAGGTCGTGCTCGGCTTCACCTGCCAGGTCGCGAAGGTCCGCACCTCGCCCGGCTTGCGGCTCACAT
>DASVXS010000113.1:0-4176 GCA_036392575.1 Thermoleophilaceae bacterium | reverse complement strand
CGAAGATGAGGTCCACGAGCACGTCGCCATCATGGGCCTTCAGCAGCCAGCCCTCCGGCGGGCGCTCGGGGCGCATGCCCGCCTGCCCAAGCGCGTCGAGCGCCGCCTCGGCATCCTCTTCGCGCACGATCAGGTCGACGTCCTTGCAGCTCTCCGGACCGCCGTGCGCCCAGGCGGCGAGGCCGCCGCCGAGCAGGAACGGCACGTCCGCGTCACGGAGCGCGGCGCCGGCTCGCTTAGTGGTCTGCACGATTTCGTGGAACTCCGCCACGAGAGCCTCAATACCCGCCGCGGCGGCGGTCTAAGTCCCGGCGACGCGGGGTAAGGGGACGCCATGGACCGGTCAGGGGCCGGAACCGGCACGGGCGAGGTGGTGCGGATCGCGGCGGCCGGCGACATTCACGTGCGCGAGTCGAATCGCGACGAGATGAGGCGCGCATTCGCGGAGATCGAGGAGGGAGCCGACATCGTGCTCCTCGCGGGCGATCTCACAACGCACGGCGAGCCCGAGCAGGGCAAGATCCTCGCCGACGCCTGCCGCGATCTCGACGTCCCGGTGTATGCCGTACTCGGCAATCACGACCTGCACGTGAACCGCGCGTCCGATCTCATCGCGGTGCTCGAGGAGGCGGGGATCCACATGCTCGAGCGAAGCCATGCGATCTGCGAGGTCCAGGGCGTCGAGATCGGGATCGTCGGCACGAAGGGGTTCGTCGGCGGCTTCCCGGGTTCCCACCTGCCCGACTTCGGTGAGCCCCTGCTACGCGAGGTCTACGCCGAGACGACCGCCGACGTAGAGGCCGTCGACGAGGGCCTGAAGGCGGTCGCGCACTGCCCGGTGCGCGTCGTGCTGCTCCACTACTCACCCACCGGCGACACGCTCGAGGGTGAGCCGCCCGGGATCTGGACGATGCTCGGCACCGACCGGCTGGCCGCGCCCATACGCGAGCACGAGCCCGACCTGGTGTTGCATGGCCACGCGCACGCCGGCGCATTCCGCGGGCGGATCGGCGATGTGCCGGTCTTCAACGTGTCAGTGCCCGTGATGGAGCAGGACTTCTGGGTGTTCGAGATGTCCGGCGTTCGGCGCGCGACTACGCCGATCCACTAGCGGCCCCGCGGGAGGCCTGCCCGCTCTCAATAGTGAGCGCCCGCGGGCGAGCGCCCGCGCAGCACCTGGAAGAGGCTCCACGCCGACACCAGCGCCCACACCGTCTCGAGCAGCACGAAGCCCCACTGCTCCTCGTACACGGCGAGCACCGACAGCACGACGGAGCCGACGAGGTTGAGCACCAGATACCACCGCGAGCTAGGCGACATCGCGCCGAACTGCGTCGCGGCGAACGCCACGAGAATGAGCAGCGCGCCGATCACCTGAATCACCTGATCCATGTGCCCGAGCCTAGTGAGGCGCCGCTCAGACAGGCGGACCGAGCGGCTCGGCCACGACGGCCACGTCGGCGCGCTCGAGCTCCGGGAACGGCGCGTCGGCATACACGACCACGGTGCCGGCGAGGAAGTCGAGCAACCCGCGGCGCCGATCGTCGACGAGCACCGGCAGGAAGCCGGCGAAGAGCGGGATGATCGAGACGGCGAGCCCGATCACGCGTACAACTGCTCGCCCGAAGTTTGGCGGACGCCCGTCGCTGCCCGCGACGCGGAGGCGCATCAGGCGCATTCCGGGCGTCTGGCCGGTCGTCGACCAGAAGAAGACGAAGTACCCGGCGAGGATCACAAACCATACGCCTGCGGCCGCGACCTTCAGCCCGGTCGACAAGTCAAGGCCCACGAGCGACCCCACGAGTGCGAGCACGCCGGCCGTCACGAGCACCAGGAGGTCGGCGAACAGGACGTCGAGCGCGAGCCCCACGGCGCGCGTGGCGATGCCTGCGTACGGGACCCGCGGCGCGTTCACTGCACACCCGCGCGCGGGCGCCGCAGCCAGCCTCGCACGGTGCGCTCGGCAACGTCGTCGATCGTGCCGGTGCGGCGCCGCACGCCGGCGGCCATCTCCTCGGCCATGCCCTGCGTCTGCTCCGCGAGCGCCCGCCGCACCTCGGGGCTCGAGACGAGATGGTCGAGCATGCGCTGCATCTCGGCGCTGAGCAGCACACGGTCGGTCAACTGCATCAGCAACCGGCTGTCGATCACCTGCACGAGCAGGCGCTCGAATCCCGGGCTCGCGAGGATCTCGTCGGCGAGCTGCTGCGTGATCTCGTGCTCGAGAGCCGCGGTGAGCGCGCGGTCGAGCTCGCCGGAGGCCGCCATCTGCGAAGCCACGCGCTCGACAACGCGGTGCTCCGCGAGCGACGCGGCGATCGAATCGGTGAGGCGACCCGCGAGCGCGCGGTCGATCACCCGCCCGACCTCCGGTGACGCGAGGACGTCTTGCGCCGTGGCCTCCGCAAGTCGTCTCGCCTCGTCACGCGTGCGCTTTCCCTGCGCCGCAACCCGATTCAGCGCGCCGTCCATGGCCGGGGCGCGCGCGACGATCCGGGCCGGTAGGAGGACCACCCGCGCCGTAGCCAGTCCGACGCGAGAGCCGGCCACGGCCAGCCCAAGGATCACGTCGCGCGATTCACGTGCCGTCTCCACGGCAGGTTGAGCATCGCCGACAGCATGGCCGGCGGCATCACCCAGACCGGGTGATGACCGCCACCCATCGCCGCACGACGATTGGTGGCGAAAACCGAAAGGAGATCCGAATGAGCGTTCCCGCGGCCGCAAGACCGATGACCGGTGCATTGCGTGCCCTCTCGAAGTACTGGTGGCTCTGGCTGGTGGCCGGCGTCTTCTGGGTGATCGTGGCGCTGGTGATACTGCAGTTCGACCAGGCGTCGATCACGACCGTCGGCGTCCTGATCGGGATCATGTTCCTCCTCGCCGCGGCGCAGCAATTCGTGGTCGGGGCGCTCACGCAGTCCGGCTGGAGGTGGCTGTTCTGGGTTTTCGGCGTGCTGTTCGTCGCGGCCGGCGTGATCTCGCTCGTGCACCCGAAGAACACGTTTGCCGGCGTCGCCGACATCCTGGGGTTCCTATTCCTGCTGGTGGGGACCTTCTGGCTGATTGAGGCGTTCGCGGAAAAGGACATCAACTCGCTGTGGTGGCTCACCCTGGTCGCCGGGATCCTGCTTGTGATCCTTGCGTTCTGGACGAGCGGCCAGTTCCAGATCACGAAGGTCTACACGTTGCTGATCTTCGCGGGCATCTGGGCGCTGACGCAGGGCATCACCGACATCGTGCGTGCCTTCCAGGTCCGCTCGCTGCGCGACCTGCCGGGCGTGGAAGAGGAGCCGCCGCGTGCGACGACCGCGACGCCGGGCGCTATGCGGACGTGAGCGGAGGGGGAGGGATTCGAACCCCCGAGACCGGTCAACCCGGCCTAACGGTTTTCAAGACCGCCGCATTCAACCGCTCTGCCACCCCTCCACGGAGCCGAGCCGCTCGCGGCGGAGGTTAGCCTGCCGATGATCGAGCGGCTGAAGGACATGCCCCCGGGCACGATCGGTTTCCGCGCCACAGACGAGATCGAGCGCGAGGACTACGACGAGGTGCTGACGCCGGAGCTCCGCCGGGCGCTCGAGGCCGGCAGCGGGCTACGGACCCTGTACCTGATCGAGGACCTCGACGAGATCGAGCCCGGTGCGTTGTGGGCCGACGCGAAGCTCGGGTGGGACGTGGGCGCGCGCCATCGGGACGCGTGGGTGCGCTCGGCGATCGTTACCGACATCGACTGGATGGCGCGCGCCACGAAGCTGTTTGCGTGGATGATCCCCGGCGAGGCGCGCGTCTTCCCGGTGGCCGAGCTCGAGCAGGCGAAGGCCTGGGTCGCAGGCGACTGAGTCACACTACTCGCGTCAGCTCGCCCCGGTACTCCTCGTGCCCGAGCTGCACGAGCCACCGGCGCAGATGCACGTGGACCGCCTCGGGCCCGACTATCTCCTCGTCCGGTAGCTCCAGCTCGACCGGGTGCAGCAGGAACGGATACGACTGCGTGCCCCCCATGCCGCCGTGCGAGCCGACGAGCTCCTCGAACGCACACACCTCGTCCGTGTCCGCCCAGTAGGTGCTGTTCAACATGATGTCGGCGCAATGCTCGAAACCGTCGGTGCGCCGGACGTGGCGCGCGGCGTTCGGCCCGAACGGCGCCAGCGGGTCCTCGCCGTCGCAACGCTC
>DASVXS010000112.1:0-1821 GCA_036392575.1 Thermoleophilaceae bacterium | reverse complement strand
CATCGGGCATCGCCGGCTGCGGGACGGCCACGTACTCGGGGCCGGACGGTGAAGGTGTGCATGTGACGGGCACGTGCCTTGACAACGCCGGCAACACCGGGTCGGCGAGCTTCCCGCTGAACTACGACGCCACGCCGCCGACGCTCACGAACGTGACGGCGGACGACGGCGACTCCGAGGTGACGCTCACGTGGGTTGCCTCGGCCGACACGAGAACCATCGACATCGTTCGTTCCGCATCTGGCGAGCCCGACAAGAGCATCGACAACGTCGCAAGCGGAGCGGCTGCCGGCGGCCCCGGCGCCTACACCGACACCACCGTCTCGAACGGCACGCACTACACGTACACGGTCATCGCACACGATCGCGCGAACAACGCGACGACGTCCGACCCGATCGGTGCCGACCCGAAGGCAGCGCCGAAGCAGCAAGTCAGCCCGGTCATCAAGAAGGGCCCTAAGCTGCCGGTGCTCAAGTGGCGGAAGGTCACGGGCGCCCGCTACTACAACGTGCAGCTCTACCGCGGGCGCCTGAAGATCCTCAGTGCTTGGCCGCGGACCAACAAGCTGCAGCTCACGTCCTCCTGGCGATACGCCCACAAGAAGCGCAGGCTCACGTCGGGCAAGTACAAGTGGTACGTCTGGCCGGGCTTCGGCGCGCGCAAGGCAGCCAAGTACGGCAAGCTGCTGAAGAAAGACACCTTCAGGTTTAAGGCGTGACGAGCGCCACGGTGGTGGGCGCCGGCTCGTTCGGCGCCTCGATCGCGGACCGGCTCGCGGGCAGCGGCTACGAGGTCACGCTGGTCGACCAGTTCGAGCCGGGTGACTCGCGCGCCGCGTCCGGCGCGGAGAGCCGGCTGATCCGCGGCTGTCACGGCAGCGACGAGTGGTACACGCGCTCGGCTAGGCGCGCGCTCGATCTCTGGCGCGAGCTCGGCGACGACCTCTTCGTCCCGAGCGGCATGACCTGGTTCGCGCGGCGCGATGATGGCTTCGAGGCCGACAGCGAACGGACGCTCCGCGCGCTCGGGATCGAGGTCGAGCGCCATCCGCCGGCTGCGGCAGGCGAGCTGATGCCGGGTGCGAGCCAGGAGGGCCTGGCGTTCGTGCTGTACGAGCCCGGGGCCGGAGTGCTGCGCGCTGCCGAATGCGTGCGTGCGCTCGTACGCCGGGCGCGCGATCGCGGGGCGGAGCTCGTGCGCGCCGCGGCCCGCCCGGATGGCGCCGACGTGCTGCTCGGGGACGGGCGTCGGCTGCGCTCGGACGTGGTGGTGTGGGCCGCGGGTGCGTGGCTCGGGAAGCTCTTTCCCGAGCTTGTCCGGCTCCGCGTGACGCAGCAGGACGTGGTGTTCTTTGCCGGCCCGCCGGAATGGACGACGCCGCCGGTGCCCGCGTTCGTGGAGTACGACGGCGCCGCCTACGGCCTCGCCGCGCTCGACGGGCACGGCGTGAAGATCGCCCCCGACGTGGAGGGGCCGGACTTCGATCCAAACACTCGCGAACGCCACGCGCGCGCTGAGAGCGAGCGGCTAGCGCGCGAGTACATGCGCGTGCGGTTCCCGGCGCTCGCCGCCGCGCCGCTCGCGGCCGCGACGGTGTGCCAATACTCGCTCACACCCGACACCAACTTCATCGTTGCGCCGCACCCGGAGCACGACGGAGTCTGGATCGTCGGCGGCGGTTCCGGCCACGGCTTCAAGCACGGTCCCGCGCTGGCGGAGTACGTGCTCGAGCTGCTCGACGGCCGCGCGGTGCCAGAGCCGCGCTTCGGCCTCGGCGCGCGAACCGCCGACCGCAGCCTACGGACGGCCGGCGCTCAGTC
>DASVXS010000111.1:0-12008 GCA_036392575.1 Thermoleophilaceae bacterium | reverse complement strand
GGCCGAGTCGTAGCCCACCTCGTCGACGACCTCGAGCGTTTCCTCGAAGTCGGCCTCGGTCTCGCTCGGAAAGCCGACGATGATGTCGGTCGTTATCGCGCAGTCCGGGACCAGCTCGCGGATCATCGCGACGCGGTCCATGTAGCGCTCGCGGTTGTAGGTGCGGCGCATCGCCTTGAGGATGCGGCTCGAGCCGGCTTGGAGCGGCAGGTGGATGTGCTCGCACAGCGCGGGCAGCTCGGCATGCGCGCGGATCACGTCCTCGCGCATGTCCTTCGGGTGCGGGCTCGTGTAGCGGATGCGCTCGACGCCGTCGATCGCGTCGACCATCGCGAGCAGCTCGCTGAAGGTGGTCTTCGCGCCCTTCGGAAGGTCACGGCCGTAGGAATTCACGTTCTGCCCGAGCAGCGTCACCTCGCTCACGTCGTCGGCCGTGAGCTGCTCGATCTCCGCGACGAGCTCGGCGGCCGGGCGGCTCTGCTCGCGCCCGCGCGTGGACGGCACGATGCAGTAAGAGCAGGCGCAGTTGCAGCCCTGCGAAATCTGCACCCAAGCCTGGAACTCGCGCTCGCGCTTCATCGGCAAGTGGCCGGAGACGGACTCGAACTCGAAGTAGCCCTGCGCCGTGAGGCTGTCGCTCGTGAGGAACTCGGCGAGCCGCGGGATCTGGCCCGGCCCGAAGGCGACGTCGACGAACGGGAAGCGCCGGAACACCTCGTCCTTCACGGACTGCGCCCAGCAGCCGCCCACGCCGACCACCTTCTCGGGGTCCTCGCTCTTCAGCCGCTTCGCCTCGCCGAGGTGCGCGATGAAGCGGTTGTCGGCCGACTCGCGGATCGAGCAGGTGTTGAAGAGGATCAGGTCGGCTTCGTCGCGGCTGTCGGCCTGCCGGTACCCAAGCGACTCGAGCATGCCCTTCATGCGCTCGGAGTCGTGCTCGTTCATCTGGCAGCCGAACGTGGTGACGTGGTAGCGCTTGGGCGCAGTCTGCATCGCGCTCACAGGGTAGCGGCGGCGGCTCAGGCGGCTGCGGCGCCTACTTCGCGTAGTCCACGGCGCGGCTCTCCCTGATCACCGTCACCTTGATCTGGCCGGGGTACTCGAGCTCCCGCTCCACGTCGCGCGCGATCTTGTGGCTGAGGAGCGCGGCGGTGTCGTCGTCCACGTCCTCGGGGCTGACGATCACGCGCACCTCGCGACCGGCCTGCATTGCGTGCACCTTCTGCACGCCCGCGTGGCGCATCGCGATCTCCTCGAGGCCGCGGAGCCGCTTCACGTACTGCTCGAGCGACTCGCCGCGCGCGCCCGGGCGCGCGCCGGAGAGCGAGTCCGCGACTTGCACGATCACCGCCTCCACCGTCTGCATGTCCACGTCGTTGTGGTGGGCCTCCATCGCGTGGGCGACCGCCTCCGACTCCTTGTGCCGGCGGGCGATGTCGCCGCCGACCAGCGCGTGCGGGCCCTCCACCTCGTGCGACACCGCCTTGCCGATGTCGTGCAGCAGCGCCGCGCGCCGGGCGGTCTTGGCGCTCGCGCCGAGCTCGTCGGCGATCATCGCGGCGAGGTGTGCGCACTCGATCGAGTGGGCGAGCACGTTCTGGCCGTAGCTCGTGCGGTAGTGAAGGCGCCCGAGGAGCTTCGAGATCTCGGGATGCACCGCTCCCACGCCCGCCTCGAACACGGCCTGCTCCCCCACCTCGGCGATGTGGTTGTCGATCTCCGAGCGCGCCTGGTAGTACGCCTCCTCGATCCGGGCCGGGTGGATGCGGCCGTCCTGGAGGAGCTTCTCGAGCGTGAGGCGCGCCACTTCGCGCCGCACGCCGTCGAAGCCCGAGAGCAGTACGGCGCCCGGGGTGTCGTCGATGATGAAGTCGATACCCGTGAGCGTCTCGAGCGCGCGGATGTTGCGGCCCTCCCGGCCGATGATGCGGCCCTTCAGGTCGTCGGACTGAAGCTCAACCACGGAGACCGTCGTCTCCGCCGCGTGGCCGCCCGCGACCCGCTGCATCGTGGTCGCGAGGATGTTGCGAGCGCGGCGGTCGGCCTCCCGTCGCGTCTCCTCCTCGATCTGGCGGATCACGCGCGCGCAGTCGTGGCGCACGGTGTCCTCGAGTTCGCGCATGAGTATTTGGCGCGCCTGGCCTGCACTCAGGCCGCCGATCCGCTCGAGCTCGCGGATCTGCTCCTGCTTGGCTGCCTTGAGGCGCTCGAGCTCCCGGTCGAGATTGCGGGTGCGATCCTCGAGCGTGCGCTCGCGCCGCGCAAGTTCCTCGAGCCGCGTGTCGAGCGACTGCTCCTTGCTCAGAAGCCGCTCCTCCAGCCGAGCGAGCTCCTTGCGCCGCTCGCGAAGCTCGAGTTCGACGTCTCCGGGCGGCGCCACGACGACCGCCGGAGCGGGCGCGCGCGCCTCTCCGGGCGCCGGCGCCTCGCTTGGCGCCGTAGGCCCAACGGCGGCGGGATGCCTCGGCCGGCGAACGGCCACGGCGACTCCTCCCGCCACGAGTGCCGCAACAACTGCCGCCAGCACGATTTCCATTTCCCTGGTCTCCTCCGGGACCTACATGTCCCGGGTCAGTTCAGCTGTCCAGCGGCGAGCCTCGGCTCCGCAAGACACCAGGCGTGCTCTGTGGCGGTTAGCGCGCGTGCCCGCGCGCGGCAACGCTAGCTGCGGCCCTCGATCCTCCCTCCAGGGTCGCGGTGCGTTCGTGTCAAAGGTGAAGAACTCAAGATTTCAGTCGGTTGCCTTGTCCGTCAGAAAGCGCTGATTTGCTGGCTTTTTGTCTTGCATCGGCCGAACCGGCCGCTGCTCGAAGCGTACCCCTGGGGCACCACGGGCGCAACCGGGTGTGTATGGGCAAATCCCCCCGGAGCCGAGCACACGGCTTCGGGGGTCTGCAGACTTGGCCGCCGACCTCTAGGCGGCCTGCTCGGCAGCCGTCTCGGCCTCGCCCACGGGGGCCTCGGCGTCCGCGTCCGCCTCCGCCGGCGGCACCTCCGCCAGCGTGGCGCGCCCGGCGGGCACCACGCCCGCGGCCGTGTAGATCTTGTCCTCGATCTCGCGCGCCATGGCGGGGTTCTCGCGCAGGAATGCCTTGGCGTTGTGGCGCCCCTGGCCGAGCCGCTCGTCGCCGTAGGAGAAGAACGAGCCCGACTTTTGGACGATGTCGTGCTCGAGCCCGAGATCGAGCAGACAGCCCTCAGACGAGATGCCCTGGCCGTATTCGATGTCGAACTCCGCCTGGCGGAACGGCGCCGCCACCTTGTTCTTCACGACCTTCACGCGCACGCGGTTACCGACCGCCTCGACGCCCTCCTTGAGGGTCTCGATGCGGCGGATGTCGAGGCGCTGCGAGGAATAGAACTTCAGCGCGCGGCCACCCGGCTGGGTCTCCGGCGAGCCAAACATGACCCCGACCTTCTCGCGGATCTGGTTCGTGAACATGCAGAGCGTGTTGGCCCGGTTCAGGTTGCCGGCCAGCTTGCGCATGGCCTGGCTCATCATGCGGGCCTGCAGGCCGACCGTCGTGTCGCCCATCGCGCCTTCGAGCTCGGTCTTCGGCGTGAGCGCCGCGACCGAGTCGATCGCCACGACGTCGATCGCGCCGGAGCGGATCAGCAGGTCGGCGATCTCGAGCGCCTGCTCGCCGTGGTCGGGCTGCGACACCAGCAACTCGTCGACATCCACGCCGATGCGTTTGGCGTAGGCCGGATCCATCGCGTGCTCGGCGTCGATGAACGCGCAGATTCCGCCCAGCTTCTGCGCCTCCGCGAGCACGTGGTAGATCAGCGTGGTCTTACCGGACGACTCCGGCCCGAATATCTCGACGATGCGCCCGCGCGGGAAGCCTCCCACGCCGAGGGCGAGGTCGAGCGAGAGCGCACCCGACGGGATCGCGGAGACCTTGACGGCCGCGTCCTCGTCGCCCATGCGCATGATCGATCCCTTGCCGAACTGGCGCTCGATCTGAGAAAGAGCGCCGTTCAATGCGGAATCCCGGGCCTTTGCGGCCTTTTCCTGTTCCTTGTCCATCTCAGTCTCCTGACGATTTCGGCGAGGTCGACAGGCTAAGCCCGGGATCGGACAGACCGGAACACCTGTTCGTAACGATTTGGAACCCGGTGTGTGACATGAATGCACCACAGCGGGCCAAGCGCGCCATGGCCGCGATGCTGAAGATGAAGAAGCTCGACATCGCGGAGCTACAAGCAGCGGCCGACGGGGTGCCCGCCGCCTGAGCGCCGCCGGAGCTCGGACGGCCTCGGTTACGGTTGCGCCGATGGCGCGACGAGATAGCCGCCGCTTCGGCCCGGGGCCCTACATCCTCGGACTTCGCCGTGGCGGCGGATGGGGCACGGGGTTCCCGTTCGACGTGCCGGCGGTCGCGGCGGTCGAGACGCTCAGCCTCGAACGGCCGGTCACGCTCCTCGCCGGCGAGAACGGGAGCGGCAAATCGACGATCACCGAGGCGATCGCCAAGGCCATCGGGTTCGCGGACGAGGGCGGCGAGCTCGAGCGCTCCGGAGAGCTGCCCGCCGTGCCGCGCGCGGTGTGGGACGGCGCGCTCGAACCCGTGCTGTCCGCGACCAGGCCCCGCAACGGCTACTTCCTCCGCGCAGAGAGCTTCTTCAACGTCGCGCAGTTCGTCGATAGCGGCGGCACGTTCGCGCCCGACCTCTCCCTCTACGGCGACGTCCCGCTGCACGAGCAGTCGCACGGCCAGTCGTTCCTCGCTCTCGCGGCGAACCGCTTCGGCGGCGAGGGGCTCTACGTGCTCGACGAGCCCGAGGCGGCGCTGTCGGTGAGCGGCGAACTGGCGCTGCTCGCTGTGATCGTGCGCGCAGTACGCGCGGGCGGGCAGTTCGTGGTCGCCACCCACTCCCCCATCCTGCTGGCCTGTCCCGACGCCGCGATCTTCGAGTGCGACGAGCAGGGGATCGAGCGACGTGACTACGACGACGTCGACGCGGTGCGCCTCACGCGGGGCTTCCTCGACGCACCCGAGCGCTTCCTCCATGCGGCCTTGGAGGACGCGGACCGGACGTGACCACTCGCGCAGACGTGACGGAGTTCCGCGTGGACGTCCCGGACGCGGATCTCGAGGACCTTCGCGCCCGGCTGCGGCACGCGCGCTGGCCGGAGCGAGAAACGGTCGTAGATTGGTCACAGGGCGTACCCCTCGCCTACCTGCGGGATCTCTGCGCGCACTGGGCCGATGGCTACGACTGGCGAGCCACCGAGGCGCGTCTGAACGCGCTTCCGCAGTTCCGGACGGTCATCGACGGGCTCGGCGTTCACTTCATTCACGCTCGATCGCCGCACCGCGACGCTCTGCCGATCGTGATCACGCACGGCTGGCCGGGGTCGATCGTCGAGTTCCTCAAGGTCATCGGCCCGCTCACGCACCCATCGGCTCACGGCGCCGATGCCGCGGACGCCTTCCACGTCGTCTGTCCCTCACTGCCGGGGTACGGCTTCAGCGACAAACCGGCAAGCCAAGGTTGGGGAATCGAGCGGATCGCGCGCGCCTGGACGGTCCTGATGTCCCGGCTCGGCTACGGCCGCTACGGCGCGCAGGGCAGCGACTGGGGAACGAGCATCAGCGCGAGCATTGCCCAGCAGGACCCCGAGCACGTCGTGGGCATCCACTTGACCCCGCCGCTCGCGCCGCCAGACCCCGCCACCTTCGACGACCTCAGCGACCGCGAGCGAGCCGCGCTCGAGTCGCTCGAGCAGTCCGCGGAGTGGGATTCCGGCTACTCGCGCGAGCACGCCACTCGGCCGCAGACCATCGGATACGCGCTCGTGGACTCACCGACGGCCCTCTGCGCCTGGATCATCGAGAAATTCTGGGCATGGACCGACTCCGGCGGGCACCCTGAGAACGTGCTCACCCGCGACGAGCTCCTCGACAACCTGATGCTCTATTGGGTGCCGGCTGCTGGCGCATCCTCCGCGCGGCTGTACTGGGAGAGCATCAGGCAGGTGAACGAGTGGATCTCGGGACCCGTACGCGACAGGGTCACCGTTCCCACCGGCTGCTCGATCTTTCCGAGGGAGCTCCAGCGTCCGTCGCGCCGGTGGGCGGAGAAGCGCTTCCTCGACATCCGCTACTGGAATGAACTCGAGCGGGGTGGCCACTTCGCAGCCTTCGAGCAGCCGGAGCTCTTCGTAGAGGAGGTACGCGCCTTCTTCCGGCTCGTGCGCTGATCCGGCGCCTACTCGTATTGGAGCGCCTGCAGCACGTCGAGCCGCGATGCCCGCCGTGCGGGCAGGATCGCCGCCAGCAGCCCGGCGATCACGGCCACGACCGTGAACGCGACCAGCGAGCCGACCGGGACCGAGAAGCCGAGGCCCTGATCCTGCAAAGCTTGCGTAACGAGCGCCGCGAGGAAGAGACCGAGCGGCAGCCCGAGCGCGGCGCCGATCAGCGCCGTGATCACGCTCTCCTGACGGATCATGCGCCGCACCTGGCGCCGCGTCATGCCCACGGCGCGCAGCATGCCGAGCTCGCGCGTGCGCTCGAACACCGCGAGCACCAGCGTGTTCACCATGCCGAACAGGGACACGATCACCGACAGCGCGAGCAGCACGTAGAGCAGATTCAGCAGCTGGTTCACTCCGCCCACGCGCTCGTCCACCCAGTCCGCCTTCGACTGCACCTTCGCGTCGGGGAAGCGAGCGAGGGCCTGCTTCAGCCTCGCGGTCGCCTGCGGCGACACGCCGCGGTCGAGGGTGATGAACGCGAGCAGCACCTTCGGTCGCTCGAAAAAGCGGCTGAAGGTGTCCTGCGAGACGATCACCTTGCCGAGCAGCGGGTCGATCTTGTCGAAGACCGGCGGCTTCGAGATCCCTCGCACCACGAACGTCGGGCGCCTGCCGGACGGCGTGGTCACCTGGAACGTGTCGCCCACCTTCAGGTGGCGGTCGTTCGCGTAGTCCTGCTTGATGATCGCCCCGTTCGGGCCGAGCGCGGCGAGCGTAGCGTCGGAGCCCTGACTCCACTGGAAGTTGTAGGTGCGCGCGATCGTCGCCGGATCGACACCGTCCACGCGAATGCTCTTGCCGAACGCCTTCGCGTTGTCGTCGAACACGGCCGACGCCACACCCACGCCAGGCGCCGCCGGCAGCTCCTTCACCGCTGCCGCGGGGAATTGCGTGAAGCCGTTGTCCGACGTGACGACGTAGTCCGCGCGCACCTGCTGCTCGAGCGCGTTGCGGTCCGAGCTGCGCAGGCCCGCGCCGAGCGTCGCCACGAGCGTCACCAGCGCGAGGCCGATCATCAGTGCCGCTGCGGTCGATGCGGTGCGCGCCGGGTTCCGCACGGCGTTGTCACGGGCGAGGCGTCCGGGCGCGCCGCCGAGCCGCTCAGCCGGCTGGCCCACCACCTCGACGATCGGGGGCACGAGCCGTTTCGCCACGAGCGCCACTCCCACGAACAGCGCGAGGCAGCCGACACCGAGCAATAGCAGCGTGAGCGCGGTCGACAGGCCGTTCGCGAACGAGCCGATCACGAGCGCGACGACCGACGCGAGCACGAGTAGCAGCGCGAATCCGCCCGAGTAGGGCGACAGCCGTGTGGGCGGTACCTGAGAGCCCTCACGGACGGCGGCGATCGGCGGCACGCGCGTCGCGCGGATCGCCGGGACGATGCTCGACGCCACCGTGATGATCGTCCCGATCAGCAGCGATACGACGACCGTGCGCGTGGCGAACACCGTGCCGGCCTGCGGTAAGTCGAGCGACAGCGCCTTGAAGATCGCGTTCAGCAGCTTCGCGAGCCCGAGGCCGAGGAACAGCCCGGTGACCGACGCGAGCAGCCCGATCACGAAGCCTTCGAGCAGCACCGAGCGCAGCACCTGGCGCCGCGACGCACCGATCATCCGCATCGTGGCGAACTCGCGCGCCCGCTGGGCGATCGTGATCGAGAGGGTGTTGAAGATCACGAACGAGCCCACGAACAGCGCTATCACGGCGAACGCGAGCAGGAAGTACTGAATGAAGTTGATGAACTTCTGCGTGTCGTCGGAGGCCTTGTTCGCCTCGGCGGCGCCGGTCGAGACCTTCGCGCTAGGCGGCAGCAGCGGCCGAACCTCGCGCACCAGCTGCTGGTCGCTCACGCCGGGCTTGGCGGACATCGAGATCGAGTCGAAGCGCCCCTCCTTGCGCAGCAGGCGCTGCGCCGTCGGGATGTCGAAGACCGCCAGCGTGGCGCCGCCCAGCGAGTCCACGTTCCCGTACTTGGCGATGCCCACGATGCGGAAGCTCTCCCGCGGGCCGTCCGCCGCCACCGGCACGGTGTCGCCAACCTTGAATCCCTCGTTGCCCGCGGTGCCCTTGTCGATCACCACCTGGCCGGGGCCGATTGCCCATGTGCCGGCCGTGAGCCTGAGCGGGTTGAACTGCGGCAGGCTCGGATCGATGCCGAAGCCGAGCGACGGTGCGCCGCCCTTCGACAGCGGCTTGCCGTCCTTGCCGATCAGCTGCACCTGATCGCCAGCGCCGGCGACCCCCGTGATCTGCCCCGTCGCGGCCGCCACGCCGGGCAGCTTGCGCACCTTGGCGAGGAGCGGTTCCGGCACGGTCGCATTGCCGCTCGCGGACTCGCTCACGAACTCGCGACCGGAGATCACAGCGCTCGTGTTCTTGTACGAGCCCTGGAAGATCTGGTCGAAGGCCGACTTGATCGTGTCGGTGAGGACGTAGGTCCCGCTCACCATCGCGACGCCGAGCACGACCGCCAGCGCGGTGAGCACCGCCCGCGTCTTGCGGAACGCGAGCCCCTTGAGGACGATCCGCCTCACGCCGCTCCGAGCTCGGCCATCGCGGCCACGATCGTGCTCGCGTCTGAGCGGCCCTGGTCGCGCACGATCTGGCCGTCGGCCAGGAACAGGATCCGGTCCGCGATCGCGGCGGCGCTCGGGTCGTGCGTGACCATCACGGTTGTCTGTCCGAAGCTGTCGACCGAGTCGCGCAGCAGGTCGAGGATGTCGCGGCTCGAGGCCGAGTCCAGGTTCCCGGTCGGCTCGTCGGCGAAGATCACCTTTGGCCGCGAGACGAGCGCGCGGGCGATCGCCACGCGCTGCTGCTGCCCACCCGACAGCTCGCTCGGGCGGTGCGTGAGTCGGTCCTGCAACCCCACCTTCCCGACCACCTCGTCGACCCAGGCCTGATCTGGCTTGTCGCCCGCGATCTCGAGCGGGATCAGGATGTTCTCCCGCGCGTTCAGCATCGGCAGCAGGTTGAAGAACTGGAAGATGAAGCCGATGTGGGTGCGGCGCAGCCGGGTGAGGTGGTTGTCGTCCATCGCCGTGATCTCCGCCCCGTCGATGAACACCCTCCCCGAGGTCGGCCGATCGAGGCCCGCGAGGATGTGCATGAGCGTGGACTTGCCGGAGCCGGACGGGCCCATGACGGCGGTGAGGCCGCCGCTCGCGATGTCCAAGCTGACGCCGCGCAGCGCGTCGACCGCGGACTCCCCCTCGCCGAAGCGTCTGTGCAGGTCCTGGCCGCTGACCAGCGGGCCATCGCGCCGCTGGCCGTCCGGAACTGGGGGCGAATCAGTCACGGGACGCTCCTTCTTCGGGGGATGCGAGCAGCCTAGCCGTTGCCCGCGCGTTCACACCACCAAGACATTCGGCGCTTCCGCCCTCCCATTCGAGCAGGATCAGCGGCGACAGCCCACCCTCCTCAACCTCCGCGCGGATGTCTCCGCGAAGCCACACGCCGACCTCGCCTCGGATCTTCACCGCATGCTCTCCGCGGTGCGCGAAATGGAACGCGTGAACGGTCTCGGGCGTGACCGCCAGCAGGAACGTGAGCGGCAACCGTGCCGGCTTGGCGAGCGGCTGGCGGCGCCGCAGCAGCGCGTCCACGAGCGGCGAGAACGGACCCGCGATCACGTCGCCGATGCCGCCGACGCGCTGGAAGGCGCCGAGCTCGAGAATCGGCTGCTCGCCGACCCACGGCTGCACCTCGTGGCGCCACAGCTCCGCCTCGATCTTCTCGCGCTCCGATCCCATCCGGGAACGAAGGCTAGGAGGCGAGCTCGAAGACCTCGATGGGCTCGTAACGCGCGCCGCGCGGCGACAGATGCGAGCGGTAGAGCGTGACCTGCGTCGCCTCGAACGGCTCGCCGTCAGGCATGCCCTCGATCGGCTCGGCGCGGCGGTCGCGCTTGACGCGCGCGAACGTGATGTGCGGCCAGAACGGCCGCTTCTCGGGTTCGTAGTAGCCCTCGCCCGCGAGCGCCATCGCACAAGCCTCGGCGACAAGCGTCGCGCGACCGCTTTCGTCGGCCAGGTCGACGGCGAAGAGCCGCGGCCCGCGCGGCGGCACCGGCTTCACGCTGCTCGCCCACATCGTCGGAGCGGGCAGCGGCTCGACCGCGCCGGCGATCGTGCGCCCGATCTCGTGGATCTCCTTCTCGGGCCGGTAGCCGAGGAACACGAGCGTCACGTGCAGCGCCTCCTCCGGCACCGGCCGTAGGTCGTCGCGGCCGCGCAGGGCGAAGTCGCGCCAGACCGCCAGCTCGCGGCGCGCGACCTCCGGAAGGTCGAGGGCCACGAACAGCCGAGCGCGCGGCGAGCCGGCTCGGCCGTGGCGCCCGCGCGGGGCGGCGTCGCCTTCGCGCGCCTCAGACTGGCGAGGCTTGCCCACTGAGGAGCCGCCGCAGCAGGTGCAGCGCGATCGTGGTTGATCGGTCGCGGATCTCGCGGCGGTCGCCCGGTACGCGGAAGTCGCGCGCGAGCGAGCGGCCGTCCGAGAGCTTCACCGACCAGCAGACGTAGCCCACCGGCTTGGTGTCCGTGCCGCCTCCGGGGCCGGCAATGCCCGTGATCGATACCGCGGTGTCGGCGTCGAAGCGGGCGAGCGCCCCGTCGGCCATCGCCTCAGCCACCTCGGGGGAGACGGCGCCGTGGCGCTCGATCAGGGCGGGGTCGACTCCGAGCAGGTCCATTTTCGCCTCGTTCGAGTAGGAGACGATGCTGCCCATCATGTACTCCGAGGAGCCCGGTCGCTCCGTCAGGCGCCCGGCCAGCAGGCCTCCGGTGCAGGACTCGGCGAGGCCGACGCGGCGGCCCTGCAGGAGCGCAGCCACCTGCTCGTCGATCGAGGCGCCGTCGCTCGAGAACAGCGTGCGCTCGTGGCGGCGCTCGATCAGGTCGCGCACCGCCGCCCAGGTGCCGTCGGATTCTGGCTCCCAACGGGCCACCACCTCCACCTCGCCGCGACGGAGGCAGGTGGTGATCTCGACGTCGTCGAAGCGGGGCACCTCGTGCTCGGCGATGCGCAGCGTCTCGGCGATCTCCGACTCCGGGATGCCGAACAGGCGCAAGGTCTGCGTCTCGTAGCGCGAGCGCCCGCGCGTGGCCGCCTGGAACTCGTCGGACTCAACCGCCTCGGGCCACAGCTCAGCCAGCTCGCGCGGCGGCCCGGGCATGACGACGATCGTCGCGCCAGCGCTGCCTTCGCGTGGGGGAACCACGAATCCCGGCGCGGTGCCGGCCGGGTCGATCACGTACGCGCCGCGCGGCACGAGAGCCTGCTTACGCTCTGACTCGAGCACCGCCTCGGGGCTCAAATGAGGCCAGCGCTCCATCATCGGCTTGAGGATCTCGGCGATGCGGTCGAACAGCCGCTCGTCCATCTCGAGCGGGCGGCCCGTGTGCTGCGCCACCACCTCGACCGTCTTGTCGTCGGCCGTGGGGCCGAGCCCGCCGGTCGTGACGATCAGGTCCATGTCCTGGGCATCCATGAAGCGGAGCTGCGCCTCCATGTCCTCGACGCGGTCGCCGACGATGCCGACGTGCGCCAGCTCGATACCGAGCTCGAGCAGCTGGTCGGCGAGCCACGGCCCGTTGGCGTCCCGGACGCGCCCGGTCAGGACCTCGGTGCCGGTGACGATGACACCGGCGCGCGCGCTCATGCGCAGGGGCGCGAGCCGAGCGCGAGCGGCTTCGTGCCCTTCGTGGTGAACTCGTAGCCGACCGGGCTTGGCCCGGGCGGG
>DASVXS010000110.1:0-3299 GCA_036392575.1 Thermoleophilaceae bacterium | reverse complement strand
GTAGAGCGGCGCGGCGGGCACGGCACGCGAGAGCGTGCGCGCGCAGGCAAACGCGGTGGTGGCGTGCGCCGACGGGTAGCTGAGCGCCGTGATCGTGCGCGTGAGCGGTGGCAGGTCCTGCAGGCGTGGCCGCGGGCGGCGCACGGTGAACTTGATCGCTTGGTTGGCCGCGTAGGCGATCCCCACGGCCCTCAGCCCGCGGCGGTAGAGCGGTCGGCGCGGGCCGTCGAGCAGCGCGCCGGCGGCGCGCAGCCCGAGCCACAGCTTGCCGTGCTCGCCCGCATGCGCGTAGGCCTGCATCGTGCGCTCCAGCGGTCGCCAGTGGCCATGCGTGCGCATGAGCCTCAGCACGGCGATGTCGGCGGCCTGCAGCAGGCCTACGAGCCGCCGCTGAAGCCGACTCGGTGCGTCTCGGTGTCGAGGCGCACGTACACGACCTGCCCGAGGTCGATGTTCACTTCCGAGTCCTCGGTTGGAAGCTCGTACCAGCCGCCTTTGCCGCCGTCGATGGCGTCGCGGAGGCCGCGGTAGGCGTCCTCCTGCACTCGCAGCGCGAGCACCTGGCCGCCCGAGAACCCAACGTCTACTCGCTTCACTTCTGCCATGTCAGTGTGCTGGCTCCACCAGCTCGGTCAGTACCCCACCCGTCGCCTTCGGATGCAGGAAGGCCACGCGGCTGTTTCGAATTCCGGTCCGCGGCTGCTCGTCGATCGTCCTGATCCCCGCCGCCTTCACGGCCGCCAGGGTCGAGTCGATGTCGTCGGTCTGGTACGCGACGTGGTGGATCCCCGGGCCGTTGCGCTCCAGGAACTTGCCCACGCCGCTCGCGGCCGACAGCGGGCGCAGCAGCTCGACGTGCCCGTCGCCTACCTCGAGCAGCACGGCTTCCACGTCGAAGGCCTCGACGGTCTCACGGTGCTGCTCGCGCATCTGGAAGCTCTTCGAGTAGAGCTCGACGGCCGCGTCGAGGTCCTCGACGACGACTCCGATGTGATCGATCCGCCCGAACAAGGGCGCGGATACTACTGAGCGGCTTCTGGGTCCACGCGCTCGCTCGCGGCGATGTGCGCTTCGCCGCCCGCGAGCTCCCGGTCCGCCATCTGGCGCAGAAGGTCTGCCCGGTGGAGGGCCATGATTCGCTCGATGTCGTCGCGCTCGAGCACCTCCTCCTGGAGCAGGTGCTCGGCGAGCGCGTCGAGCAGCGGCCGGTTCTCCACGATCATCGCAAGCGCGCGGCGGTACGCCAGGTCGGTGAGGTGCGCCTGCTCCTCGTCGAGCAGCCGGCGGGTGGCGTCGGAGACGCTGTAGTCGTCCGGCGGCAGCCGGCGCGAGCGCAGCTCGGTGCCCATGCCATAGTCCGCCACCATCGAGCGGCTGATCTCGTGGACGCGCTTCAGGTCGTCGGCCGCGCCGGTGGTGATCCGCCCGAACACCACGTGCTCCGACACGCGCCCCCCGAGCAGAACGACGAGGTGGTCGAGCAGCTCGTCCTTCGACTTCAGGTAGCGGTCCTCCTCGGGCAGGTTCATCGTGTAGCCGAGGGCGCGTCCGCGCGGGATGATCGAGATCTTGTGCACCTTCTCGACCGAGGGGAGGAGCTCCGAGCAGAGGGCGTGCCCAGCCTCGTGGTAGGCGACGACCCGCTTCTCGTGGTCGTTGATCACCCGGCGTGACTGCATGCCGGCCACCACCCGTTCGAGCGCCGACTCGAAATCGCGCATCATCACCACGTCGCGGTGGTCGCGGCCGGCGAAGATCGCCGCCTCGTTGCAGATGTTGGCGAGGTCCGCACCGGTGAGACCGCTCGTCTGGCGCGCCACGAGGTCCAGGTCCACGTCCTGCAGCGGCTTGTTGCGCGAGTGCACCTTGAGGATCTCCTGGCGCCCGCGCAGGTCCGGCGGCGGGACGAAGATCTGGCGGTCGAAACGTCCCGGGCGCAGCAGCGCCGGATCGAGCTTCTCGAGCAGGTTCGAGGCCGCGATTACGACGAGTTCGTCGGAGCCGCCGAAGCCGTCCATCTCCACGAGCAGCTGGTTGAGCGTCTGGTCCTTCGCGCCGGAGATGTCGTGACCGCGCGTGGCGCCGACCGCATCGAGCTCGTCGATGAAGACGATCGCGGGCTTGTGCTTGCGCGCGACGCGGAAGAGGCGGCGGATACGCGCGGCGCCGAGACCGGCGAACATCTCCACGAACGACGAGGCCGACTGCGCGAAGAACTTGGCCTTGGCCTCGCTGGCGACCGCCTTGGCGAGGAGCGTCTTGCCGGTGCCCGGCGGCCCGTGCAGCAGCACGCCCTTCGGAACCTTCGCGCCGAGCTTGCGGAAGCGACGCGGGTCGCGCAGGAACTCGACGATCTCGCGCAGCTCCTCCTTGGCCTCCTCGACGCCCGCCACGTCGTCCCAGCGGATCGACTCGGAGGACTCCGGCTTGATCTCCTGCGGCTTGGTGCGCGGCATGTACCGCAGCGTCACGCCGATCAGGACCACGATCAGCCCCATGAAGATGATCGGAAGCCACGTGATCGCCCAGTCCTGGAATCCGGACATGGAAAGACCGAGAAGCGTCAGCATCTGCCTATCTCATCGGCCGGTGACCCCAAAAGCATTACTCGACAGGCTCCAAACGGGGGTTCTGGCGGTACCTGCGGCCAACCTTGGCGCAATCGCGTCCATCAACGCGCACCACGTCGGCCGTGTAGTCATTCGAGCCCCGCAGCAGCGACGAGCCGATGCCGTACGCGTCGACCGGCACGCCGGCCTCCTCGAACGACCTGATCTTGTCGACGGTGAAGCCGCCCGACGCGACGATCTTCACGCGCTCGTGGCCTGCCCGGTCGAGCGCCTCGCGCACGCGCTCCACGAGGCGGGGATTCACGCCCGTGGGCTTGAACTCGCCCATCTCGTGCCACAGCGAGCGGTCCACGAGGTTCTCCGAGGTGTCGAGCCGCACGCCCCAGAGCTTGTCCCCGAGCGCGTCAGCCACCTCTAGCGCTGTGCGCGGTGAGTCGTTCTCAAAGTCCACGAGCACCGTCACGTTCATCTCGCCGGCGAAGCGACTGGCAAATGCCTGCGCCGCGGCCACGGTGTCCCCGCCGTACGCGGCGATCAGGCCGTGCGGCACCGTGCCCACGCCACGGCCGCCCCACCACGACGCCTGCGCGTCGGTGGAGACGCCGATCGCGCCCGCGACGTGGGCCGCCCACCCGTCCCCGGTCTGCACCAGCCAGTGGTCGTGACGCGCCGGGAAGTAGAAGATCGCCTTGTCCCCGGCCGCCTCGACCACCTCGTGCACGTTGCGCA
>DASVXS010000109.1:0-21915 GCA_036392575.1 Thermoleophilaceae bacterium | reverse complement strand
AGACCGTTCCGGAGCGCCATGCCGCCGAGCCGCAGCTTCTCTTCCTTGCGTGTTTCAGTCATGTCATCCGCCAAGCAGTTTGGGTGCAAGACGAGCGTAGAACCGTGCGGCGAGACCCAGGTCGGAGATCGGGATGCGCTCGTCGGCGCCGTGCACGAGCGGGGCCGCCTCGAACATGCTCATCTCGCGCTGCGGGAACCAGCCGTAGGCCACGCAACCTGGGAACGCCGCGCGGAATGACTGCGAGTCCGTGTAGCCGGGCAGCCCGAGCGGGACGACGTCGGCGTCGGGGTCCTCGTCGGCGATGAACGCGCGCACCTCGTTCATCAGCGGCGTCTCGATCGGCGAGCGGTTGCCGGGGGTGCTCTCGTTGAACTCGATCTCGTAGTCGCCCTCGCCGAGCAGCTCCTCCACGCGCATGCGCGCGTGATCGGCACCGAGCCCGGGCGGCACGCGGCAGTCCACCTTGAGCTCAGCCACCGACGGGATCACGTTGATCTTCTGCGACGCACTGATCATCGTCGGAGCGACCGTCACGCCGAGCAGCGGCTCGAGCAGGATCCCGATGAGGAGGTTCTCCTTCTCGACAGCCGCGAGCGCGGCGTCGAGGTCGCCGTCCACCGGCACGCCGAGTGCGCGCATGAACGCCTCGGGCTCCGGGCTCAGCTCGAGCGTCGGCCGGTTCGACGAGAGGCGCTCGATCAGCGGCGCCATCTTCTTCAGCGCGTTGTCGCCGATGCGGGGGATCGATGCGTGGCCCGCTCGCCCGTGCGTACGGAGCGTGAAACGAAACACGCCCTTCTCGGCGACGCACACGCCGTAGTGGCGCTTCCCGCCGAACTCGAACACGTCGCCGCCGCCCTCGTTGATCACGTAGTCCGAGCGCACCTTGTCGGGGTGCTCACGGCAGAGCCACTTCGCGCCGTCCTCGGAGCCTGCCTCCTCGTCCACCACCACTAGGACCATCAGCTCGCCCGACTCGGGGCGCCAGCCGTCCTCCGCGAGCGAGATCGCCGCGACCACCTCGGCGGCGGTCTGGCTCTTCATGTCGAGCGCGCCGCGCCCCCAGACGCAGCCGTCGCGTATCTCGCCGCCCCAGGGGTCGGCGCTCCATTCGACCGGGTTTGCAAGCACCGTGTCGACGTGGCTGAGGAAGCAGAGCCGAGGCCCGTCGGAGCGCCCGGGCAGGCGCGCGATCAGGTTCGGCCGTCCGAGCGTGCGAGCCAGGAGCTCGCACTCGAAGCCCGCGGCCTCGAGCCGGTCCCTCAGCCAGAGGATCGCCGGCTCCTCGTTGCCCGGCGGATTCACCGTGTTGAAGCGGATCAGCCGCTGCAGATACTCGGTCGTGAGGCGCTCGAGATCGGTCGCGGCTGGCATCCGGCGCCAGTCTAGATCGCAAACGCGCCACGGCCGGCGCTGTAGCGGGGAAACTTCGATCAGAAAGGCAGCCATCGAGAGGAGCCGGCATGGCCACCGCGACACCCGAGCGAGTCCCCGTCCCGCGCGACCGGGAGAACGACTACACGCGGGAGGCGGCTGATGTCCGCCGATCGTTCCTCGAGGAACGGACCGGCGCCAAGCTCGATCACGTCTCTCAGTACTCCTTCGACCCGGGGGTCGCCCCGGGCAACATCGAGCACTTCATCGGCGTCGCGCAAATTCCGGTCGGGGTCGCCGGCCCGCTGCTCGTCAACGGCGAGCACGCCCAGGGCGAGTTCTACGTGCCGCTCGCCACCGCCGAGGGCACTCTCGTCGCGAGCTACAACCGCGGCATGAAGCTCCTGTACGACGCCGGCGGCGTCACTACGACGGTGATGGACGACAAGATGCAGCGCGCGCCAGCTTTTCTCTTCCCGAGCGCTCGCGAGGCCAGGGCCTTCGGCGAGTGGCTTAAGGACAACTTCGAGGAGATCAAGCAGGTCGCGGAGAGTACGACCCGGTCCGGCCGGCTTCAGGAGATCGAGCAGTACTCAGCCAGCCGCATCCTGTTCACGCGCTTCAACTACACGACGGGCGACGCCGCGGGCCAGAACCTCACCGGCAAAGCCACCCAGGCGGCGTGCATCTGGATCAACCAGAACTACCCCGACATCGAGCACTACTTCCTCGAGTCGAACTTCGCGACGGACAAGAAGAGCTCGCAGGTGAACATGCTGCGAACGCGCGGCAAGCGCGTGATCGCAGAGGCGCTGATCTCGAACGACCTGCTCGAGCGGCACATGCACACCACCAGCGAGATGATCTTCAAGGCGCGCCAGGTGTCGACGCTCGGCGGCTTCATGTCCGGCGTGAACAACAACGGTGCGCATTCGGCGAACGGGATCACCGCGGTCTTCATCGCCACCGGGCAGGACGCGGCGAACGTGGCGGAGTCGTCGGCCGCGCTCGGATACGCAGAACTGCGCGAGAACGGCGACTACTACTACTCGGTCACGATCCCGTCGCTGATTGTCGCGACCTACGGCGGCGGAACCGGCCTCCCCACGCAGAGGGAATGCCTCGAGCTGCTCGGCTGTTACGGCAGCGGCAAGGTGCGCAAGCTCGCGGAGATCGTCGCCGCCACGGTTCTCTGTGGCGAGCTCTCGCTCGGCTCGGCGATCGTCGCCGAGGAGTGGGTGGCCGCCCACGACCTGTTCGGACGCAACCGGTGAACTAGGCGTTTCCGCTGCCTTCTGCTGCCAGAATCGGGGCGTGGAAAAGCTCTTCGAGACTGACGAGGCGCCGCGCGGCCGCACGGCCGTGCCGCCTGAGCACCTGCCCCTCGCGGTCCGAATGCGACCGATCTCGCTCGGCGAGTTCGTCGGCCAGGAGCACCTGCTTGGTGAGGGCTCCTCGCTACGCGCGGCGATCGAGGAGGGGCGCCCTCACTCGATGATCCTCTACGGGCCTCCGGGCACCGGCAAGACCACGCTCGCCCGCCTGCTCGCCAAGAACGCGCGTGCCGCGTTCGAGGAGCTGTCGGCTGTGAACGCCGGGCGCGCGGAGGTGCGCGACGTGATCGAGCGCGCGGAGCACCGCCGCAAAACGACGGGTGAGGGCACGATCTTCTTCCTCGACGAGATCCACCGCTTCAACAAGGCGCAGCAGGATGCGCTGCTCCCCGCGGTGGAGGAGGAGCTCGTGGTTCTCGTCGGAGCGACCACCGAGAACCCCTACTTCGAGGTGAACTCGGCGCTGCTCTCCCGCTCGACGGTGTACGAGCTGCGCACCTTGGAGGAGCCGCACGTGCTGGCGCTGCTTCGCCGCTCGCTGAGCGACGAGCGCGGCATCCCGGACGCCCCGCCGGTCGACGACGGTGCGCTCGAGTTCCTCGCGGCCCGCTCTGGAGGCGACGCACGCACGGCGCTCGCTGCGCTCGAGCTGGCGGTCGAGACGGCCGCGGGCGAAGCAGTCACGATCGAAGTCGCCGAGGACGCGATGCAGCGCAAGGCGCTGCTCTACGACAAGGGCGGCGACCGCCACTACGACCTCATCTCGGCATGGATCAAGGCAACACGCGGCTCGGACCCCGACGCCTCGATGCTCTACCTGGTGACGATGCTCGAGGCCGGCGAGGACCCGCGCTTCATCGCGCGCCGCATGATCGTGCTGGCGAGCGAGGACATCGGCCTGGCCGACCCGCGTGCGCTCGAGATCGCCGTGGCGGCAGCGCACGCGGTCGAGCACGTCGGCATGCCCGAGTGCGCCTACAACCTCACCGAGGCTGCGCTGTACCTGTCGCTCGCCCCGAAGTCGGACACCGTGAAGCGCGCCCTGGGCGCGACCACCGGCTGGGTGCGCGAGCACGGCGGAGCCGATCCGCCCGACTACCTCCGAAGCGCCGCCTATCCGGGCGCGAAGAAGCTCGGCCACGGCGTGGGCTACGACTACCCGCACGAGCGACCCGAGGGCGTATCTCCGCAGGAGCTGATGCCCGCTGGAGCGGAGGATGCGCGACTAGTGGAGCTGACCGAGCACGGCGAGGAACGCGAGCTGCGCGAGCGCTTGGAGCGGATAAAGAAGGCCCGCGGACGCTGACGGTCGCTTTAGGGCACGTCCTGGTGCCCTGGAGCGCTGCCCCTTCTTCGCGAATGCAGGGCTTTTCCGGGCCCGGACAGTGCGTCTCGTCACATTTACGAGGCTCTAACTCACACGCGCGGAAGCGTCTGCTTGAGTCATTGTCATGGCTTCCCCCCAGACAGCTCGCCAGCTCGTAGATCCCGGCGCGATGCTCGGCATCGTGCACGAGCTCGACTCAGGTCTGCGGCTGGGCGTGCGGCTCGCACGGGCGAGTGACGCGCCGCGCGTGCGGGCGTTCCTCGAGCGCCTGAGCCCGGAGACGCTCCACCGTCGCTTCTTCACGTCGGTTCCCGAGGTGCAGGACCGATTGGTCGAGCACTTCACCTTTTATGACCCGCGCGAGCGGCTCGTGCTCGCGGCCACCGCGCCCGTCGAGGGTGTCGAGGAGATCGTCGGCCTGGCGGACATTGCCCTGCTCGAGACCGGGCTTGCCGAGCTCGGGCTGGTGGTCGACGACGAGCACCAGCGCCAGGGTGTCGGCACGCTGCTCGCGGAGGCGATCGCGTCGCTCGCGATCCAGCGTGGAGCAACCCGCCTGAAGGCCGAGATGCTGGACGGAAACCGAGGCATGCTTCAGGTGATGGAGCAACTCGGGCCCACGATGCAGACCGTCGAGCGCGGCAACCGCGTCGTGTACACGCGACTTCCCGAGTAGCTCCCAGGCAGAATCCCGGGCATGGAGTCCGCGACGGCAGCGGCGCCAGCGGAGCTGGAGTCGTTCAATCCCGCGACCGGCGAGCGGCTCGGCGCGGTGCCCGTCATCGCTCCGGAGGCGGTCCAGTCGGTTGTTGACGACGTCGCGGAACTGCAGCCCTTCTGGGCGCAGCTGCCAACGCTGGACCGCGCCGCCTACATGCGCCGGGCGGCGCAGGCGATCGTCGACGAAGTCGAGGAGCTGGCCCGGCTGCTGAGCCGCGAGCAGGGCAAGCCGATCTCCGAGTCCTACTCGATGGAGTTGCTGCCGACGATCGACGGCCTGCACTGGATCGCGGACAACGGGCCGGACCTGCTCGCCGACGAGGACGTGCCGATGCGCCAGATCTTCGTACGCCAGAAGAGCGCCTGGCTGTCCTACGAGCCGCTCGGCGTGGTGGGCGTGTTCGCGCCGTGGAACTACCCCTGGTCGATCCCGTTCGGCGAGGTGGCGATGGCCCTCATGTGCGGCAACGGCGTCGTGCTGAAGCCGGCGCCGCTCACCCCGCTGATCGGCCAGCGCATCCAGTCCGTGTTCGAGCGGGCGGGCGTGCCCGAGGGCCTGGTGCGCTGCGTGCACGGGGGCGGCGCGGTCGGGCAGGCGCTGGTCGAGTCGAGCGTGGCGAAGGTGTTCTTCACGGGCTCGGTCGAGACCGGCCGCAGCGTGGCTGCGTCGTGCGCCGAGCAGGTGAAGGGCTGCGTGCTCGAACTGGGGGGCAAGGACCCGCAGATCGTGCTGGCCGACGCCCAGCTCCCCAACGCGGTGTCGGGCTGCCTCTGGGCCGGCTTTGCGAATGCCGGCCAGACCTGCTCGGGGATCGAGCGCGTGTACGTGGCTCGTGAGGTCGCCGCCGAGTTCATCGACGACGTAGTGGCGGGCGCGAAGGCGCTGCGCGTCGGTGACCCGCTCGACCCGGAGACCGAGATCGGGCCGATGGTCTCGGAAGCGCAGTTCGACCTGGTGCGCGAGCTCGTGGACGACGCGGTCGCGAGTGGAGCCGAGCTTCTCTGCGGGGGTCCGCTCGATGTGAGCTCGATGCCGGGCCGCTTCTTCGCGCCGGCGGTCCTGACCGGGGTGACGCCCGAGATGCGGATCATGCGCGAGGAGATCTTCGGTCCGGTCGTGCCCATCGTGACCGTCGACTCGGAGGAGGAGGCGATCCAGCTCGCGAACGACTCCCGCTTCGGCCTCGGGGCGTCTGTGTGGACGTGCGACCGCGACAAGGGCGCGCGCATCTCACGCCGGCTCGAGGCGGGCATGGTCTGGCTGAACGACCACATGTTCAGCCACGGCCTCATGCAGTGCGCGTGGGGCGGGGTGAAGGAATCGGGCGTGGGCCGCGCGCACTCGAAGTTCGGCTTCTACGAGTGCGTGAACGTGAAGCAGGTGACCTGGGATCCGGCGCGCGCCCGGAACTTCTGGTGGCACCCGTACGACTCGTCGATGCCGAAGGCGCTCGATGCCGCCGCCACGCTGCTGTATGGCCGCGATACGCAGAAGCTCGGCGCGCTGCGGCGCGGCGCAATTCCACTCGCGCGGCTCGCAGCGAGGATGCTCCGACGGTAGGCGCTCTACACGAGCCTCCGTATCTCGCAGCCCCTCAGCCTGTCGATCCTGTCAGCGCGGATCCTGTCTCTCGTGCCGGTACCGCAATTCACAGTGTCCCTCTGGCCATTGGCGGTGTTGATCACATCGTTACCGCTGCCGCCGGATACCCGGTTCTTGCCGGCGCCGGCCGAGATCCTGTCGCTGCCGGCGCCGCCGAAGAGCCGGTCGTTGCCGGCCCCGCCGGACAGCCGGTCGCGCCCGGTGGCGCCGTATACCCGGTCGCCGCCCGCGGCGCCGGTCACCCTGTCGTTGCCGGCATCGCCGTAGAGGCAGTCGCCTCCGTTGGCGCCGTTGATGCTGTCCCGCCCAGCGAGTCCGTGGATCAGGTCGCCGCCGGTCGAGCCGAGCAACGTGTCGTTCCCGGCGGTCCCGTTGCGCGCGTTCGTGCACCTCCCGGGCGCCGGTGCAACCGCCGCGGTCGCGGCTGAGTCGATTGTCCTCGATCCACTCGCATTGCTTTGCAGCTGACGCACGCGAATGGCATGGCCGATGTCAAAAAACGTCAGTGTGTAGCTGGCGGCTGTTGCTCCCGGAATCGGCGCGCAGCCGTTCCCGCTTGCGTCGCAGCGCAGCCACTGGAAGGACAGGTTGTTCGGGTTGCCGCCCCTCGTCGCGGTGAGGGCCTGTCCGTTCACCGCGGTGCCCGACACCGTCGGCCCTGGACACGGCCCCTGAGTCGACGGATCGGTGGGGCACTGATCCTGCGTGGCGTCGCCGAAACCGTCATCGTCGGCGTCCGCTTCGACCTCTGCCGACACGTTAACGCGGAGGTTACCCACCGAAGCGCTCGGCGGGCCGGTCGTTCCCACGGCGGGGGTCACGTTGTACTGGCCGATCACATCTCCGCTACTGCTCGTCGAGAAGACGCACGGCGGGCTGCCGTTCGTAGTCACAATGGCCAAGCCCAGGATGTCTCCCGCCCGGACAGGCACACGTGTATTGAACCCGTTCAGGGTGTTCGGGGTCAGCGGCCCCTGAACCGCGCTCTCGCCGGTCACGGTGTAGTTACCGCTTCCGGCCGGGCGGAAGATCTGCAGCTTGACCGTGTCGCCTGTATCGGCGTTGCCGAGGACGCGGAAGGACGTGATGACGCCACCGCCGGACGGCACCACGTAATCCGGCGGTCCTGCAACGGACACCTGCATCTCCGAATAACCAGCTCCGCCGCAGGCAAAATTGTTCCCGTTCTGCCCAACTGTCACGGCACTGGCGGCCGCCGGCATCGCGGCGTAT
The DNA here is from genome assembly GCA_036392575.1 of Thermoleophilaceae bacterium. Classification (GTDB taxonomy): domain Bacteria; phylum Actinomycetota; class Thermoleophilia; order Solirubrobacterales; family Thermoleophilaceae; genus JADGHQ01. Next base: position 14,321 of record DASVXS010000109.1, on the reverse strand, counting down.
GCCGCGGCGCCCACAACGGTCAACAGAGCCAGCCGCTTCAATCGAGTGACCATGCGAGTCCTTTCTGGATCGGGCCGGTGTTTGGCGGTGACCGTCGCCCGAACGGTGGCTTCCCCTGTTCAACGAGCGGCCCACAGCAGGGCTTACACTGAGTGGCAATGCCCGCTCAGGCCTATTCCGGCAAGGAATGCGTTTGTCAGCTCCGCAGGGGGATCTGCGACCAGAGCTGCGTTCAGGACATGCTCGACACGCCCTTCTACATCGCCTGCCTGAGGCTGAACGGCCGGCGCTGCGTGGTGGTCGGCGGCGGTGAGATCGGCCTCGAGAAGGTCGAGGGGCTGCTCGCCTGCGACGCGTCGGTCGTCCTGATCTCGCCGCATGCGATCGAACCGCTGCAGGAGCTGGATGCCGAGGGTTCGATCGCCTGGGAGCGGCGCGAATACCGCCGCGAGGACCTCGAGGGCACCTTCATGGTGATCGCCGCGACGAGTGACACGAACGTGAACATCCGCGTCTACGAGGACGCGGAGGAGCGCGCCATGCTCGTGAACGTGGTCGACGTTCCGCCGCTCTGCAACTTCATCCTCCCGGCGATCTTCCGCTCGGGCCCACTCGCGATCGCGATCTCGACGGCCGGCGCAAGCCCGGCGCTCGCGAAGCGCATCAAGAGCGAGATCGCCGAGGAGTACGGCGAGCCCTACGCGCGTCTCGCGGAGCTGCTGAACGAGGTGCGCGGCTGGGCGAAGGGCACGCTGCCCACCTACCAGGACCGCAAGGTCTTCTTCGAGTCGATCGTGAACGGCGAGCCGGACCCGGTCGAGCTCGTGCGCCAAGGCGACGAGCAGGCGGTCCGCGACATCATCGCCGCGGCCCAGCGGACGGCGGGCGAGGAGCTCGCGGCCGGCCGCGCCGCGTAGCGGGTCGGGCGTGAGCGCCGACCCCGATCGCCTCAGCCACCTCGACGAGCGCGGGCGCGCGCGCATGGTCGACGTCGGCGGCAAGCAGGTGAGCGACCGCAGGGCGGTCGCCGAGGCGGTGGTGCGCATGTCGCCGGAGACGGCGGCGGCCGTCGCGGCCGGCGATGCTCCGAAGGGCGACGTCGTCTCCACCGCGCGCATTGCGGGCATCCAGGGCGCCAAGCGAACGGCTGAGCTCGTGCCGCTCTGTCATCCGTTGCCGCTGTCATTCGTGGACGTCGGGATAGAGGTCGATCCGGGCACGGGCGAGGTGCGCGTCACCGCCGAGGCTCGCACCAGTGCTCAGACGGGCGTCGAGATGGAGGCGATGACGGCCTGCTCGGTCGCCGCCCTGACGGTGTACGACATGGTGAAGGGACTCGAGCGCGGCGTGGAGATCGGGCCGGTGCGGCTGCTCGAGAAGAGCGGCGGCAGGCACGACTGGCGCCGCGATCCGGCGTAGGCTCCGCGCGTGCGCGCCGCAGTGGTGACGATCTCGACCACGCTCGCGCGCGGGGAGGGCGACGATGTGTCGGGCCCCGCGCTCGTGGACCTGTGCAACGAGGCGGGACTCGAGACGGTCCACGAGGTCGTGAGCGACGACCGCGACGCAATCGCCTCGGCACTGAAGCGCCTGGCCGACGTAGAGCGCGTGCGCTTCATCTTCACCACCGGTGGCACGGGGCTCACGCTCGACGACGTGACCCCCGAGGCCACGCGCGACGCGATCGACCGCGAGGCGCCCGGATACGCGGAGGCGATCCGCGCGGAGTCGCGGAACCACACGCCGCTCGGGATCCTGACGCGCGGCATCTCGGGTGTGCGCGGGCGCACGCTCATAATCAACTTCCCGGGTTCGCCGAAGGGCGTGGCGCAGTCGTGGCCGCTCGTCGAGCCGACGCTGCGGCACGCCGCGGAGACGCTCGAGCGTGAATGACACCGCCGTCGAGGCGGTAGGCCTCGAGCGCCGCTACGGGGAGCGCGTGGCGCTCACGGACGTGTCGTTCGAGCTGCCGGCCGGGGCAACCCTCGGGGTCTTCGGCCAGAACGGCGCCGGCAAGTCGACGCTGCTGAGGGTGCTCGCCACACTCCTGCGCCCGCACGCGGGCAGGGTGCGCGTACTCGGCAACGAGGTGCCGCAGGAGTCCTGGAGGGTGCGCGGGCAGGTCGGCCTCCTCGGGCACGACCCGCTGCTCTACCGCGAGCTGAGCGGCCGCGAGAATCTCCTGTTCCACGCTCGCCTCTACGGCGTCGCACGCGAGCGCGTGGAGGAGGTGCTCGCGTCGGTGGGGATGGAGCGCCGCGCGGGTGACCCCGTGCGCGAGCTCTCGCGCGGGATGGTGCAGCGCCTCGCCGCCGCGCGCGCTGTGCTTCACGACCCGCCGTTGCTGCTCCTCGACGAGCCGCGCGCGGGGCTCGATCCGGGCGCCGCCGAGCTGCTCGAGCCGCTGATTGGGCGAGCCTCCGGGCGCACTCGCGTGCTCGTGACCCACGACGTGGAGCACGGCCTGGCGGAATCGGACACGGCGATCGGTCTGAGGGCTGGGCGTCAAGTGATCGCTGGGCGCCTCACGGTCGAGCAGGTGCGCGAGCTCTACCGGTGACCCGCGCGGCCCGAGCGATCCTGCGCAAGGACCTCGCTATCGAGGTGCGCACGCGCGAGTCGGTGTTCCCGATGGTGCTGTTCTCGATCACCGTCTTCGTGCTGTTCCACTTCGGGCTCGGGCGGAACGAGCTCGACGGCGACCTCGCCTCGGGCGTGCTGTGGGTGACGTTGCTGCTCGCCACGATCCTCGCGGTGAACCGCCTGTTCGCCGCCGAGCACGAGCAGGGCGGGCTCGAGGGAATCCTGCTCGCGCCGATCGATCGCACCGCGGTGTTTCTCGCGAAGTCGACCGCGCTGTTGCTCTACCTCGTCGTCCTCGAGGTGGTGGCGCTGCCCGCGTTCGCACTCCTCTTGCTCGGGCCGAACCTGCTCGACGCGTTCCCGGAGTTACTCGCGGTCCTCGTGCTCGCCGATGTCGGCCTCGCGGTGGTGGGCGCACTGGTGTCGGGCCTCGCGAGCGAGACGCGCGCCCGCGACCTGATCGTGCCTCTGCTCCTGCTGCCCCTGCTCGTGCCGGTGGTGATCGGGGCGGCCAACGCGACCGAGCCGCTGATGAGCCTCAGCCCGCATCCGGAGGACCTGGGGAAGTGGCTTGGGCTGCTCGCGCTCTACGACGGGGTGTTCGCGCTCGTGGCCTACGCCGTCTACGACTTCCTTCTCGAGGACTGAGCATCGGCGCGCTTAGGCGCGCGGTCTACCATGTGGCCGGATGTACTCGAAGGGACTTCGCCCCCTCGCCGCTGCCTCGGTCGTCTTCATGGCGGCGTCTTTGTCGCTGGTGTTCTTCTACGCGCCGCTCGACGCCGACCAGGGCTTCATCCAGAAGATCTTCTACCTGCACGTGCCGCTCGCGATCGTCGCGCTGCTCGGCTTTATCGCCGGCGGGGTCATGGCGATCAAGTACCTGCGTACGCGTGACCCGTCCTGGGACATGCGCTCGTACGTGGCGATCCACCTGTCGCTCGTGCTGGCGGTGGGCGTGCTCATCACGGGCTCGATCTGGGCCAAGGGCTCCTGGGGCCACTGGTGGGTGTGGGACGAGCCGACGCTCGTCTCGTTCCTGATCATCTTCCTGCTCTACTGCTGCTACCAGCCGCTGCGCTTCTCGATCGAGGACCCCGAGCGCCAGGCGCGCTACGCGGCGGTGTTCGCGATCACGGCGGGCGCGTTCGTGCCGGTGAACTTCATCGCGGTGCGCCTCGCGCAGGCGTTCAGCCACCCCCGCGTGCTCTCGACGACCGGCGGCAACATGCCCGGCGAGATGCGGCTCACGTTCTACGTGTCGCTGATCGCTATGGGTTTGCTCTTCGTCACGCTCTGGAAGTTCGAGCTCGTGTCGAAGCACGCGAAGTTCGAGCTGAAGCGGCTGCGGCGCCGCCTCGAGCTCTCGCTCGAGGAGGGGACGTCGCGCGGAGGAGCGCCGTCGCCGCCCACGGCCACGGTCCCGGCCCAGCCGATCGGGAGCTGACGTGCCGGCGCTCCCGCTCGACGAGGCCGGCAAGTACGTCGCCGCTGCGTACATCGTCTTCCTCACCCTGGTCGTGCTCTACGTCGCGATCATGGCGATGAAGGTCTCGAGAATCGAGCGTGAGGTGGAGTCCCTCCACGAGCTGCTCGACGAGCGCGGGAAGTGATGCAGGGCCTCCTCTGCCTGGGCGTGTCGCACAAGACTGCGCCCGTGGCCGTGCGTGAGCGGCTTGCCCTGCCCGAGGGGCGCGCCGTCTCCGTGCTCGTGGAGCTCGTGGCGGATCCGGCCATCGAGGAGGCGGTCTCGATCTCCACCTGCAACCGCACCGAGCTCTACGTCGTCGCAAGCGACCCGGTGGAGGCGGAGACGGTGGTGCTCTCGGCGCTCGCGCGCCAAGCCGAGCTGCGCCCGACCGAGCTGCTCGGGCACCTCTATTCGCTGCGCTCCACCGAGGCCGTAGAGCACTTGTTCAGCGTCGCGGCGGGGCTCGAGTCGATGATCATCGGCGAGGCCGAGATCCAGGGTCAGGTGAAGCGCGCCTACGAGCTCGCGCTCGTCGAGGGCGTCACCGGCCCGATCACCAACCGCCTCTTCCGCGACGCGCTCGCCGCCGGCAAGCGGGTGCGCACCGAGACCGGGGTGGGCCGCTCGCGAGTGTCGGTGTCGTCGGTGGCGGTGGACCTCGCGCGCGGCGTGATGGGCGAGCTCGAGCGCCGGCGCGTGCTCGTGATCGGCGCGGGCGAGAACGGCGAGCTCACGGCGCAGGCGCTGCGAGAGCGCGGCGTGTCGACCGTTTTCGTGGCCAACCGCCGCTACGACCGTGCGATCGGGCTGGCGCAGCGCTTCGGCGGCGTGGCGGTGCGCTTCGACGACCTGCCCGTGGAGCTGATGGAGGCCGACATCGTCGTGTCGAGCACCGGGTCGCCGCACACGATCGTGGGGCGCGACGAACTAGAGCTCGTGATGGACACGCGCGCGGGCCGCCCGCTGCTGCTCATCGACATCGCGGTGCCGCGCGACATCGACCCGCGCGTACGCGACCTCTCCGGCGTGACGTTGTACGACATCGACGACCTGCAGCGCGAGGTGGCGCGCAACCTGAGCGGCCGCGAGGCCGAGGCCACGCGGGCTCGCGCGCTCGTCCAGCAGGACGGGGCGCGCTTCGCGGAGTGGATGGCCACGCTCGACGTCGTCCCGACGATCGCGGCGCTGCGCGCCCGCGGCGACGACATCGTCGAGCACGTGCTGCAGGAGAACTCACCGCACTGGGAGTCCCTGTCGGAGGCCGACTTCGAGCGCATCGAGGCGATGGCGCGCTCGATCGTGAGCCGCCTGCTGCACGAGCCGACGCTGAGGATGAAGCGCGCCGCCGAGGACGGACGCTTCTACGCACAGCTGCAGGCGCTGCGCGAGTTGTTCGCGCTGGGCGACGACGGCGAGTCGCCGGCGGCGGAGCCGAGGCGCGAGCACCGCGAGCGTCCGCCCGCGCGGGTCACGTCGCTCGACGAGCGGCGCCGCTCGCGCAAGCCCTGAACACCAAACGTGTCTGACGAGCGACTCCCCGGGACGCTGGAGGCTTCGCTGCTGCGCGATGACGTGGTCGCGCTCACCACCCAGCTTGTCGCCATCGACTCCGTGAACCCCTCGCTCGTGCCGGGCGGGGCCGGGGAGGCGCAGATCGCCACCTTCGTAGCTGGCTGGGCTCGCCAGGCCGGCCTCGAGGCGGAGCTGACCACTGGGACGCCCGCGCGTCCGAGCGTGATCGTCCGGGCGCCCGGCACCGGCGGCGGCGCCAGCCTGCTGCTATGCGCTCACATGGACACCGTGGGCGTGGAAGGCATGACGGACCCGCACGCGCCGCGAGTGGATGGCGACCGGCTCTATGGCCGCGGCGCTTATGACATGAAGGCGGGTCTCGCCGCGGCCCTTGTGGCGTGCCGCGAGCTCGCGAGGGAAGGCGTCGCCGGCGACGTGGTCGTCGCAGCCGTGGCGGACGAGGAGCACGCGAGCCTGGGCGTGCAGGAGGTGCTGAGCTCAATCGGCGCCGACGCGGCGATCGTGACGGAACCCACCGAGCTCGAGGTCGTGGTCGCCCACAAGGGCTTCGTGTGGGCAGAGTTCGAGGTGACCGGGCGCGCTGCGCATGGCTCACGACCGCACCTCGGCGTCGACGCGATCGTCAAGACGGGCCCGATCCTCACTGCGATCGGCGACCTCGACGCGGCGCTCGGCGCGCGCACGCACCCGCTGCTGGGTCGCGGCTCGGTGCACGCATCGTTGATCGAGGGCGGGGTGGAGATGTCGAGCTATCCGGCGCGGTGCGTACTGGGCCTCGAGCGCCGAACCCTCCCGGGTGACACGGCGGGGGCCGTGGAAGACGAGCTCGCGAGTCTGCTCGACTCCTGCCGCGCCGCGGATCCGGAGCTCGTGGCCACACAACGCACGGTGCTCGTGCGCGAGCCCTTCGAGGTGGACCAGGACGCGGACGTCGTGGAGGTCGTACGCGAGGCCGCGGCGGCAGTGCTGCCGTCGGCGCCGGCGATCGGCGGCGCGAGCTATTGGGCCGACGCCGCGTTCATCGCGGCCGCGGGAATCCCGACGGTCATGTTCGGCCCCGGCGGCGAGGGAGCGCACGCCGCCGAGGAGTGGGTGAGCATCTCCGACACCGTCGCGGTGACCCGCACGCTGATCGCCGCGGGCACCCGACTTTGCGCGTGAGGGCTTACGTCAACCGCAGCGTCCGGCAGGCGGACGTACCGCCGCCGAGCGGTGACGCCGCGGCCTTCCACGCGGCGCTCGAGGGCTATCAGCCCACCCCGATCCACGAGCTGCGGGACGTCGCCGCGGAGCTCGGCCTGCGGGCTGTCTCGCTGAAGGACGAGTCAGACCGCCTCGGGTTGCCCGCCTTCAAGGTTCTTGGCGCGTCGTGGGCCGTTGAGCGCGCCTTTCGCGAGCAGCAGGGCGTTCGCACGCTGGTCGCGGCAAGCGCCGGCAACCACGGCCGTGCGGTGGCCAACGTGGCGGCGCGCAGGGGCCTGAACTGCCGCGTCTACCTCCCGGCGAGGGCCTCGAAGGCACGCCGGGACGGGATCGCTGCAGAGGGAGCCGACGTCGTGGTGGTCGAGGGAACCTATGAGGAAGCGGTTGCACAGGCGGCGGCCGAGGGAGTGCAGGACGGTGTGCTCGAACTGGCCGACGTCGGAGCTTCCGGCCCCGCGAGTTGGGTCATCGACGGCTACGCCACGCTCTTCGCAGAGGTCGTCGCTGCGGGCGAGCCCTTCGACCTGATTCTTGTGCCGGCCGGCGTGGGGTCACTGGCAGCGGCCGCGGCGCGCTTCGCCGCCCAGGCTGGCGCGAAGGTGATCGGCGTCGAGCCCGTGACTGCGGCCTGCCTCAGTGCTTCGCTGATAGCCGGCGAGCCGACCGAGGTGCCCACTCCCGGCACCACCATGGCGGGCCTCGACTGCGCGGAGGTGTCCGTGGCGGCATGGCCCTCGCTTCGAGCTGGGGTCCACGGGACCATCACCATCCGCGACGCGGAAGCCCACGCGGCGATGCGGGAGCTCGCCGCTCTGGGTCTTGCCATTGGGGACTGCGGCGCGGCGCCGCTGGCGGCCCTTCGCGCGCTCGCCGCGGAGCCCGAGGCGGCGGCGCTCCGCGATGCCGTCGGCCTGGGTCCGGACGCGCGGGTCCTCCTCGTCGCCACCGAGGGGCCGACCGACCCCGACGCATATCGAAGGGTCGTCGAGCCGGCGCTGGATCAGTCCGCGTAAGCGGCTGCGACGTCAAAAGTCGCGGGGCGCCTTTCGGCGCCCCGCGTTGGACCCAAGTTGCTGCGGCTCTAAAGAGGCTTTTCGTCGCTTGCCTCCCGCTACCCAGGTCTTCGGTCGCGCGCGGAATTGCCGATATGGGGTCTGGACCCCATTTGCGATGAACAAGCGCGAATCCCTGATTGGCCAGATCCTCGCGGTCAACGTCTTTCTCGTGACGGCGACGATCTTCGCCGCGAGCATGGCGTCCCGCCTCAACCTGGCGGTGCGCGACGAGCGAGTGCAGTTCACGCTGCTGGCGCTCGCGATCGTGCTCGCGCTGTCGGCGAACATCATGATGCTGCGGCGGCGCTTCAATCCGCTCGAGCGTCTGATTGAGCAGCTCGAGACCGTCGACCCGGCCCAGCCCGCGAGCTTCGACCCGCCCCCTGGCGGCACTGACGAGGTGGAGCGCCTGGTGGCCTCGTTCCAGCGCCTGCTCGATCGCATCGAGGGCGAGCGCCGGCGAAGCGGCCGGCTCGTGCTGCGCGCGCAGGAGGAGGAGCGCAAGCGGCTCGCGCGCGACCTCCACGACGAGGTGAACCAGGCGCTCACCGCCATCCTGCTGCGGCTCGAGGCGCTCGCTCAGGGCTCGTCGTCACCCGAGCAGGAAGAGGAGGTGGCGGAGCTCAAGCGGCTCGTGAACCAGGCGATGGACGAGCTCCTCCAGCTCGCCCGCCAGCTCCGCCCGACGGCGCTCGATGACCACGGGCTGGTGCCCGCGCTCGAGAGCCAGGTGCGGCGCTTCGGCGAGCAGACCGGCATCCGCGCCCGGCTCCAGACGCGCGGCGAGCCGGACATCCTCGGGGACGATCAGCAGCTCGTGGTGTACCGCGTCGCGCAGGAGGCGCTCTCGAACGTCGCGCGGCACGCGCGTGCCTCGCAGGTGCACGTCGATCTCTCGGCGGTCAACGGCGGAGTGGACCTCTGCGTGCGCGACGACGGCGGCGGCTTCGACGCCCAGCGCCCGGACGGCGGGGGCCTGGGCCTGAACGGAATGGCCGAACGCGCTCGCCTGGTCGGCGGCGACCTCAGCATCTACTCCTCTCCCGGCCAGGGCACGACCGTGACCCTGCACGTGCCCTGATGCTGCACATCCTCGTCGCGGACGACCACGGCATCGTGCGCTCCGGGCTGCGCATGCTGATCGAGCGCCAAGACGGCATGAGCGTGGTGGCCGAGGCCGAGGACGGCGTGGAGGCGCTCTCGCTCGCCCAGTCGGTGCGCCCGGACGTCGCGGTCCTTGACGTCTCGATGCCGAAGATGACGGGGCTCCAGGCCGCGCGCGAGATCGGCGCCCACTGTCCGGGCACGTCGATCCTGCTTCTCTCGATGCACGACGACGAGCGCTACGTGTTCGAGGCGCTCAAGGTTGGGGCCGCGGGCTACGTGCTGAAGCGCGCGGCCGACACCGACCTCATCGACGCAATCCGCGCCGTCGCACGCGGCGAGCAGTTCCTGTCGCCCTCGAGCGAGAGCGTGCTCGTGAAGGAGTGGCTTGCGGACGGGGCAGAGCAGCCGCGCGACCTGCTCACGCCACGCGAACTCGACGTGGTGAAGCTGATCGCCGAGGCGCATACGAACAAGCAGATCGCCGAGATCCTGCACGTGTCGGAGAAGACGGTGGAGTCACACCGCGCGAATGTGCTCGCGAAGCTCGGCATGCGCGACCGCGTGGAACTCGTGCGCTACGCGATCAGGCGCGGCCTGATCGAGCCCTAGCGGCGAGCACACCCGCGTTCTCGGCGGCGCGAACGAGGCGCTCCATGAACAGCCTGTCGTTCCGGCGGAGGGCCGCGACCGGCGCCCCGGCGGCAGAGCTCACCATCTGACGAAGCGCGAGCCAGGTGGGCCGTGCCTGCCGCGCCCCGAGCGTCACGCCGTACCAGAAGCGGCGCCTCACGAAGGCCGCGCGCGTGAGCCGCTCGGGCGGGATCACGTGGAGCACCGCCGCGTCGGGCACGTACCTGACGGTGTGCCCCACGCGCGCCAGCTCGCGCTGCGCCTCGTCCTCCTCGGAGAAGAAGACGCGTTTGCCGGAGTGGCCGAAGTCCGGGTCGAACCCGCCCACCTCGCGCAGCGGCGCGACGCGGAACGAGATGTTCGCGCCGTATACGGTCGTGACCTCCGGGTCGAGGTCGAGCACCCGCCCGCCCAAGTCGAGCAGCGTGAGCGCCGGGAGCAGCGGGCGGGAGAGCCAGCGCGGCGGCGGAGTGTCGTAGCGCGGTCGGATCGGGCCGCCGATGACGGCGACCTCGTCCGGCGCCTCCTCCCAGCGTCGCTTGAGAGCCTCCCACCAGCCGGGCTCAACCACCGCGTCATCGTCCACGAAGGCGATCACGCCGTCGTTGGGGCAGGCGTCGAGCGCCCGGTTGCGCGCGAGCGACAGTCCCGGCCGCGGCTCCTCGATGACCGTGCCCGGGAACGCCTCACGATGGCCCTCGACCTGCTCCGGGCGGAGCCCGCTCGTCACCAGAAGCGGGGCCTCGTCACCCGCTTGGGCGCGCAGGGCTGTCAGGCACTCCGCGACCTGATCTGGACGCCTGTTCGTACAGACGACGATGCGGGTAGGCAGGGTCACGGCGACGGAGCGTAGTTGCGAGCCGGCACGTCTAGACTCTCGTTGGGAGCGGCCAGGCGAAGGGCAAGGCGCGAATACACATGCTGGAAATGGTCATTTACGGAGTGAGCTTCGACATGGTCGGCAAGCAGCCGATCGTCCTGCTGAAGACACGCGACGGGAACAAGTTCCTGCCGATCTGGATCGGCCACCCGGAGGCCGCCGCCATCCTGATGAAGCTTCAGGGCGCCAACACCCCTCGTCCGATGACGCACGATCTGATCAGCGACATGCTGAGCGAGATGGAGGTCGCCTGCACGCGCGTGGCGGTCACCGAGCTGAAGGAGAACACGTTCTACGCCTCGATCACGCTGCGGGTCGACGGGCGCGACGTGGAGATCGACTCGCGGCCGTCGGATGCGCTGGCGCTTGCGGTGCGGACGTCGGCGCCGATCTTTGCTGCCGAGGAGGTCATCGCGGAGTCCGCGATCGAGTTCGAGCATGAGGTCGAGGACACGGAAGAGGTCGTGGAGAAGTTCAAGGACTTCCTGGACAACGTGACTCCTGAGGACTTCATGGGGGGCGAGCAGTGACGCTGCTGTACGGCGTTCGGAGGGGCCTGACCGTTTCCCTTCGGGCTCCGTTCGGGCTTCGCCCTAACTCTTGACGCCCTTCGGGAAAGGTCCGGACCCTCCTCCGCCTACCCCGGCGCCCCGCTCTCCTAGGTCTTAGCGGACACCGCAGGGCTACTCACGCAGACTGGCGGCTTCGAGGGCGTCGTGCGGGCCGTGGAACCACTCGTAGCGCACGACCTTCCCACCCCGGACCGTCCACAGCGCCGACTCATGCGCCACCACATCAACCCCGCTCGTCTGCCAGTGGGCTCGGTATCGGACAACGACAGCGACCCGCTCGCCCACGGGTATGAACCGTTCCGGCTCTATCTCCCAGGTCTCCCACCCCTCGAATGCGTCGTGGACTGCCCGGCTGAAGGCGGCCAGCCCGTGACGGGTGCCCGGCTCTACCGCGTTGGGCGGGTTCACGTACTCGATCTCCGCGTCGAAGAGGCGCGCTGGCCCAGGGAGCTCGTCGCGTGCCCAAGCCTCATAGACGCGGCGCACGATCTCGACGTTCGTCCTCTCCGACATCGCCCGCCCAGTATCCCCCGGCGCAGTTGCGCTTTCCATGCAGAGCAGCGGCGTGCTCGGTGCCGAACCCGTCGCGCCCCGCTCTTCCCTATGCCCCGCGCGACGTGGCGGCCTTTTCGAGGCGCTGGGCTGAGGCGACCAGCCAGGCCTTGACGGCTGCGATCTGTTCTGGCGAGAAGTCCTGTTCGATCGTGCTCTCGAGCCCTCGGACGGCGGGAGTGGCCGCCTTGAGTCGCCGCTCCCCTTCGCGAGTCAGGGTGACTTGAAGGATGCGGCCATGTGTGGGGTGTGGGTGGCGCTCGACCAGGCCGTCGCGCTCCAGCGTCGCGAGCACGCCGTTCATCGCCTGGGGCGTCGTGTTGCAAGCCCGGGCCAGGTCGGCGCCGGACATGCCGGGGTCCCTGGCGAGCACGCTCAGCACCGCGTACTGGGCCCCGCCACACTCCGCTTCTGCCGGGACGCGCGCGGGTGATCCATCGCCTTACACAAGCGTCTTCCGCGCTCCGATCGCATAGCCGATCAGGTTGATCCCGAAGTGGACCCCGCCTACGACCACGATCGCCAGCAGCAGGTCCTCGAACGGGATCTGCCAGATCGGCAGGAGGAGCAGCGCGACCAGCGGCACGAAGTCGGCTTGGTCCCACACGCTCAGCGCGACGCCCCACAAGCCGCTCGCTCGGCGGCCTGGGCCTATGTCCAGACGGCGCTTCGCGAAGCTGTTCGGGAGTTCGCCTAGCACGACTCCGAGTCCGATCACCACGCCGATCAACGCCGGCGAGGCGTTCTCGATGTCGTCCGGGAGCGCGTGGCGGTAGGCGGGCCATTGCCAGAGCGCGAGCGCGGCGATCAGCACGCCCGCGACCATGAAGAGCGCTCCGCGCCAGGTCTTGTTGCCGCCGAAGATGCGGCGGCCGCGCCACGACGCGCCGAAGTCGAGCGGGCGCTTGAGGCCCGGCAGCACGTCGAGCGCCAGCACCGGCGCATGGAGTATCGGAGCGCCCAGGACGGGCACGAACACGAGCAGCGACCTCACGGCCGCGCGAGCGTAGTCGCTAGGTGGCCGAGTGCGCGCGCACGGCGGCGGCGCCGCCCGCGCCCGTGGGAGCGCTCGCGTCGGCGCCCTTGGCCTCGATCTCCTCGCGGAACGCGTGCTCGGCCTCCGGCATCATCTTGATGATCCGCTTGTTGTCGATCGCCGCGACCGCGCCGCGCAGGAAGAACATCGCGCGCAGCCACTTCGGGGCCATCACCCAGCGGCGCCGGTGCTCCACGCCGTCGACCACCGCGGCCACCGCGTCGGAGAGCGGGTACGTCTTGCCCATCGGACCCGGCAGCTCGCCGCGCATCTTCCTGAAGAAGGGATGCTCGTCGCCGCCGCTCACCATGTCGGTGTCGATCCAGGAGAAGTAGCCGACGCCCACGTCCACGCCGTGCGGCTTCATCTCCACCCGCAGGCCGTTGCCGACGGCCTCGAGGCCGGCCTTGGCCGCGCAGTAGGCGGTCATCAGCGGGCCGTGCACGATCGCGGCGGCGGAGGCGATCGGCAGCACGTAGCCCTTGCTCTCGACGATGTGCGGCAGGCAGGTGCGGATGGTGCGCACGTTGCCGATCAGGTTGATCTCGACGACCTTCTCCCACATGTCCTGCTCCATCAGCTGGAGCGGGCCGCCGGCGCCTATGCCGGCGTTGGAGATCACGACATCGAGCCCTCCGAACTTCTCGACGGTGCCCTCAACGGCCGCGTCGAGCGCGTCTTGGTCCGTGATGTCCGCCTCGAACCAGATCGCGTCAGGCCCGCACTCCGCGGCCACCTTCTCGAGCTCTTCAGGCTCGAGACCCACCAGCGACACGCGCGCGCCGCGCTTCGCGAGGGCTTTCGCGGAGCCCGCGCCGATGCCGCGAGCTGCCCCTGTGATGAGGATTCTCTGTCCGTTGATCGCCATGGCGGCGACTCTATACGGGCGCGCCTGCTGCGCGCTCGAACGCGAGTTCGAGGATCCGCTCCACCAGCGCGTCGAACGCTATGCCGGCCGCCTCGGCCGCCTGGGGCAGAAGGCTCGTCTCGGTGAGTCCCGGGATGGCGTTGGCCTCGAGCACGTAGAGATCGCCGGTGTCCTCCTCGAGCATCAGGTCAACGCGCGCGAAGCCGAAGCAGCCGAGCAGCTTGTACGTCGAGACGGCGAGCGCCTCGGCACGCGCGGCGACCGTCTCGGGCAGCTGTGCTGGGCAGATGAACTCGGTGCGCCCGATCTCGTAGCGGGCCTCGAAGTCATAGAAGTCGTCGGCCGTCGGCACAGCCTCCACGATCGGCAGTGCGGCGCCCTCGAGGATCGACACCGCCAGCTCGCGGCCGGCCACGTGCCGCTCGAGCATCACGCGCTGGTCGTAGGAGAACGCGGCCACGAGCGCACCCGGGACGTCGTTCGGCGTACGCGCGAACTTGATCCCGAGTGCGGAGCCCTGCGCGGCGGGCTTCACCACGATCGGGAATTGCAGCCGCTCTTCGATCGCCGGCAGGGCGTCGGCGGCGCCGAGCGAGCGGAACGCCGTCTCGTTGAACGCGAAGAAGTCCGGCGTCGGGATGCCCGCCTCGAGCATCAGGTGCTTGGCGGTGACTTTGTCCATGCAGCGCATGCACGCCAGCACACCGGAACCCGTGTACGGAATGCCGAGGATCTCGAGCAGCTCCTGCACCGTGCCGTCCTCGCCGTCGCGCCCGTGGAGGGCGACGAACGCCACGTCCGGCCGCTCCTCACGCAGGCGCTCGATCAGGT
>DASVXS010000108.1:0-6004 GCA_036392575.1 Thermoleophilaceae bacterium | reverse complement strand
CCGGCCGAATCAGAGGCGCGAGCAGCGTGCTGTCCAAGAGGTGACGCAGCTCGCGAAAGGTGCAGACCGAGCACCGCTGCTCTCGGGCCGGACCTACCGCAACGACTTCTACGACACCTTGCGCCTCGGGCGATTCAAGGGCTCGTTCCCGCTCGAGTTCGGCGGTACCGACCCGGACGACGGGAGGTTCTACGACGGCGACGTGGGGTTCAGTGGCGGCAGGGTCACGTTCCGGGTGGTCATCCCGAAGACGCGGATCTCCGTCCACTACAAGGTCCGGACCTGCCGGCAGCTCACCGCGACCCTCCAGGTGGATGTGCCGCCGAGCAATGCGGTGACGGCAATGGACGCGACCGCCACGAAGGCGGCCGCGTCCAATCGGCAAGGCCGGGGGGAGGTCAGGCCTTAGCCGGTTCCGGGCGCCGGTCGGGGAGCACCGGCGCGTGGTTCGTGCGGGGCAGCCAGCGGAGCGGCTTCGGCAAGTACCAGTTCCACTTGCCGAGCAGCTTCATTGTGGCGGGCAGCAGCACCGCGCGAACGATCGTGGCGTCGATGAGGATCGCCGCCGCCAGGCCCACGCCGAGCTCCTTCATCTCGATCGTGGTGAGCGTCGCGAAGATCGCGAACACGGCGACCATCACGAAGGCGGCGCTCGTGACCGTGCCGGCGGTGGCCTTGATGCCGTGCGCCACCGCGTCTTCGGTCTTCATACCGCGGTCGACGGCCTCCTTGATGCGGCTGATGATGAACACGTGGTAGTCCATCGAGAGGCCGAACAGGACCACGAACAGGAAGATCGGGAGCCAGGCCGTGATGGCGCCGTTCGAGTGGAAGCCGAGCAGCTTCTCGCCGTGGCCGTCCTGGAACACCCATACGAGCAGGCCGTAAGCCGCGCCCACCGACAGCATGTTCAGCGCGATCGCCTTGAGCGGGATCACGATCGAGCGGAACGTGACCAGCATCAGCACGAACGCCAGGCCGAGCACGAACGCGAACACGAGCGGCGTGCGCGCCGCCATGAGGTCGTTGAAGTCCTTCGTGCCCGCGGTCTCGCCGGTGGTAGCGGCGTTCACGCCCGGCACTGAGCCCACCGTGCGCGGGATCAGGTCGTTGCGCAGCGTCGCGAGCGCGTGGTTCGACTTCGCGTCGGTGCCGGCGCCGGCGAGCGGAATGTAGATCTTCTCCGCCTTCCCGTTCGGCGAGACGTTCGTGTCGATGGGGCCGAACATCTCGCCGCTCGCGAGCGCCTTCTGCTCGAGCTGCGCGACGGCGGCCTGCACCTGGGGCTGCCTCACGCCGTCCTTCGCCTCGACCACCACGTTGGCCGGGACCTGGCCGCCGGGGAACGCCTGGTTCAGGCGGTCGTACGTCTGCACGATCGCGAGCTTCTTCGGCAGGTCCTCAAAGCCCGTGAGCTTGGTGTTCATTCCGAGAGCGGGCAGCGCGATCGCCACGAGCGCGGCGCCCGAGAGCAGCACCGACACGACCGGGCGGCGAAGCACGCCGTCGACCACGCGGCCCCACACGCGCGGCTCGCCGTCGGCGCGGCGTAGCCGCCGCACGAACGGGATGCGGCCCTTGTCCACGCGGTCGCCCAGCCACGAGAGCATCGCGGGCAGGACCGTGAGCGAGCCGATCATCGACACGAAGACCACGAGGATCGTGCCGACGCCAAACGAGCTGAAGGTCTTGCTGCCGGTGATGAACATGCCGGCCATCGCGACCATCACGGTGAGGCCGGAGACCAGCACCGCGCGGCCGGACGTGGCGGCGGCGGCCGCCAGCGCTGAGCGCGGGTCGCGCCCGCGCGCCCGCTCCTCGCGTTCACGGCGCAGGTAGAAGAGCGAGTAGTCCACGCCCACTGCCATGCCGATCAGCAGGATCACCGAGGCGATGCCGCTGTCCACCGGGAAGACCTGGCTCGGGATCGCGACGAGCCCCATCGTGGCGGCCACGGCCGAGATCGCGAGCAGCACGGGCAGACCCGCGGCGACGAGTGCGCCGAAGGCGAAGATCAGGATCACGAGCGTCATCGGGATCGAGAGCTTCTCCGCGCGCTCGAAGTCCTTGCCGAGCGTGTCGTCGAGCGCCTTGTTGGCGCTGGCGTCCCCAAACTCATCGATGCGGAAGCCGGGGTGCGACTTCTCGGCCGCCGCGACGGCGTTCAGCATCGGGTCGACGCGCTTCTTCGCCTCCTTGGAGGCGGGGTCGGGTACGTCGAAGGTCACGATCGCGGAGCGGCCGTCCTTCGAGTAGCCACCGTTCGCGCGCGTCGGGAGCTTCAGCCGCTTCACGTCCGGGATGGCGTCGAGGCGCCTGCCGACGTCCTTCACCGCCGCCTGGAACTGCGAGCTGCCAGGCTTGTGGGTGGAGCTCTGGATGAGCACGCTCTCGCCGGCGATCGGCGGGAAGTTGCGGTCGATCATCTGCTCCGCGCGGTGCGTCTCGCCGCTCGAGCCGTCGGCGTCGGCCATGTGCTTGGTGCCGATCGCCGAGCCGAGCACGAGGGCGACGATCACGAATCCGAGCCAGCCGAAGATGGCCTCCTTGCGGTGGCGGGCGCTCCAGCCCCCCGCGCGGGCGGCGAGCCCGGGGCGCGTCTCAGCGCGCGCGCTCTGGTTCATTTGCGAGTCCGTTTGAGTCATGCGACGAGTGTCGTCCGCGCGGGCCCGCGCGGGAATGAGGGGGGCAGGCGTCTTGGCCTTGGGGCTAGCCCGAAGTCAGGCGCTGGGGACCGGTGGAGCCTCGCCCGTGGCGAGTTGAGCCAGACCCCAGAGATCGCGCCACTCATGGTCCGGCCGCTCGGGGCCGGGCGCGGTCTCCACGTGGCGGTTCACCCAGGCGGTCTTCATACCGGCGCGCTGGGCTGGGCCGATGTCGTACTTGAAGCCGAAGGCGACGTGAAGGACGCGCTCTGCTGGCGCCCCGACCACGTCGAGCACCCGCTCGAAATTGGCGTCGCTCGGCTTGTACGAGCCCACGTCCTCGGCGGTCACGACCTCGTCGAACGGCACCTCGAGGTGCTTGAGCGAGTGCTCGATGATGTCGCGGTCGGTGTTCGAGAGGATCGCGAGCTTCACGCCGGCCTCACGGGTGCGGGTGAGCGCCGGCGTGGTGTCAGGGAACGGCTGCCAGCTGCGCATCGACGTGACGAGCGCCTCGCCGTCGCCGCTGTCGTAGTACCAGCCGCCCGCCTGTGCGAACTCCTCGAGGCTCTCGGCAAGGATCTGCTTGTACGGCTTGTACGGACCGGTTACGAGCTCGAACTGGATCGCCTCCCAGTGGTCGCGCAGCTCGCGGCCACTGCGGGCACGGTTGTCGCCCTCGCGAAGCGCCATCTCGTACAGGAAGCCGGCGGCGCCGCCCTCCCAGTCGATGAGGGTGCCGTAGCAGTCGAAGGTGCACCAGTCGAAGTCGCGGGCCACTGGCGCTGCAGAGTATCGGCGCGCCAGCCTGCTTGACCCGCTCTATACCGCCGCCTACGGTCTTGCCGACGCCACCCCGGATGTAGGAGGCCTCATGCGCCTACGGCTCAGGACATTCGTGACCTTGGTGAGCACGGCGGTGGCGTTACTTGTCCTTGTGGGGCCCGCGCGCGCGGCGGTCACCACCGTCCATCCGGGCGAGTCGATTCAAGCTGCGATAGACGCGGCGAGCCCGGGCGACAAGATCGTCGTGGAGGCGGGTGTCTACCACGAGAACCTCACGATCGCGAAGAACGGCATCACGCTTCGTGGCGCCGGTGCACGTGAGAGCGGGACGGTCCTCAAGCCCGCCGAGCCGCCGACGCCGACTCCGTGCGAGGGCCCGCCGACTGGCATCTGCGTCCGCGGGGAGATGGATCCGACGACCGGCGAGCCCGGCACACCGGTCGACGGCGTGACGATCAAGGGCTTCCTCGTCGACGGCTTCCCGGCCCACGGCGTCGGCTCGATCAACGCGACCGACTTCACCGTCAAGCGGACGGAAGCTCGCAATAACGGCGGCTACGGGATCGTCGGGTTCGTCCAGTCGGGGATCCGCTACCTGGACGACGTCGCCCACGACAACGGCGAGCCGGGCTTCTACATCGGCGACTCGCCTCAGGCGAACGCCGAAGTCGTCGGCAACCGGTCGTTCCACAACGTCGGACCGTTCGAGGGGTTCGGCTTCCTGTTCCGCGACGCCAGCCACGGGCTCGTGAAGGACAACCGCGCGTGGGACAACTGCCTCGGCTACTTCCTCGTCGACTCGGGCGAGAACCCCGACCCTGTGAGTGACTGGACGCTGAAGGGCAATGAGGCAAACGGCAACAACCAGGGATGCACCGGCGGAGGCGAGGAGCAGCTGCCGCCGTTCTCAGGAACGGGCATCCTGCTGGCCGGGACGAACGCGACCGTCGTGAAGCACAACAGGGTGTTCGACAACGTCCCCTCGCTCGATTCGCCGTTCTCGGGCGGCATCGTGCTCGTGGACGGTACGCCGCTGGGAGGAGCGGTTCCGAGCGACAACACGATCAAGCGGAACACCGCCCTGGGCAATGAGCCGGCGGACCTGATCTGGGACGGGACTGGACAGGGCAACGTGTTCGACGCGAACCGCTGCGACGTGTCGAATCCCGAGGGGCTCTGCGCCGGGGGCTGAGCGAGCGACACCCGCCGCCGGGACCCCGGCGCCGGGACTCTCCCCGTAGCCAAAACGCAGCAATGAGAGGCGGCCTGGACCGGGACATGCATAACTGCAGACGCCTGCCGCACCTGCGCCGGTCATCCGCACTTATGCATGCATGTCATGAATAACTGCAGACGCCTGCCGCACCCGGGCCACTCATCCGCAGTTATGCATGTCATTCGCCGGAGGCCCAGAGCGAACCGAGTCCAACCCGTTATTGCTGCTGTTCCGGGCACCGCGGCGACCGCCACCCGCCGCCGGGACCCCGGCCTACACTTGATGTGTGGCCCTTATCGACCGCATCAAGCAAGACACGACCACTGCCATGAAGGCGGGGGAGAAGGAGCGCGTTCAGGCTCTACGCCTGCTCACGAACGAGCTTCAGAAGGCCCTCAAGGACGGCAATGGCGCCGACGAGGCCGCCGTGCTCCAGCGCGAGCGCAAGCGCCGCCTCGAGGCTGCTGACGCCTACGGCGAGGCGGGCCGCACCGATCTCGCCGAGGCCGAGAAGCGCGAGGCCGAGCTCATCGCCGGATACCTGCCCGAGCAGCTCTCCGACGAGGAGCTGCACGCAATCGTTGGCGACGCCATCGCCGAGTCGGGCGCGAGCTCCGCCCGCGAGATGGGACAGGTCATGTCGATGGTCATGCCGCGGATTCAGGGGCGCGCCGACGGGCGCCGGGTGAGCCAGCTCGTGAAGGAGAAGCTCACGGCCTAGTGAGAACCCAGGTCGAGCTTCCGAACAACGTGGCGAGCGAGCTCGCCGGCCCGGGTGACGCGGTGCTGCGCTCCCTCGAAGGCCACCTCGAGGCCGAGGTCTTCCTCCGCGGGAACGTGCTCACGCTCGAGGGCGAGGAGCGCGACGTGGAGATGGCGCAGACGGTCGTGCGCGAGCTGTCGGACCTGATCCGCCAGGGACACGAGATCGCGCCCGGCACGATCTCCGCGATCACGAGCGCGCTCGATCGGCACGAGAGCCCGAGCCGCATCCTCGAGGACGTCGTCTGGCGCCACCGCGGCACGAAGGTCGCGCCGAAGACGGTCAACCAGAAGCGCTACGTCGACGCGATCCGCAACAACACGGTCACCGTCGGCATCGGGCCGGCCGGCACCGGCAAGTCGTTCCTCGCCGTGGCGATGGCGGTCGCCGCGCTCAGCCGCCGCGAGGTGAACCGGATCGTGCTCACGCGCCCCGCCGTGGAGGCCGGCGAGTGGCTCGGCTTCCTGCCCGGCGACCTGATGGCGAAGGTCGATCCGTACCTGCGCCCGCTGTTCGACGCCCTCTACGACATGCTCGAGCCGGAGCGTGTGAACCAGCACCTCGAGCGCGGCGTGATCGAGGTCGCGCCGCTCG
>DASVXS010000107.1:0-12258 GCA_036392575.1 Thermoleophilaceae bacterium | reverse complement strand
TCGATCGTCTGGAGGAACACGACGGCGTCGCACGGCTCGCTGTAGGTCTCCACGAGGTCGCGCACGAACTTCACGCCGGGGCGCGCGTACTTCAGGCACGCGTGCTCGTGCGCCTCGGGGTTCGCGTCCACTCCGGTCACGGTCTTGGCGCGCCGCGCGAGCACGTCAGTGCCGTAGCCCTCGCCGCACGCCATGTCGATGACATCGAGCCCCTCACAGCGCGCGGCGATCCACTCGTACACTGCGAGATGGCGGCGGAACCAGTAGTTCTCCTCGGGCACATCGGGAAGCGTTCGCTCCCCCGTGAGCTCGAGCGGCGGCACGCCGTCCGGCTGGTCGCGCTGTACGTATTCCGCAGCGGAGTGGGCCAAAACGGCGGCGAGCATAGCGCCCCGGTGCCTGTATCGTGCCCGCCCGCATGAAGGCAGAAGCGGCGGAGCGCATCAAAGACGTGAACGTCCGCTACCACGACGTGGCGGCCGAGACCTACGACACGAAGTGGGGCATCAACTACGACGAGCCCGGCCGCCGTCAGGTCACCGCGAAGCTGCAGAAGGCGATCGGCGCTCCGCTTCCGCATTTCGGGCGGGCGCTCGAGATCGGCGCGGGCACGGGCTACTTCTCACTCAACCTGCTGCGCGCGGGCGTGATCGGCGAGTCGGTGGCCACCGACATCTCGCAGGGCATGCTCGACGCACTGTCGGAGTCAGCCGAGCGGCTCGGGCTCGAGGTCGAGACCGCGCGCTGTGAGGCGGCGAAGCTGCCGTTCCCGGACGCGTCCTTCGACCTCGTGTTCGGACACGCGGTGCTGCATCACCTGCCCGACCTCGACGCTGCGTTCCGCGAGTTCCGCCGTGTGCTGCGGCCCGGCGGCATGGTGGCGTTCTGCGGCGAGCCCTCGTACTACGGCGACCGCATAGCGAGCGTGCCGAAGCGTGCCGCACTCGCCGCCGCCCCCGCGTGGCGGCGGCTGATGCGCGCCGGCATCCGCCCGAACGGGCACGTGGCCGACCCGGCTGATGAGGAGGAGCACCGGCTCGAGATGGTCGTCGACGTGCACGCCTTCACGCCCGCGGACCTGTACGGCTTCGCGCGCCATGCGGGGTTCGATCAGGTGCGTGTGCGCGGCGAGGAGCTCGCGGCGAGCCTCTTCGGCTGGGCGAATCGCACGCTCGAGTCGACCGCCGACCCGGACTCGGTTCCCTGGGCGTGGCGCCAGTACGCGTACCGAGGCTACCTCGCGCTCCAGGCGGTCGACCGCGCGCTGCTCGAGCCCCGCCTGCCGGCAGCGCTCTTCTACAACCTGCTGATCTCCGCGCGCGCGCCGGGCGCCTAGCCGGATACGACCTGCGCGCGCCCGCCGCGCTTCGCGGCGAGCAGCGCGGCGTCGGCCCGCGCCACAAGCTGGTCCACGCTCTCGCCGGAGCGCAGGTGCGCCACGCCTGCGGAGCAGGTCTGCCCCGGCGGAAGCGCGCGAACGAGCCGGTCGATCAGCGCGTGGGCGTTCGCCGGAGTGCAGTTCGGGAGCGCCACGAGGAACTCGTCGCCGGCGTAGCGCACGACGATGTCCGAGTGCCGCAGCTCGCTTCGCCACGCGGCGGCGGCGCGCTTCAGAAGGCGGTCGCCCGCCTGGTGTCCGCGCTCGTCGTTCAGGCGCTTGAAGTGGTCGAGGTCGATCATCGCGAGCGAGAGCGGGTAGCCGTAGCGCGCGGCGCGCTCGAGCTCGTCCGGTATCTCCTCGTCGAGCGCCCTGCGGTTCGGCAGGCCGGTGAGCGTGTCCGTGCGCGCCGCCGACTCGAGCTCCTCGGTCTTGCCGCGCACGCGCGCGATGAGGTTCTGCACCGTGAAGCCGATCAGCGGAGCCGCCACCGCCCACAGCAACACGCGACGCCATTCGGTGGAGGGATAAAGCGGGTTGCCGGCGAGCAGTAGCGGCGCGATCAGGGTGGCTGCCATCGCGGCGATCGCGATGCACAGCTCGCGGCGGGTGCCGTACATCGCGAACCAGAAGACCGGCAGGATCACGAGCACGCCGTAGCCCGACGTCGTGCCACCGTCGGCGTCGCGCAGCAGGGCAATCACGGGGAAGACGGCGAGCGGCGGGAGCGCCTGCATCCACGCCGGCAGGCGGTGCCATGGCGTGAGGCCGACCGCAGCAACCACGGCGACGGCGAGCACGCCTGCGGCAAGCAGCGCGCTCCCGTCTCGCTCTACCGCGGGCAGCGGCGCGACTGCAAACGCGACCGCGAGCGCGCCCAGAAAGGGAAGGGTTCTCCGCCTGACGCCAAGGGTCGAGAGCGGGCGCGGATGAGCCACCCGGCTCGTATCGTCAGCGTTCTCGCGCCCGGTTGAGTCCGCGGGCCGGGCACTGGACCGATCGCCGGGCGACCCGCGGCACGATGCGCGTAGCCTAGGGCGCGTGGGAGACGAGGTCGAACGGTTGCCCCTCTTCCCTCTCGGGATCGTCTTGCTGCCCGAAGAGGTCGTACCGCTCCACATATTTGAGGAGCGCTACAAGACGATGATCACCGAGTGCCTCGAGGAGGGGCGAGAGTTCGGGATCGTCTGGCTCGCGCCCGACGGGCTCCGCGAGATCGGCTGCACCGCGGAGATCGCACAGCTCCTCGAGCGCATGGAGGACGGCCGCATGAACATCCTCGTGCGCGGCACGCGGCCGTTCCGGCTAGTCGAACGGATCGAGGACATGCCTTACCCGGCCGGCGACGTGGAGATGCTCGACGACGAGTCGTCCGCCGAGTCGGAGCGCGACCAGCTGGCGGCCCAGGCGCGCGAGCGATACGCGGACCTGGTGGAGCAGCTCACCGACTCTCGCCCAGACGAGACCGGCCTCGAGGAGCTCGGCGCCTACGGGATGGCGTCGACGATCGACTTCGCGCCCGAGCTGAAGCAGGATCTGCTCGAGGCGCGTTCGGAGAGCGAGCGGCTTCGCATGGTGGGCGAGCTGTTCGTCTCCACGATGCGCCGGCTCGAGTTCGTGGAGCGAACGAGCGAGCAGGCCCGCTCGAACGGGCACATCAAGCCCTCGTCGCTCGGCCCCTAGACGAACAGCAGCGTCGCGGCGCCTGCCTCACGCAGGAAGCGCGGCGTTGAGAGGACGCCCTTCAGGCCGCGGTCCTGCACATCGCTCTCCGTCAGCCCCATCGTCTCCACCGACGCCGCGCACGCCCACACGTCGAGCGTGTCGAGCTCGAGCGCAGTGTCGCGCAGGCTGGCGAGCGAGCGCGCGAACGTGTCCCGGCCCGCCCAGGTGAGCGACGGCGTGGCGTCGGGCTCCTGCGCGTGCTGCATCAGTTCGCGGTCAATGAACATCGCGAGCCCGCCGAACGCCGCTAGCGCCGCGCAGCGCTTGCCCTCGGCAGCCGTCGACACGACCAGCGACAGCCCCGAGTACAGCCGCTCGTGCAGCCCGCTCGAGAACACGGCCGCAATCTCGTACGTCCCCCCGTTCACAATCACTGATTGTGACGACCGTGGACGCCCGCGGCCTTGCCTGCCCGCTACCGCTCACGCTCGCCCGGGGGAAGATGGGCGAGCTAGAGGACGGAGACGTGCTGGTGGTGCTCGCCACGGACCCCGAGGCTCCGATCGACCTGGCGGCGTGGGCGGCGGATGAGGGTCACGCGTTCGCGGAGCGGGAGGCCGGTGGCTGGGCGGAGCTGACGCTCACGAAGGGCGGCCGCACTTCAATGGAGCAGTAAGGGGAGGGCGGGCACTTCTTCCATCCGAAGCCATCTCCGAGAACTACCGTGGTCGATTTTGGGTCTATAGGCCCCAAAATGCACCACGGTTGATCGGAGCACCCCGCTTGCCCGCCCCTCAGTGCTGCTGTAAACGCTCAGACCACCGCGAGCCTGCGAGGCGCAGGGCGCTGCCCGGCCAGCACCGCCACCTCCGCCGCGACCGCGGCCGGCAACTCACTCACCTCGGGCAGCGCATCGGGATCCGCATAGAACCCGAAGAACGCCCCGCTCCGGTACGTGAACACCCCGACGGACAGCGCATGATCCTCGGACAGCGGCACCACGGGGTGCGCCTCCTCGAGCTCGGCTCCGAGCATGAACACCGGCACGCCGGGGCCGGGGATGTTCGAGATCGTGAGGTTGTAGACCCGGGCGCTCGCCGCCATGCGCGCTGCAATGTCCTTCAGCGGATCGGGAAGGAAGCCGAGCGCGCTCAGGACGGTCACGCCGCCGGCGATACGGCCGGACTCCTTGAACGCCCGGGTCGCGCTGTGCACGTCCTCTAGCCGAGCCGCTGGGTACGTCTTGTGCACCGGCAGCTCGAGGAACACGAAAGAGATCCGGTTGCCGAGCGAGGCGCGCTCCGAGTCCGAGCGAACGCTCACGGGCACCATCGCCTTCAGCGGAACCGGCCGCTCGCCGCGCCGAAGCGCGAGCGTGCGAAGAGCCCCCGCCACGGCCGCGAGATAGACGTCGTTCACGGTCACGCGCGGCCCCCCGCTGGCCCGGAGTGCCGTACGCGCCCTCTCCAGAGCGTCCATCTCGACGCGGCCGCGGACGAGAGTTCGCTGCGGCCCGATCGGCACGTTCACGGCCGAGTCGGGCGCAGCGGGAAGAAGGTCGTCGCGGACTACCGCGGCCACGCGCCGCAGAGTCCCGGCGAGCGCCGCGGTCTGACGCCGCGGTGAGAAGGCGAACGCGGCGGCTGTCCGCGCCCCGCGCAGCGCGTCACCCGCCAGTGACGCCGCCGACTCCACTGCAAGCGAGATCTGTCCCGGCACCCGCGAGGGCAGCCAGCGCTCGCTCGGCTCGGGCGGCGGCGGGAGAGGAGCGTCCCGTTCGGTGTCGAGGAGGAGAAGGCCGAGCTCGACCGCGGATAGGCCATCCACCATCGCGTGATGCAGCTTCGCCACCATGCCCACGCGCTCGTCCTCGAGCCGCGGCACGAGGTACACGTGCCAGAGCGGTCGGCCGCGGTCGAGCGGCGTGGACAGGGCGGCGTCCGTGAGCATGTGGAAGGTCTCGAACGAGACTGCGTCGTCGTCGCACGTGAGGGCAGTTATGTGACTGCCTGCATCGAAGTCCGGCGCGTCCACCCAGAAGGGCTCGCCGAAGCCGGGCGGCGGGAATGCGAGCCGCTGGCGAAAACGCGGCGTGAGATGCAACCGCCCCGCCACGCTGCGACGCAGCATCTCCACGCTCGGGCGCGGCCGATCGGGGTGCGGCCGGAAGACCGCGCACCAGCCAACGTGCATGTGCGCGTTCGGCGTTTCTACGCGCAGGAACGAGCCATCCAGCGGTGCAAGTCGCGGGCGCACTCTCCCCCCACATTCGGGTTAACCTCGCTCCTGCGAGGGTTCCACTCGCTCCGCGACAGGCAACCCCCCGCACCCGGGAAAATCCGGAAAATGCGGAGTAGTCAGGCCACGACGATCGCCGCGCCGCCGCGTCTGGGATCGCCGCCGCCGGAAAGTGCGCCGGTTTCGGGGTCGCGCGCGACAGCCTGCACACCGCCGAAGAAGAGGTTGCGCTCGCGCCATCGCCGCACCGTCCAGCCGTCCGCCTCGAGGGCATCGAGGCCCGCAGGATCGATGCCGGGTTCGGCGTCCACGACGGCCTCCTCGAGGTGGAGCCGCGGGGCTTCCACCGCGGCCTGCGCGGGCAGCCCGTCATTCACCGAAGCGAGCGCCGTTTGGATGATCGCGGAGCGGATGCGGTTCGAGCCCGCCGAGCCCAGCCCGATCTCGGGGCGGCCGTCGCGCAGCACCACGGTCGGCGCCATCATGCTCGGCAGCCTGCGACCGGGCTCGTGGCGGTGGTACCCGTGCGGGTTCAGGTCCTGCTCGCCGAGCATGTTGTTCAGGTGCAGCCCGGTTCCCGGCACGATCACGCCTGACGACGAGCCGTTCGAGCACGTCACGGATGCGCAGCGACCACGGTCGTCGAGGACCGAGATGTGCGTGGTCGACCCGAGTCGGCTGCCCACCTCGCGGGCGGCCGAGTCGAGCGCCTCGTGCGCCAGGAAGCTCTCGAGATAGCCCTCGGAGTGGAGACCCGACAGGAACTCCTCGGTGCGCTCCCGGTTCGTGCGCGCCATCACGCCGACGAGCGTGCGGGGATCTGGGCGGCGCCCGAGGCGCTCGAGCAGGTTCAGCGAGTGCGCGATCAGGATCCCGCCCGACGAGGGCGGCGGGTTCGTGAGCACGTCGCGGCCGTGGTAGCGAGCGCGCACCGGTTCGCGCTCGATCGGCTCGTACGCCGCGAGGTCGTCGCGGGTGAGCAGCCCTCCGCGCTCGAGCAGCCAGTTGCTGGCGGCCGCGCCTACGTCGCCGGTGTAGAGGAAACCGGGTCCCTCGGCGCCGAGGCGCTCGAGCAGGTCGCCGAGCGCGGGAAGGTAGATCGTCTCGCCCGGACGCAACGGGCGCCCCTTCGGCTCGTAGATCGCCGCCGCCTCGGGCGTGGAGGACAGGATCGGCCCGAGAATCTTGTGGAGGTACGACTGGATGTCGTTGATCTCCACGCCCTCGCGCGCCGCGCGCGCCGGCCTCTCCACGAGCGCCGACAGCGGCACACTGCCGAAGCGCTCGAGCGCGTGTGCCAGTCCGAGCGTGGTGCCGTAGGCGCCGCACGACGAGGGCCCGATGTTGAAGACCTGGACCGCCTCCTTCGAGAACTCGACGTCGATCGGCATCAGTGGAGCCGGCTCGAGCCGGTCGAGCCCTCGCCCGGGAGCGGCGACGAAGAAGTCGAGCAGCACGTCCTCGCCGTCGGGCGTGTGCACGAGCATGAATCCTCCGGCGCCCGGGCCGGTGAGTGGCGACTCGCATACGAACGACATGAGCACGGCAGCCACCGCGGCATCGACCGCGTTGCCGCCGGAACGCAGAACATCCGCCCCCGCCTGAGCGGTGAGCGGATGTCCGGCTGCGACGACGCCCTTCATGGCGAGATGATCGTCTACCGAGGCGCGGCGCGCGGAGTCTGACGAGCGAAAACCAAGCTATGCAATGACGCAGGGGTGAAGCGGTATGCCAATACCGCGAATCCCCGAGGACGCAGCAGAGCGGCGGTTTGGAGCCGTCAGACTACGCGCGCGGGATGAACTCTGGGACGTCGAGTTCGCCCAGAGAGCTCACGCGAGTCCGGGTCACGCGGGGCTCGTGGTCCGCCTCGCGGGCGTCCCTGCGGGGCCGCTCGAAGCGCTCGGTCCGATCCGCAGACTCGGCTCGCGGAGCGGCCCTTCGCACGGGGCGGTCGCCGTAGCCGGTGGCGACGACGGTGACCCACACCTGGTCCACGACCTTCTCGTCGACCATGGCTCCGAAGATGATGTTCGCGTCGGGATGCGCCGCCTCGGACACCGCGCGGGCCGCCTCGTTGACCTCCCACAGCGAGAGGTCGCGGCCACCGGTGATCGACAGCAGGATCGAGCGCGCGCCGTCCACCGAGGTCTCGAGCAGCGGCGACTCCACGGCGCGCTGCGCCGCCTCGATCGCGCGGTGCTCGCCGGTCGCCATGCCGATGCCGAGCAGCGCCTGCCCCGCCTGCGACATGATCGTGCGCACGTCCGCGAAGTCGAGGTTGATCAGCCCCGGCAGCGTGACGAGATCGGAGATGCCCTGCACGCCCTGGCGCAGCACGTCGTCGGCCACGCGGAACGCCTCGACCATCGACGTCTGCTTGTCGAGCACGCTCAGCAGGCGCGAGTTCGGGATCGTGATCAGGGTGTCGACCTCGCGCGCGAGTTCCTCCACGCCCTGGTCGGCCTGCAGAGCGCGGCGCGAACCCTCGAACGAGAACGGCTTCGTGATGATGCCGACCGTCAGCGCACCGACCTCACGCGAGATGCGCGCGATCACGGGCGCCGCGCCGGTGCCAGTGCCGCCACCCGCGCCCGCGGCGATGAACACCATGTCGGCGCCCTTCAGCAGGCTCTTCAGGTGGTCGTAGTCCTCGAGCGCCGACTGCCGGCCGAGCTCCGGGTTCGAGCCCGCGCCCAAACCGCGCGTGACCTCGGCGCCAATGTGCACGGTCTCGTAGGCCTCCGACGACTGGAGCGACTGCGCGTCGGTGTTTACGGCGATGAAGTCCACGCCCTCGACGCCGGCCTCGATCATGCGGTTGACCGCGTTCACGCCCGCGCCGCCCACGCCGACAACGCGTAGCACGGGGCCGCGGGTGGGATCGCCCGCCGGCACCCACTCGGACGTGGGCTGAGGCTGGGGCGACTGCGACGGCTTGTCGAGGATGTTCTCCGGGATGTCCGAGGAGAAGACGGCCCGCAGGCGCTCCTCCGGCGACGGCACGGCGCGAGCCTCACGCGTGAGCTGCGGCTCGCGTGCCGACGGCGGCGCCGGGCGCAGCTGCTCCTTCGAGGGCTCGCGGCGGGGCTCCTCCTCACGCGGCTTCTCCTCGCGAGGCGCGGGCGTGTCGCCGATCCCCTCTTCCTCGGTACGGCGGAAGAGGGCCGACAGTGGGCCCTCGCGCATGCTCGCTCGCTTACCGCGTTCCATTGGCGAGAACCTCCTCTGCCAGCTGCCGGTAGGCGTACGCCGCCTTTCCGTCAGGGTCGTATTTGAGCACCGACATCCCCTTCACCGGCGCCTCCGCGAAGCGCACGGTCTTCTTGATCCGCGAGGCGAACACCCGGTCGCCGAAGTTCTCCTCGAGCAGCTCGATCGCCTCCTTGGCGTGCATCGTGCGCGTGTCGACGAGAGTCGGCAGGATGCCCTCGATCTCGACATCCGGGTTGAGGTTCTCGCGAATCATCGAAAGCGTGTTCTGAAGCTGGATCAGCCCGCGCATCGACAGATACTCGCATTGGACGGGGACGATGACCTTGTCCGCGGCCGTAAGCGCGTTGATCGTGAGCAGCCCGAGACTCGGCGGCGTGTCGATGCAGATGAAGTCGTAGTCGTCCTTGATGGGCGCGAAAGCCTTCTCCAGCGAGCGCTCGCGGCCGATCTGGGTGGACATCGCGATCTCGGCCCCGGCCAGGTCGATCGACGCACAGGCGATGTCCACCTCGCGCCGCCGGATCACCTCGCGGATGGAGATGTGGTGCACGAGCACGTCGTACATCGAAGACTCGAGCGTGTCCGGGTCGATCCCCTGGCTCATCGTGAGATTGGCCTGCGGGTCCATGTCCACGCAGAGCGCGCGGTGTCCCTTCTCGACGAACGCCGCGGCTAGGTTCAGCGTCGTCGTGGTCTTGGCCACCCCGCCCTTCTGATTGGCGAACGCGATGACCTTTGCCCCAGGCTTGTCTGGCTCGCGTGTCACTGCGGACTCCGATCTATTTCGCGCCTCTTCCCTCGGGGTGGCGCTCTTTCGGTCGAACAGACCCATGTCGAATCCCGTATTTCTCACGATTGATGGGGAATCCTTCCCCGGCCCTACCCTCTTTTCTTCATGTCGTCGCTACTCGACAAGCGGCTGATCTTCGTCACCGGCAAGGGCGGGGTCGGAAAGACCACCGTCGCCACTGCGCTGGGCCTGCTCGCTGCGCGCGCCGGAAAGCGCACGATCGTGTGCGAGGTGGCCAAGCAGGAGCGAATGTCGCGGGTTTTCCGGCGTGAGGGCGTGGGCTACCACGAGACCGAGCTGGCGGAGCGCCTGTTCGCGATCTCGATCGACCCAGAGCACGCGATGGAGGAGTACCTGCGGCAGCGGGTGCCCGGCCCGCTCTACCAGCTGCTGTTCGAGAACCGGCTCTTCCAGTACTTCGCCGCCGCGGCGCCCGGAACGCGCGAGTTCCTCACGATCGGCAAGGTGTGGGAGCTGGCCCAGCTCGAGCGACGGACGGCCGGCGCGCGGCCGTACGACTTCGTGATCCTCGACGCGCCTGCGACGGGGCACGGGCTCGGCATGCTGCACACGCCCGCCACCTTCCGCGACGTGGCGCGCGCGGGGCCGATCCAAAACCACGCGGACCGCGTCGACCGGTTCGTGCGCGACCCGCGGCAGACCGGCGTGCTCGCGGTCGCGCTGCCCGAGGAGATGCCGGTGAACGAGACGATCGAGCTAGAGCAGGCGCTGCATACGAGGATGGGGATGGAGCTCGACGCGGTCGTCGCGAACGCCCTCTACCCCGAGCGCTTCAGCGGCGAGGAGGGCGAGCAGATCGAGGCGGCCGACGGCACGCACCCCGTCCCCGCGGTCGCGGCGGCGCTCAACGCCGCGCACGCCGAGCACGTGCGCGCACGCGGCCAGCGCTCGCAGCTGCGCCGCCTGCGCCGCGCGAGCGCAGCGAACGTGGCCACGCTGCCCTTCCTGTTCGAGCCGGAGCTCTCGCTCGACTCGCTCGAGCGCCTCTCGCTCGAGCTCGAGAGGAAGCTGTGACCGAGGGCGTCGCCGAGATCCTGTCCGGCCGCTCGATCTGCGTCTGCGCGGGCTCGGGCGGCGTGGGCAAGACCACGACGGCCGCTGCGATCGCCACCGGGATGGCGGCGCAGGGGCTCAAGGTCGCGGTGCTCACGATCGACCCCGCGCGCAGGCTCGCCAACTCGCTCGGGCTGCCGGAGCTCGGCAACGAGGAGCGCCGGGTCGATCCAGCCGTGCTCGAGGCTGCCGGCCTCGGTGGCGATGGCGAGCTGTGGGCGCTGATGCTCGACGCCAAGCGCACCTTCGACGAACTCGTGGAGCGGCACGCGCCCGACGAACGTTCGCGCGACGCGATCCTCGCAAACCGCGTGTACCAGGAGCTGTCGAACGCCGTCGCCGGCTCGCAGGAGTACATGGCGATGGAGAAGCTCTACGAGCTGCACCACGAGCAGCGCTACGACCTGCTCGTGCTCGACACGCCTCCTACGCGCAACGCGCTCGACTTCCTCGACGCCCCCGAGCGCCTGTCGCGCTTCGTGGACTCGCGCTCGCTGCAGTTCTTCCTCAAGCCGAGTCGCACCGGGCTGCGCCTGCTCGGCCGGAGCACGGGGCTGATGTTCTCGGTGCTCAAGCGCGTGACCGGCGTCGACATGCTCCAGGACCTGTCGGAGTTCTTCCAGAGCTTCGGCGACATGGCGGAGGGCTTCAGCGAGCGGGCCCGCCGCGTGAACGAGATGCTCGCCGACCCGCGCACCGTGTTCTTCGTCGTCACCTCGCCGCGGGGGGCGGCAGTTGACGAGGCCGTGTTCTTCCACCGCAGGCTGCGCGAGCGGCACATGCCGTCGGGCGGCGTGATCGTGAACCGGATGACGATGATCGAGGACCCGGGAGACGACGACGTCGAAGACGACCTCGCGGCGCTCCTCGGCGAGGGACTCGGCCGCAAGGTGGCGCGGAACTTCGACGACTACCGCGACATCGCGCGCGGCGACCGCGCGAACCTCGAGCGCCTCGAGCGCGAGCTGGGTCGCGACCCGATGATCCTCGTGCCGCACCTCGAGGACGACGTGCACGACGCCGCCGGGCTCGCGCGCATGAACGAGTACCTGTTCGCCGAGCGTGGCTCTAGGGTCCCGGCATGAAGATCGGAATAGTGGTGTTCGACGGCTTCGACGAGCTCGACGCGATCGGGCCGTACGAGGTGTTCCGCAACGCCGGCTGGGCGACCGACCTGGTCACGCTCGAGCCACAGGAGCGCGTGCACGGGAGCCACGGACTCGTGATCGTGCCGCACGCGGTGCTCGGCGAGGGCTACGACCTGGTGGTGGTGCCGGGCGGCGGCTGGAACGATCGCGGCGAGCAGGGCGCCTGGGCCGAGGCCCAGCGCGGCGACCTGCCGGCGGCGCTTCGTGCGCTGCACGAGCGCGGCGCGCGCATCGCGTCGGTGTGCACGGGCGGCATGGTGCTCGCGGCCGCGGGCATCACCGCGGGGCGGCCTTCGGTCACGCACCATCACGCGATCGACGAGTTGCGCTCATCCGGCGCCGAGGTTGTCGACGCACGCGTGGTCGACCACGACGACCTCGTGACTTCCGGCGGCGTGACGTCCGGCATCGACATGGCGCTCTGGATCGTCGAGCGCGAGCTCGGGCCCGAGGCGGCGGCGGCCGTCGCGGACGAGATGGAGCACGATCGCCGCGGCGAGGTCTACCGACCCACGCCCACGTAGGCCTGCGCGCTCACGTCGCCCTCCACCGTGACGAGCTTGTTGCCGCAGCTCGCCGTCGCCGGGACCGTGAGCGTTGCCGTGCGGTTGGTCGCGTCCGCCTGAATCGGATCGTTCGACACGCCCGTCAGGCTCACGGTCGCCTGGCGCACGTTCGCGTCGGTGATCGTGACGGTGAAGCGCTGACCCGGCTTCACGAACTTCGGTTTCACGTGCACGGGGCCAGTG
>DASVXS010000106.1:0-7193 GCA_036392575.1 Thermoleophilaceae bacterium | reverse complement strand
GTGCGCGTCGGGCCGGACGGCAGGGCGGCGATCCGCTCCACCGCGCACGGCGGCTGGCGCTGGTGCAAGCAGCGCCGCTGCGAGGGGGTCTGGGGCGAGTACAGCGGCTGGTCGCGGGTCTCGCGCGGGAGTCACGCGGGCCACATCCCGCTCGACTCGAAGCGCCACAGCGTTCGGTTCGGCGGCGGGCTCCCGTTGGTGCACGGCAAGAGCTACAGCTATGAGCCGCTCTATCCGGGCGCCGGGCTCAACGAGCGCACCACCGCAGCACCGAGCCTGCGCCTCGTGCCGCTCGAGGGCGTGCGCGACCGGCGCGACGCGTTCCCCGACATCAGCCCGCCGTGGCGCAAGCGCGCCTGGTCGCACCCGGAGTCAGGCAGCTCGTGAGCTGCCTAGCCGCCGGCCGTCTCGGCCAGCTCGATCAGCGTGCGCACGCCGAAGCCGGAAGCGCCGCTGCCCACGTACGGGCGCGTCATGCCCCACGCCACCCCGGCGATGTCAAAGTGCACCCAGGGCCTGCCGTCCACGAACTGGCGCAGGAACTCGGCCGCGTAGATCGAGGCCGCCTTGCGCGCCTCCGAGCTGTTTGTCAGGTCGGCGTACTGCCCCTTGGTGAGCTCGAAGTACTCGGGGTGCAGCGGCAGCCGCCAGCCTTCCTCGCCGGTCGCCTTGCCGGCGGCCTCCACGCGGGCGTACCAGTCATCGTCGTTCGAGAAGTAGCCGCAGTACGTCGAGCCGAGCGTTGTCACGATCGCGCCGGTGAGCGTGGCGAGGTCCACGATCCGCTCGGCGCCCTGGTCGACCGCGTAGGCGAGGGCGTCGGCCAAAATCAACCGCCCCTCGGCGTCGGTGTTGTTGATCTCGATCGTCTTGCCGTTCATCGCCGTCACGATGTCGCCCGGCTTCATCGCGTGGCCGCTCGGCATGTTCTCGGTCGCGGGCACGACGGCGGTGACGCGAGCAGGCACGCCAAGCTGCGCGATCGCGCCCATCGCCTCGATCACGGCCGCGCCGCCCGACATGTCGAACTTCATCTCGTGCATCTTGCCCGCGGGCTTGATCGAGATGCCGCCGGTGTCGAAGGTCACGGCCTTGCCCACGAAGCCGAGGTGCGGCCCGCTGCCGCCGCCCTCGTAGCGCAGCACGATCAGGCGCGGCGAGCGGTCGCTTCCCTGTGCAACCGCGGAGAAGGCGCCCATATTCATCTCGCGGATCTGGTCGCGCTCGAAGGCCTCGAAGCTGAGCGCGTCGTGCGCCGCGGCAAGCTCTCGAGCGCGGTTCGCCAGGTATTCCGGCGTGGCGACGTTGGAGGGCTGGTTCTGCAGATCGCGCGCTGCGTTCTGCGCGAGGGCGCGCACGCGAGCTTCGTTCACGGCCGCATCGAGGTCGCCGTCGCCCACGATCTCGAGCGACTCGACCGCCGTGCGGTTGTTCTCGTCGTCGTCGCGGTTGGACTTGTACTGGTTGAACTCGTAGAGCCGAAGCAGGGTGCCCTCGACGAGCGCCGCGGCGTGGCGCGGGTCGTCGGTTGGCGCCTCCCACGACAGCGAGCGCGTCGCCAGCTCCTTCGCCTTCGCGACGGCACTGGCGGCCGCCACGCGCGCCTTCTCAGCGTCGAACTCGTCGCGCTTGCCGAGTCCGGCGATCAGCACTCGCGTGCCGCCGTCGTGAGCTACGGCCACGCTCTTCAGACGCGGCTTGGCTTCGCCCGCTTCCACGAGCGCCTGAAGCGCGGGGGTGTCAAGTGCCTCTCCCTCGAAGAGCCCGACCACGCGGGTGTCGGCATCGGTCTGTCCCGACGCTCCCCCGCGAGCGTTCACACGAATCTCTCCCATCGAGCGGGCAGTGTAACCGTGCGCGACCGGACGCAAACCATCGCTAAGGTTCGCTCGTCAACGCACCAGGGAGACGATCCGAACACATGCCCAAGACAGTCATCCTCGGCACCGCGCGCACACCCTTCGGCAGGCTCGGCGGCGGCCTCTCATCGCTCGACGCCACCGATCTGGGCGGCACGACGATCGCAGCCGCGCTCGAGCGCGCGGAGGTAAAGCCCGAGCAGGTGCAGCACGTCGTCTTTGGGCAGGTTCTGCAGGCAGGCCAGGGTCAGATCCCCTCGCGCCAGGCGCAGATCAAGGGCGGCATCCCCAGGGAGGTCTCGTCGGAGACCGTGAACAAGGTCTGCGCCTCGGGGCTGCGGGCGGCGGGCATGGTCGACCAGTCGGTGCGTGCCGGCGACCTCGACGTGGCCGTCGCCGGCGGCATGGAGTCGATGTCGGGCGCGCCGTACCTGCTCAAGCAGGCGCGCTTCGGCTATCGCATGGGCGACGCCAAGGCGCTCGACGCGATGGTGCACGACGGCCTCACCAACCCGTTCACCGACAAGCAGATGTTCCAGGAGGCCACCGAGGTGGGCGACGAGCTGGAGATGACGCGCGCGGACATGGACAAGTTCGCGCTTCGCAGCCACGAGCTCGCCATCCAGGCCACGGACGAGGGCCGCCTCGCCGAGGAGATCGTGCCCGTCACGGTCAAGTCGAAGAAGGGCGAAACCACGGTCGAGGTCGACGAGGCCCCGCGCCGCGAGTCCTCGCTCGAAGCGCTCTCGAAGCTCCCCGGCCTCGCCGGCAAGGACGGGTCGCATACCGCGGGCAACTCGCCAGGCGTCAACGACGGCGCCGGCGCGATGGTGCTGTCCTCCGACGAGTGGGCGCGCTCGAACGGCGCGAAGCCGATCGCGACGATCGTGGCCCAGGCCGCCGTGGCGGACGACTTCCCGTACCTGGCCCGCACTCCCGCCAATGCGACCAAGGCGGCGCTCGAGAAGGCTGGCGTCTCGATCGACGACGTCGACCTCTTCGAGATCAACGAGGCGTTCGCCTCGGTTGCTCTCAACTCGATGCGGATGCTCGGGATCGATGAGTCGAAGGTGAACGTCAACGGCGGCGCGATCGCGCTCGGTCACCCACTTGGGGCGAGCGGCGCGCGCATCATCGGCGCGCTCGTGCACGAGCTTCGCCGTCGCGGGGGCGGACTCGGCGTCGCGGCCCTCTGCTCCGGCGGCGGTCAGGGCGACGCGCTGGTCATCGAAGTCAACGGCAACTAGGAGTCGCCTATGGCAGGCGAGGAGCCGCTAGGCGCGGCGTTCTTCGACCTGGACAAGACCCTCATGGAGGGCTCGAGCGCCTTCCAGTTCGGCCGTGCCGCCTACCAGGCGGGGCTCATGAGCCGGCGCCAGCTGGCGCGCGACGTGTGGGCGAATATCCACTTCCGCCTCGCTGGCACGACCGACGAGAAGAGCGACGCGCTGCGCGAGCGCGTGCTGGACGCGCTCGCGGGCCAGCGCGTGAAGGACCTCGAGCGCCTTGGGTCGCAGGTGCTTGCCGGCATCCTCCCGCGCGTCTATCCGGAGATGCTGCAGGTTGCCTACGAGCACCAGGACGCAGGCCGGCCCGTGTTCATCGTCACCGCGGCGTCTAACGAGCTTGCCGAGCTACTCGCCCATGTGCTCGGATTCGACGGCGGTATCGGCACGCGCGCGGAGATCAAGGACGGCGTGTACACGGGGCGCCCGGAAGGTCCCTTCGTGTACCGCGATGGCAAGCCGACGGCGATCCGTGAGCTAGCCGAGAAGCGAGGCATCGACCTGGAGAGGTCCTACGCGTACTCCGACTCCGAGTCGGACCTGCCGATGATGCGCGCCATCGGCCACCCGGTCGCCGTGAACCCGGATGGCCCGCTCGAGGCGGTCGCGCGCGAGCAGGGCTGGCAGATCATGCGCTTCGACAAGCTCGCGCGCCGCCTGCGGATAGCCGCGGCAATCTCAACCGTCGCGGTTCTCGGCGGTGGCGGAGGCTACGTGGCCGCACGTGCGCGTCAGCGGCCGCAGGGGAGACTCAGGCTGCCGCGCCGCTGAGGGGCACACCGAAGAAGCGCTCGACGGGCGCAGCGCGCCCCACCGCCGGAGCGGCCAGCGCGGCTGCAGTCGCGAGAGCGAGGCCGGAGGCGGGCAGCGGCGCGAAACCGAGGAAGCTGCGCAACCAGGGAACCGTGAGGGTCGCCGCCAGCACGGCAACAGACCCACCGACGGCCGCGAGCACTGAGCTCGTCAGGCGCCCCTCAGCCCAGCCCAGATCGACGGTCTGCGTCAGCTGGGTGGCGACGATGCTGGTATAGGCGACGCTGCGCGCCGCTGCCGCGGGCATTCTGCGTGACGCCGCCACGTACGCGGCCACGCTGGGGGCAGCAGTTGCCACGGCGCGCCTGATGATGTCGTTGCGCAGCGGCGCGTCGAGGGCGACGCCGCCCTCGCGCCGAAGGTCGGCGAGATTGCGATGCTCGGGTGGCTGCACTGCCACCGAGACGGCGGGCAAAACGTCCGTCACCAGGTTCACGGTCAGCACCTGGCGAGTGGTGAGTGGCGACGGCAGCCCCGCGATGCCCGCCGCGGTCATCAGGCCGACCTCCCCGGCGTTCCCGCCCAGGAGAAGACCTAGCGCGCGGCGCAGGTTCTTCCAGAATGCCCGGCCCTCCACGAGGGCCTCGGCGAGAGTGGAGAAGTCGTCGTCGGTCACGACGAGATCCGCGGCCTCGCGCGCGACCTCCGTGCCGCCATCGCCCATCGCCACGCCCACGTCGGCAAGCCGCAGGGCGGGGGCGTCGTTCACGCCGTCGCCCGTCATCGCCACGACGCGCCCCGCGGAGCGAAGCAGCTCC
Source organism: Thermoleophilaceae bacterium (assembly GCA_036392575.1). Classification (GTDB taxonomy): domain Bacteria; phylum Actinomycetota; class Thermoleophilia; order Solirubrobacterales; family Thermoleophilaceae; genus JADGHQ01. The sequence goes on along the minus strand of DASVXS010000106.1, from coordinate 2,477 downwards.
ACGATTCGCAGCTTGTCGAGCGGAGTGCTGCGAGCGATCACCGTGGCGCGCTCGAGACGCTCCCTCAACGCGTCGTCGTCCAGGCTCGCGATCTCGGCGCCCGTGAGCAGGCGCTCCGGCCCGTATGGAAGCCCTACGGCGCGGGCGATCGCGTCGGCCGTGGCCGGGTGATCGCCGGTGATCATCACCACGCGAACTCCTGCTTCGCGGCACCGGACGATCGCTGCGGCCGCGGTGGGGCGGAGCGGATCGCTGATGCAGACAAACCCAAGCGCAGTGAGGTCAGTCGGCTGGTCCGCGGGTACGTCGGCGTGCGTCTCGGCGACCAGTAGCACCCGCAGGCCCTCGCCCGCGAGCCGCTCCGCGCGCGCCGTGAGGCGTTCGCGCTCGGCCCTCGTGAGCCGCTGCTCGCGTCCCTCCAGCCGCACGCGAGTGCATCGAGGCGCCAGCACCTCCACCGCGCCCTTCACGGACAGCCGGCGATCCGCGAGAGTGGCGTGGAAGCCTCGGGTTGGCTCGAAGCGAGCCTCGGTATCCCGGGGCGGCAAATCTTCGGTCAAGCCGGAGAGCCGTGCCGCGTCGAGAACCGCTGTGTCGGTTGGGTGGGCGTTCCTGTCGGCTGCATCAGGAGACGGGCTCGCCTTTGCCGCGGTCCTGAGCACGTCGGCGAGCTCCGGGTCCAGGTCCGGTGGGGAGCCCGTCTCGCCGCCGGCAGCCACGACGAGGGTCACGGCCGGCCGTCCCGTCGTAATCGTGCCGGTCTTGTCGATGCACGCGACGTCCACGCGCCCGAGCGCCTCGACCGCCGCGAGGCGCGTGACCAGCGCGCGCCGCTTCGCGAGCCGGCGGGCCACACCGGCGCTGGCGACCCCGGCGAGGAGCGGCAGACCCTCCGGGACCGCCGCGATGGCGACACTCGCTCCGAGTGCGATCTGCTGCATCGCAGGCTGCCCCCGGAGAACGCCCGCGAGAGTCACGATCCCGCCACCGACGGCGATGAGCGGAAGCGCACGCCATAGGATTCGCCCGAGCCTCGCGTCGAGCGGCGTCTGGCGGTCGCCGCTGTCCGCGAGCGCAGCCGCGATGGCGCCCATGCGCGTTTCATCGCCTACAGCCACCACAACCGCCCGCCCCGTCCCGGTGGTCACATCGGTGCCGTCGAGGACGACGCGCGACGACGCGCCCCCGTTGTCGGCCGACTTCGGCACAGGCAGCGATTCGCCGGTCAGCGAGGCCTCGTCGACCTCGAGCGAATCGGACTCGAGCAAGCGCGCGTCGGCTGCGATCCGGTCCCCGGAGGCAAGCAAGATCACGTCGCCCGGCACGAGCGCCTCCGCCGCGAGCACCCGTTCGTCGCCGTCGCGGAGGACGCGCGCCGTACGAGCCGACGTCTCCCGAAGAGCCCGCGTTGCCTGCCCGGCACGGCCTTCCTCCCACGCGCCGACGAACGCGTTCGCGACCACGACCGCTCCGATCATCGCCACGTCCCCCATCGCACCGAGCGCGACGGACATCCCGGCGCCCGCGGCCAGCACAGCCACGAGCGGTGACTTGACCTGCTCAGCCATGAGGCCGACGAGCCCGCGCTCCTCGGCCTCGTCCGGAGGTCGCTGCCACCGTTCGCGCGCCTCCTCGCTGGTCAGGCCGCGGGGCCGGCTGTGGAGGTGAGCGAGCACCTCCTCGGCGCCCTCGCGCCCCCAGCGCTCGGGCTGCGGATCGCTGAGCCGTTGGGTCACGGTTCGGGCCGGTCGGCCGCCACGTAGTCGCACGAGACTGTCGGAGATGGCCGCGACTCCGCCAAGGTGATCGGGACGTGTTGCGACCTTGAACGGAATCGTCCTGAGAGCTCCCCACGTCGCTCCACCGGCGCCTGAGAGGACGGCGACGGCAGCACCGTCGCGTACCGCCAGGTCGCGCCGGGCGCCGGCTTCGACCACCGCACCCACGGCCTCGAGTCCCGGCGCGAGCAGGTCCGCTCGGGCGGCGAAGCGTCCGCTGACGCCGGAGCTCAGGCCGACCGCGAGATCCGACGCGTCGAACGCCGCCGCGGCATGCGCGCCGTCCCCGAGGACGCTCACGAGAGACCCTTCTTGCTGCAGCTCTCTGACTCGGTCTGCAGTGTCCCCGATGTGAAGGCGCAGGCCGGTTCGCTCGGCCAGCCGCCGCGCGGACGGGGTGTCCGATGCGCTCGCGATCTCCACCTCGACCGCGCGCGCCGCGCAGCGGTCGCGGAACACGCCGAAGCCGCGAGCGAGGCGCGGACGGAGCGCAATCTCGGCCGTGAGTTCGTGGTCCCGCTGCCGTCGGAGGCGGAGCACGAAGTCGCCCGGGTCAGCGCGCACGAGCGACAGCGGCTCGTTGGCAGGCTCGAGCAGCCAGCGATCGCCGTCGAGCTCAGCGCTGGCCACTCGCCCGTCGAAGGTTCCGTCCTCGGCAGTCAGCCGGCCGCGCCGTAGGATGCCCCAAGGCGATCCCGC
>DASVXS010000105.1:0-13738 GCA_036392575.1 Thermoleophilaceae bacterium | reverse complement strand
CGGCGCGCCTGACGCATCGCGACAGCGGCACGCCGTCCGCAAGTTGGACGCGTCCCGGCGCGGCGCTGAGTGCGCGCGTGACGGCACCGCTGCCCTCACGGCAGGCGGCCGGCAGGCTGTGATCGCCCCCGCATCCCGATGCAAGTGCGGCGGCGGCCAGCCCGCATACGAGCACGAGCCCGCGCACGCCGTCGATCGTAATCCCTGGACACGCACCCGCGGCCAGCGATTGCGTCCAGTTCGCCGCAAGAGCCGTGCACGGGCGCCCCAGGAGGCCGTTTCGGGCGATCGAACGCACGGACTTCGGCCGCGAAACGATGCATTGACGCGCGCGCGCTAACGCGCTGATAGCGAGCCATGTTCTAGTCGCTCCACAACCGAGGACGGACCCTCGGCAGGCATTCAAAGGAGCGCCAGACTCGTGACCACCCAATTGGCTCATGGGGGACGCCCGTTCCTCCAGGCGGTGCGTTCGCCGAACGATCGCATTCGCTTCTGCTCCCGCTGCGGCAACGTTCGCGAGGAGCGCGCGCCGCGCGGCGACAGGCGCCCTGAGAGAGTTTGCTCTGACTGTGGCATGGGGGTACTGCTCGCGGCGTCGCGGGAGGCGCTGCCTGCCGAGGGCATGTCGTTCCTCGTAGTGACGAGCGACCTGCGCATCAGTGCGGTGAGCGAGGCGGCCGAGCGGCTGTTCGGTTCGCCCGAGCCCGACCTGATCGGAACCAACCTGCTGCGTGTGATGACGAGCCCCGAGAGCGACGACGAGCTCGCAGTGCGCGTGGCCCGCGCCGCCAACGGCGCGCGCGGCGTCGCGCTCGTCGCGATCCGGCTGATCCGCGGCGACCGGCCCGTGTTCGGCCGGCTCGAAGCACGCGTGACCCCGTGCGGGCCGCCTCGCGGCGCGCTGGTCGCACTCGAACCGATGCGGCTCGTGGGCCCTTCCCTGTAGAACACCCGTCCACTGCAACAACCCGCCCAGCGGCGTTGTGAAGGACTGCGCCGATATCGAGGGCGGAAGCAGTGCAAGATCGGGTTCAGCGCTTGTGTCCGTTCGGAAAAAGCGCGAAAACCTCCGCAGTCTGGCGGCAGGGGACCGGTCGCAATCGACCGACCAGGGGGCTTTCACATGAGTGGAATCAGAACGAACGCGGCTGCCGAGCTACTTGGCGTGAGCCCGAACACACTGCGCAGCTGGGAACGCCGCTTCGGCTATCCCAAGCCACGGCGCACGAGTGGCGGTCACCGTCAGTACGAGCTCGCGGAGCTCGAGGCGCTCCGCCGCGCGCTGCTCGAGACGCACAACATCTCGTCGGCGATCGAGGTCGCGCGCCAGCGAGGCGAGGGGCCGACATCGCCCGCGCGCCTGGTGGAGTCGTTCGACCGCTTCGACGAGAGCGTCGCCGACCGCACGATGGAGGAGAGCCTCGCCGTGCGCTCGGTCGAGCGGACGATCGAGGACCTGCTCCTCCCGGCGCTCGAGATCGCGCGTGACCGCGAGGGCCGCGAGGCCGAGTACGAGCTCGCCTGCCGCTGGGCCACCGGCTGGCTTCACGCCATGCGCCGCGTCGCGCCCCCGGCCACGCGCCAGGAGGGCGTGCTGCTGTTCGACTCGAGCCCGATGCTCGACGTCGAGGCGATTCATGTGCAGGCGCTCGAGCTCGCGCTTCGCCGCGCCGGTTTCCGCGTGCTGCTGCTCTCGATGGGCCTCGCTCAGGAGCGTGTGTCCCGCGCTCTCCGCGCGCTCGATCCCACCGCGATCGTGGTGTGCGGCGCAGGCGCGACCCTCGACGTGGTCGGCCGGCTCGTGTACTCCGTCCGGCACGCCGACTCCCACGCGCGCATCTACGAGTACCGCGACGCCATGCCAGTCTCCGGCACGCACTCGATCCCGTCGCTCGGCTCCCGCCTCGGCGAGGCGACGGCGAACATGAAGGCGCTCGTGGAGGGGCGCCGGCTCGACGCACCCGCTGCCGGGCAGCAGGCGGTCGAACCGGTCGCGCGCCTGAGCGCTCGCGCCTAGCTCGCGGGGCGCGGCGGCAGGTAGATCGGCCCGCTCGGCCGGGCGATCATGTTGTGCGCCGCCGCGGCGTTCGTCCACGCCTTCAGGGAGAAGTACGCGCTCCGCGCGTTGCCGTTGGTGGCGAGCAGCGCCGTGTCCCAGTTCGCCCCTCCGGGCGGCGAGACGAGCATGTACTGCAGCATCTGCTTCACCGCGCGGTTCCGTAGCCCGAGCCGGAAGCCGGCCTTGAGGTAGGCCGAGGTCCTGCGCGTGCCGAGGGAGTGGCGCCCGTGTGTGAAGTACCCGTACTCGGTGAGGTACAGCGACGCGCCGCCCGGCGTCCGCAGCGCGCGGTTGGCGCGCAGCTTCGCGAGGGCGTGCGTGAGACGGCCGAGAGTCGCCATCGTCACATCGTCGCGACCGCCGGTCACCTTCGTCGGCGAGACCTCATACGCGTACGGATGATGCGCGTAGCCATCCGCCTTCAGCGAGCTGCAGCCGTGCCGGCGCCAGTTCGCGTCGGTGCACGTCACGCCGCGCAGAAACGCGAGTGGACCCGTCGACAGCCGGCCGCGCTTGCGCGGGGCGGTCTCGCCGATCAGCACCTTGGCGCCCGGGTCGGCGCTCTTGATCGCGCGGTAACCGCTCACGAACAGCGCGCGGTACATGCGCGGGCCTGACGCAATCGGCTTCAGCCAGCCGATCCAATTCGGCTCGTTCCAAATCGAGTAGCGGTCCACCCGGCCCTTGAAATGCCGCGCGGCGTCGTTGGCGAACAACGCGAACTCGTGAGCCTTCGGCTTGTAGACGCCTACGCGGTGATCGCCGGCGGCCCAGCGCGGCACCGGCCCGGTGAGGCTGAGCTGCACGCGGATCCCGCGCGCGGCGGCCGAGTCGATCAGGTCGTCGATCGCGGCCCAGTGGTACTCGCGTTTGCTCGGCCGGCGCGATGAGTTCGGATTCTTCGCGAGTCGCGACCAGATCGCGTTCACGCGGATGCGCGTCGCCCCGAGCGCCTGGGCCTTGTCGAGCGCGTTGTCGCGCCCGTAGTACGAGTTGTTCACGAAGACGGCGTCGTCCTGAACGGCGACCTCCATGCCGCGTGCCGCCTGGGCGCCTCCGGCACCGGCGAGGGAGCTCGCAGCGACGGCCGTGACCGCGGCGGCGGCCGCGAGCACCCGGCGCGGGCTCGTGCTGTTTGTGACTCTCTTTCGAATGATCATCAGGTCCGTAACTCAGTACGGCGAGTTTGGTTGCGCCCCTGCCCCCAAGTGACGGATGTCGCGTCCGCACACGTACCTACGATCCGCCTGTGTCGAGGCTAGAGATCGGTGACGCACTTGCCCATCGCGCCCTGGAGGCGCTCGTGCGCGCCGAATCCAGCGTTCGGCGCACCCTAGCCGCCGAGCTCGAGCGCGAGGGGATCTCGGCCGCAGGCTTCTCGGCGCTCGTGGTCCTCACGACCGCGGGAGGCGAGCTCGAGCTGCGCACGCTCCGGCGCCGGCTCGGCTGGAGCAAGGCGAACGCGACCGAAGTCGTCACAACGCTCGAGCGTCGCGGTCTCGTTCGCCGGCGGCGCATGATCGACGACCGGCGCGCCGCACTCGTGCGGATTCTGCCGGACGGCCTCGAGCTCGTCAGCCGAGTCTTCCCTCATCACACCGAGCGGGTGAGCCGGGTATTCGGCGCGCTCGACGAGACAGAGAAGCGCTCGCTCGCCGAGATCTGCCGCAAGCTCGCCGCGTAGCGCAGGCGTGCGACGATTCCGCGGTGGGCGCGGATGGACTAGTGGGCGTCATGGTCGTGGACGACCAGGAGCCGTTCCGAAGAGTCGTGGGCGAGCTCATCGACGCCATCCCCGAGTTCGAGCTGGTGGGCGAGGCGACATCCGGGGCTGAAGCTCTCTCGTCCCTCGAAGAGCTCGCGCCTGACTTCGTGATCGTGGACAAGCGCATGCCCGGTATCACGGGCATCGAGACGGCTGGGCTGATCATGGCTCGCCGCCCGGGCACGGTGGTTGTGCTCGTGTCGCTCGAGGCGCCGGACCAAACGGTCCTCGGCTCGACCGGCGCCGCGGCGTTTGTGCGAAAGCAGGAGATCTCGACCCGGCTGCTACGGCGAATCTGGCACGAGGCCTCATCTGGTTCTCACTGAAGCTGCGTACTTTCCGGCCAACGTCACGACCGGAGGAATTGATGACGACCGCGATCATTGGTGTCGGTCGCATCGGCGAGCCGCTGGCGCGACATCTCGCTCGTGGCGGAGAGCAAGTCGTACTGGCGGCAGGGACCGAGTCGGACGCAGAAGCAGTGGCCGAGGAGCTCGGAACCCTCTCGACCGCAGCGCAGCCGTAACCGCCACGCCCCTGCCGCGTGAAAGGGTCGAGCGACTAGGACAGCAGCCGCGTTGCCGGGATGACCGCTGCGATTCGCGTGCCGGCGCTGGCGCTGCTCTCGACGCCGAAGCTTCCGCCGATCGCCTCCACGCGGTCCCGAAGGCCCTGCAGCCCCGTGCCGGCGCTCTCGTCTGCACCACCGATGCCATCGTCAGCGACGAGGATGTGGAGCAGGCCGGGCGTCAAGGCGGCGCGTATGTCGACCCGCGAGGCCCGCGAGTACTTCTGGGCGTTCGCGAGGCTCTCCGCGACGACGTAGTACGCGGTGGCTTCCGCAGCGTCGTCCACCCGCGTGGGCGGCAGCTGGATCAGCCGCACGGGAACCGCGGAGCGCTCGGCCAGGTCGCGGATGGCGTTCGCGAGGCCGGTCTGCGTGAGCAGCGTCGGGTGTATGCCGTGCGCGAGGTCGCGCAACTCGTCGATTGCTATCGCGAGCTCCCCCTCCGCGTCCGCCAGCACGTACCGCGCGATCTCGGGATGCTCGAGCACTCTCTCGGTCGCCAGGCCGAGTCGCACCGTTAGCGCCGTCAGTCGCTGCTGCGCGCCGTCGTGCAGGTTGTGCTCGAGGCGCCGCCTCTCGGTGTCCGCCGCCTCCACGATCCGGGCACGCGACGCGCGCAGACCCTCGGCGAAGGCCTCGCGCTCCGAAACCACCACCGCGAGGCACAGCGTGGAGATCGCGGACACCGCGATGAACAGCTGCGTGACGAGCACGCTGCGGGTGATCGAGTCGTAGACGAAGGGCCCCACGTAGTGGGTCGTCTCCCACACGGTGAAACCGGTCGCCACCGCTATCGCCAGTGTGGCGCCGCGCTGCCCAAAGCGCAGCGCAGCCCAGATGAGCGCGGGGAACACGAGGTAGCTCAGCGGTTGCTCGGTTCGAAGGCCGAGCTCGCTCAGGCCGGCGACCGCAATAAGCATCAGGGTCAGCTCGAGCCGACGGCCCGTCCACCACTCGCGAGGCGGCGGGCGGTGCCACGCGATGGCCAGCGGCACGATGATCAGCGCCCCCGACGCGTCGCCGAGCCACCACGTGCGCCACGTGCTCGCCGCGGCGCTCAGCGGGATCACATCGCCGAGCTGCAGCGAAAGCGCGCCGACGGTCGCGCTCACCGCGGTACCGACAGCTATGGCGATCAACATGCCGGCGAGGCCGCTGATGCTGTTGAGCGGAGAGCCGCGCCGCACCAGGCGGTGCATCAGCAGCGTCGCGACGACCACCTCGAGCGTGTTCCCGACGGTCTGCCCGAGCGCGGAGCCGAGCGGGAGCGTGTTGTAGTCGTTGGCGAGCAGGTCCCCGATCACGACGCCGGGCCAGAGGCTCATACCGCCGAGGTAGAGGAACGTGATCCCCACGCCGACAGGCAGCCACACGATCGCGGCCACCGGCCCGGAGAACTCGATCGCGTAGCCGAGCTCCGCCGCACCCCAATACAGCCCTGCGAGCGCAATTACTGCAAAGAGGTAGCGCGCGCGAGAACTCTTGACCAGCGACCCCGGGGAAAGCGCGCGCGGGAGATCGTGCGATACCGGGGAGACGGTGGAGTGGGCGAGCCCGGATCCGGGCATCGGGGGCAGCATCCCAGACTCGGGCCTGGGTGCCTAGTCCGCGCTCATAGAATCCGCTGCTCGTGCCCCATTACGAGCGAGTAGACCCGCAGCAGTCGTTCCCAGCCCTCGAGGAGCAGGTGCTCCAGCGCTGGCGCGAGCGCGACGTGTTCCATGAATCGGTGCGCCGGCGGGAGGGCTCGAAGCCGTACATCTTCTACGAGGGTCCGCCGACCGCGAACGGGCCGCCCGGCTCGCACCACGTGCTCGCCCGCGTCTTCAAGGATGTGTTCCCCCGCTACCGCACGATGCGTGGCCACTACGTGCCGCGCAAGGGCGGCTGGGACTGCCACGGCCTGCCCGTTGAGATCGCCGTCGAGAAGGAGCTCGGCTTCGCCAAGAAGGAAGACATCGAGCGCTACGGGGTGGCCGAGTTCAACGCCAAATGCCGTGAGTCCGTGCTCGCCTACATCGACGAATGGGAGGCACTCTCCGAGCGGATCGGGTTCTGGATCGACACCGAGGACGCCTACTACACGCTCGACAACGAGTACATCGAGTCGGTCTGGTGGTCGCTCAAGCAGGTGTGGGAGCAGGGGCTGCTCTACGAGGGCAACAAGGTCGTGCCCTACTGCCCGCGCGACGAGACCGCGCTTTCGAGCCACGAGGTGGCGCAGGGCTACCGGGACGTGAAGGACCCCTCGGTGTTCGTGCGCTTCCCGGTGAAGGGCGAGAGCGGCCTGTCGCTGCTCGGCTGGACAACGACGCCGTGGACGCTGCTGTCGAACGCAGCGCTCGCAGTGCATCCCGACGTGACCTACGTGCGTGCTCGCGTGGATGGCGAGCGGCTGATCGTGGCGGAGCCGCTGGTGGAGCGGGTGCTCGGCGAGGGCGCGGAGATCGAGGCGCGCATGAAGGGGTCGGAGCTCGAGGGCATCGCGTACGAGCCGCCGTTCCCGTACGTGACCGACTTCGGGCCGCGCTCGCACACCGTGCTGCTCGCCGACTTCGTGACGACCGAGGACGGGACGGGGATCGTCCACACGGCGCTCGCCTTCGGCGAGGATGACTTCCGCCTCGGCGAGAAGTACGGGATGACCGTGCAGAACCCGGTGCGCAGCGACGGCACCTTCGACGAGCGCATCGTGCCGTTCGCCGGTCGCCAGGTGCGCGACGCCAACCCGGACATCGTCGACGCGCTGCGCGCCGAGGGGCGGCTCTTCAAGGAGGAGCTGTACGAGCACGCCTATCCCTTCTGCTGGCGCTGCGGCACCGCGCTCCTGTACTACGCGAAGGCGAGCTGGTACGTGCGCACCACCGCGCGGCGCGGCCAGCTGCTCGCGGCCAACGAGGCGATCGACTGGCATCCGCCGCACATCAAGCACGGGCGCATGGGCGACTGGCTCGAGAACAACGTGGACTGGGCGCTCTCGCGCGAGCGCTACTGGGGTACGCCGCTGCCCATCTGGCGCTGCGCCCACAAACACGAGCACTGCATCGGCTCTGTCGCCGAGCTGCGCGAGCTCGCGGGCGACGCGCCCGACGACCTGCACAAGCCGTTCATCGACGAGATCACCTTCCCCTGTCCCGAGTGCGGCGGCGAGATGCGTCGCGTGCCCGAGGTGATCGACGTCTGGTGGGACTCCGGCTCGATGCCGTTCGCCCAGTGGCACGCCCCATTCGAGAACGACGAGCTGTTCAAGGAGCGCTTCCCCGCCGACTACATCTGCGAGGGGATCGACCAGACGCGCGGCTGGTTCTACTCGCTGCTCGCGATCTCCACGCTGCTGTTCGGCCGCTCCTCCTACGAGACCGTGCTGTGCCTCGGCCTGATCCTCGACCCCGAGGGCCAGAAGATGTCGAAGAGCCGTGGCAACGTGGTGGAGCCGTGGGACGTGCTCAACACCTACGGCGCGGACGCGTTCCGCTGGTACTACTTCACCTCCAAGCAGCCGTGGGACGGCTACCGCTTCTCGCTCGAGACGATCGGCGAGAGCGTGCGCCAGTTCCTGCTCACGCTCTGGAACACGTACGGGTTCCTGACGCTCTACGCGAACGTGAATGGCATCAGCCGCGGCGAGCCCGAGGGTGGCGAGGAGACGGAGCTCGACCGCTGGATCCTGTCGCGGCTTCAGGCGACGAACCAGATCGCCATCGAGCGCCTCGACGACTACGACACCACCTTCGCCGGCCGGGCGATCGCCGAGTTCGTGGACGAGCTCTCCAACTGGTACGTACGCCTTTCGCGCCGGCGTTTCTGGGACGGCGACCCCGCGGCGTTCCGCACGCTTCACCGGTGCCTCACGACCGTGTCGAAGCTGCTCGCGCCGCTCACGCCGTTCGTGGCCGACGCGATGTACGAGAACCTGGACGGCAGCGAGCCGTCGGTCCATCTGTGCGACTACCCCGAGCCCGATCCGGCGTACCGCGACGAAGCGCTCGAGCACGACATGGCGGTCGTGCGCGACGCGGTCGAGCTGGGGCGGAGCGCGCGCAGCCAGGCGAAGGTGAAGCTCCGCCAGCCGCTCCGCGAGGCGGTCGTGGTGGCCGCCGGGCGTGAGCGCGAGGCGATCAGCCGCTTCGAGCAGCTCGTGCGCGATGAGCTGAACGTGAAATTGGTGCGCTATGCCAGCGAGGCCGACGAGCTCGGCTCGTGGGAGCTGAAGCCCAACTACCGCGCACTCGGGCCCCGCTTCGGCAAGCGGATGCCGCAGCTCGCCGACGCCGTGGCGGCGCTCGATGCCGAGAGCGCGGCCGACGTGCTGCGTGGTGGCGGCACGGTCGGCGTCTCGATCGACGGCGAGGAGTTCCCCCTGGCAGCCGACGACCTGCAGATGGCGCTGCAGCCGCTCGAGGGCTACCAGGTCGAGCGCGCCGGCACGCACGCCGTGGCGCTGAACCTCGAGCTCGACGACGAGCTGCTGCGCGAGGGCCTTGCGCGCGAGGTCGTGCGGGCGATCCAGGCAGCCCGCAAGAACGCCGGTCTCAACGTTGAGGACCGGATCGCGCTCACACTGGCCGGCGACGAGGAGCTGCTCGCGGCCGTTCGCGCGCACGAGGACTACGTGACAGGCGAGACCCTGACGACGAGCCTTCAGCTCGACGCGTCAGGGAACGGCGCCGGCGAGCGCATCGAGATCGAGGGGAGGTCGCTCACGATCGCCGTCGAACGCGCCTCTTGACGCGATGTCGAGCGAGAACGTTGAGCTGATCAAGGCAGGTGCCCCGCTGCTGCGGCGCCTGCTCGACGGAGAGGACGTGCCGAACGAGGAGTTCACGATCCTCCACCCGGACGTGGAGATCACCGCCCTCACCGGGAGTTATCGCGGCGTCGATGGCTTCAAGGAGTGGGTCCGGGAGCTGCGCGCGACGTTCGGCAACCTGCCGTGGCTCGCGCAGGACTTCGTCGACGCGGGCGACCTCGGCGTCCTCGTGATCTCCACCGCGCGGGTCGAAGGCACGCACCGCGGCACCGAGTACGAGCACGAGCTGCCAAACCTCTACACGGTCCGCGACGGCCGGATCGTGCGCGTGCGCTCGTTCGCCTCACGAACAGAAGCACTGGCCGCAGTCGGCCAGCGCTAACAGTCCGTCACGAACGGCGGCGAAAACTACGCCGCGAGGGCGGGCTCGAGCTCCTGCTCGAGGCGCTTCTTCGGCAGGGCGCCGATGATCTTGTGCGCGATCTGGCCGTGCTTGAAGACGATCAGTGTCGGGATCGACATGACCTCGAACTGCGCCGCCGTCTGCTGGTTCTCGTCGACGTTCAGCTTTACGATCCGCAGGTCGTCGCGCTCCTCGGCGATCTCCTCGAGGCTCGGCGCAATCACGCGGCACGGTCCGCACCACGGCGCCCAGAAGTCGACGAGCACCGGCTTGTCCGACTCGAGCACCTCGGCGCTGAAGTTGTTGTCGGTTACTTCCTGGATGTTTCCAGCCACTCTCATTCCTCCGCTGGTTTCAGCGTCTCCGCCAGTTGTTCATACCCAATGCTTTACAAAGTATAGGAACCACCGGAGCAACCTCGGAAGGCTGCACAACCGCCCGGCGACTATACGGGTCCGAGACGCCCGCAGTTCGGCCAGGCCGATCGGCTGATCGGGAATCGCGGTCGCGCACACCCGGCGGTCCGCGTAACGTCGAGGCGGACTGCGTTCAGGTTCGAGTTGCGCGAGCGTCTCGCCGTCACGAGCGAATGCAACCTCGGCGCTGGGCGATCTCGCGTCCAGCCTCCGGTTGAGGAGACGGTCGCGTTCTCGAATCAGTCTCGCCTGAAGCGCAGCGCCGGCACCTTCCAGACCGCCTCGAGGGCGATCCACGGCGTCATCTTGGAGGCGCCTCGCTCGCGCTCTTTGAACGTGATCGGCACTTCCTCCACCTTGAATCCGGCCTGTATCGCCCGGTAGGTGACCTCGATCTGGAAGCCGTAGCCGTCGGCTTGTATCGAGCGCATGTCGAGCTGCTCGAGCACTCGCCTATGGATGCACTTGAAGCCTCCGGTGAGATCACGGACCCCGACGCCGAGCACATGGCGCGCGTACCACGAGCCTCCCTTGGAGAGCAGCCGGCGATGGAGCGGCCAGTTGACCACGCCGCCACCCCGCACATAGCGCGAACCGAGCGCGATGTCGGCGCGCTCGCACGCCGCGAGCAGGCGCGGCACGTCCGCCGGATCGTGCGAGAAGTCGGAGTCCATCTCCATCACGCGGTCCGCGCCGGCGTCGAGGGCCCGCGCGAAGCCGGCGAGATAGGCCCGGCCCAGGCCTTCCTTGCCGGCCCTGTGCATCACTTCCACGGGATCGAGCTCGGCGGCCAGCCGGTCGGCGATCTCGCCGGTGCCGTCAGGCGAGTTGTCGTCCACGATCAGCACCCGGTGCGCGGGCGCCGCCTCGGCCAGACGCGGCACCACCGCGCGCAGAAACGGCTCGATGTTCTCGGCCTCGTTGTATGTCGGTAGCACCAGCCAGACGCCGGACATGGGCCGCGTAGAGTAAGCCCCAGTGCCTAAGGAAATGCGAAATGCCGAGATCGCGGCCGTCTTCGACGAGCTTGGGGACCTCTACGAGCTGGACGGCGCGATCGTGCATCGCGTGGTCGCATACCGCACCGCGGCACGGTCCGTCCGCAACGCTCCGATGTCGGTCGCGGAGCTGGCACGCGAGGGACGGGCGACCGAGCTCCCCGGCGTCGGAAAGACGCTCGCCGACAAGATCGACGCGCTGCTCGAGACCGGCACGGTCCCGGCGCTCGAGAAGCTGAAGGCCAAGTTCCCGCCGGGCCTGATCGAGATGACGCACATCCCTGGCCTCGGCCCCAAGCGCGCTCGCAAGCTCTACGAGGATCTCGGCGTCAAGAACCTGGATGAGCTTCGGGAGGCCGCCGAGCAGGAGCGCATACGAGCGCTGCCGGGCTTTGGCGCGAAGGCCGAGGAGAACATCCTCACCGCTCTTGCAGCCGGCGCCGATTTCCGCCCCAAGCCACGGACGCTGCTGTCGCGCGCGCTCGACACCGCGGAGGGCCTCGTCGCCCCCCTCCGCGACCATCCCGCTGCAGATCGCGTTGAGATCGCCGGCAGCGCCCGCCGCTGGACCGAGACGTGCAAGGACCTCGATCTGATCGCCACCTCGCACGATCCCGAGGCGCTCGCAGAGGCGTTCGGCTCGCTGTCGCTCATCGGCGAGGTGCACTCGAGCGGGCCCGCCGGAGTGAAGGCGGTCACGAACAACGGCATCAGCGTGGACCTGCGGATCGTGTCGCCCGCGAACTTCGGCAATCTGCTCCAGCACTTCACGGGCTCGAAGGCGCACAACGAGCAGTTGCGCGCAGACGCGGTACGCCGCGGAATCCACGTGTCGGAATACGGCGTGCTCGACGACTCGACCGGCGTGACGCATTCGTGCGCGAGCGAGGAAGAGGTTTACGGGCTGCTCGGCATGGCCTACATCGAGCCGGAGCTGCGCGAGGGCAGGGGCGAGCTGCAGGCGGCGCGCGACGGCACCCTCCCCGAGCTGATCCGCGTGGAGGACATCCGCGGCGAGCTGCACTGCCACACGACGCTCAGCGACGGTCGCAACACCGTCGAGCAGATGGCGCAGGCGGCCATCGAGCGGGGCTACGAGTACCTCGCGATCACCGACCACTCGGCCACGCACGGCTTCGGGAACGACGTGCAGGCCGACGCGTTGCGCGCGCGGATCGAGGAGGTCCGCGCGCTCGACGAGCAGCTCGACGGCCTCAAGCTCCTGGCCGGATCTGAGGTGAACGTGCTGCCCGACGGCTCGCTCGACTACGACGACGATCTGCTCGCCGAGCTCGACTGGGTGGTCGCCAGCCTCCACTCTTCGTTCCGCATGAGCGAGAGGGAGCAGACAGAGCGGATGATCCGGGCGATGGAGCACCCGCTTGTTGACGTGATCGGGCACCCCACTGGTCGCCTGATCGAGCGGCGCGAGGCCTACGCGCTCGACATCGACGCCGTGATCGAAGCCGCGCTGCGCACCGGAACCTTCCTCGAGATCAACGCCAACCCGGACCGTCGCGACCTGAACGAGCTGAACGCCCGACGCGCCGCGGACGCGGGCGCGATGCTCACGATCGACTCAGACGCCCACGGAGTCGAGACCCTCGCGAACATCCGCTTCGGCGTCGCTACTGCGAGGCGCGGCTGGATCACCGCGGCGCAGGTGGCGAACACGCGGCCCTGGGAGGAGCTCGACTCGATGCGCAAGCGCGGCCGCGCCCGCGCGCGCCACTAGCCGACCGAGGCGCGCTCCTCGTCGCGGAGCGCGTCGAACTTCCTGAACCACGGCGCGCGGATCAGCCTCGTGGGCTTGAAGGGTGAGGTCGGCTCAACGTAGAAGCGCACGCCGTCCCGCTCCTCGATCGCCTCGACGGCGCGGGCCTGCTTTCGCCACGCCAGCGCCGCTCCGAGCGCAAAGCCTGACGCCACCGCGGGGACCTGCGGGATCAGGAACGCGAGGCCGCCCGCGACCAGTGTGAACGCGGCGAGCACCCACATGCGGTTGAAGAGGATGCGGCCAGGCTCGACCTCAGGCACGGCCGGGGTGCTGCGGGCGGTCGAGAGGAGCTGCGCGATGCCGTGCGTGACCGTGCTGCCGCGCCCGAGCCACAGGCCTCCCGCGACCGCGATCGTCCACCAGCCGACGCCAACGTAGAGCATCGTGGTGTCGTCCTTCGCCCGGGCGCCCGCCACCGCCACGATCACGAGCGCCGTGGCGGATCCGGCGAACAGCAGCACCGACGTCTTCAGGAACTCGGTGAAGCGCATGGCGGCTCAGGCCTCCGCAAGCACGGTGAGTACTTCCTGATACCCGGGCACGCCGTCGACCAAGAGATCGGCGCGCGCAACGATCGCCTCGGGGCCCTCGTCCGAGCGCACACCTACGCGCACGGCGGCCTTGAGCGTGCCGTCCTCGACAAGCTCGTCGAGCGCGTCCCAGCCGTCGAGGTCGGTGGCGTCGTCGCCGCCGAACATCGCGGTCTCCGCGCGCGAGCCGCGCACGAGCTCAAACACGGCACGCCCCTTCGAGATCGGGACCGGAGGGCGCACCTCCAGCACCTTGCGTCCCCAGTGCGTGGCTAACCCCGCCGCTTCGGCCTCGCCCGCGAGCTGCTCCACGCGGGCGTGGGCGGCCTCCTCGTCCGGGGCGCCGCGCCAGTGGAAGGCGACGATCGGCCCCTTGTCCTCGATCCTCACGCGCAGCGTGCGCAGACGAGCGTTGTCGCGCTCACGCGCGAATTCCCGCACTCGGCCCGTCCAGGAAGCGAGCTCCTCG
>DASVXS010000104.1:0-2766 GCA_036392575.1 Thermoleophilaceae bacterium | reverse complement strand
TCCGGCTCGACCTCGGGCAGCTCGAGCAGGCCCGGCACGTCGAGCGGGATCGTGTACATGCTGAGCCGGCCGTCGGGCTCGTGTGGCCACACCTCGCGCGGGCGGTCCCAGTACAGCTCGACGCCGTTCCCCTCCATGTCGCTCATGTAGAGCGCCTCACTCACGCCGTGGTCGGAAGCCCCGCCCATGCGAGCGGTCGAGTGCATCGCCCGGCGGAGCGCCGATGCGAGCGCCTCGCGCGTGGGAAAGCGAATCGCGGTGTGGTACAGACCGGTCGAGTGGCGCGGCGCCACCTCGTCGGCACGCTCGAAGCGCATCAGCCCGGACGGCACGCCAAGCGTGTCCTCGTAGAAGGCGCGGAGTTGCTCCGGACCAGCGGCGCGCAACAGCACGGAGCCGATGTGCGTTGCATCAGGCAGGCGATCCGGGCCGGCGGCCATCGCCGCCGATACTACGACCGCGCGAGCGCTTCGACACGGTCGAGCTCGCCGCCCGCGTCGACTGATGCGAGGTAACGGTCGACCGAAAGGGCTGCCTTGCGGCCCTCTGAGATCGCCCACACCACGAGTGACTGGCCGCGCCGCGCGTCACCCGCCGCAAACACGCCGGGAACCGAGGTCGCGTAGTCGTCCTCGCTCGCCGCGAGGTTCCCACGGCCATCCAGGCCCACCCCGAGCTGCTCCACGAGGCCCTCGTGCTGCGGATGCAGGAAGCCCATCGCGAGCAGCACGAGGTCCGCTTGGATCGTGAACTCGCTGTCCTCGACCTTCTTGAACTCCGGCGGGGGGCCGACCTCGTGGCCGTGAAGGTGCGTGACGCGGCCGTCCGCTCCAGTGAACTCGGTGGTCATCACGCTGAAGAGACGCTCGCCACCCTCCTCGTGCGCGGGAGAGATGCGCAAGATCAGCGGCCAGCGTGGCCAGGGTGTGAGGTCGTCGGGGCGCTCGGGCGGAGGCTCGGGCAGCAGCTCGAACTGCGTGACGCTGGCGGCGCCCTCCCGGTGCGAGTTCCCGAGGCAGTCGGCGCCGGTATCACCGCCGCCGATGATCACCACGTGCTTGCCGGCGGCGCTGATCGGCTTCTCGGGAGGATCGTCGCCCGCGACGAAGCGGTTGCGCTGCTCCAGATACTCCATCGCGAAGTGCACGCCGTCGAGCTCGCGGCCCGGCACGGGCAGATCCCGCGGTACCGTCGAGCCGGTCGTGATAACGACAGCCTCGTGGCGCCGGCGCAGCTCCTCCGCGGTGATGTCGACGCCGACCTCGACGCTGGTGACCATCTCGACGCCCTCAGCGGCCAGCAGATCGACGCGCCGCTGCACCACGGACTTGTCGAGCTTGAAGTCCGGCACGCCGTAGCGCAGGAGCCCGCCGATGCGGTCGTTGCGCTCATACAGCGCGACGTTGTGGCCGCGCTTGTTCAGCTCGGCCGCCGCGGCGAGACCCGCCGGGCCCGACCCGACGACGGCAACCGTGTGTCCGGTCCGCACCTCGGGAACGTGTGGCACAACCCAGCCCTCGGCGAACGCGCGGTCGATGATCGACACTTCGATCTGCTTGATCGTGACCGGGTCGTCGTTGATGTCGAGCACGCAGGCCGCCTCGCAGGGCGCCGGGCAGATGCGGCCGGTGAACTCGGGGAAGTTGTTCGTGGCGTGCAGTGCGTCGATCGCGTCACGCCAGCGGTCCTCGTACACGAGGTCGTTCCAGTCCGGGATGAGGTTTCCGAGCGGGCAGCCGCTGTGGCAGAACGGAACGCCGCACTCCATGCAGCGCGCACCCTGCTGCTGCAGCTCGGCCACCGGCAGCGTCATCTGGTACTCGCGGTAGTCGCCGACACGCTCGGCGATCGGCCGCTTCGGCCCGTTCTTTCGCTCCAGCCTGAGGAATCCGCCCAGCTCGCCCATGCCTAAATCCGTTCTCCGGCACCCGGCGAGAGGCCGGCGACAGTGGTCTCCTGGACGTGGCCATGGCGGTCGTGCGCCGTGCGCTCCCCGTGCAACCCGCCGGCATCGTGCGACGCCTTCACGGCGGCCTCGGCCAGCGCGCGCGCGTAATCGTGCGGCATGACCTTCACCCACGCGCCCCCGAGCTGATCCCAGTCCCCGAGCACGCGCTTCGCGACCGGGCTGTCGGTGCGGCGGCCGTGCTCGTCCACAAGCGCGCGGATCTCTTCGAAGTCCTCGGGGCTCGGCGTCTCGAGGCCGACGAGCTCGGTGTTGCAGCGCTCCGCGAACGTGCCGGCCTCGTCGAGCACGTAGGCGATGCCGCCGCTCATGCCAGCGGCGAAGTTGCGCCCTGTCGGGCCGAGCACGACCACGCGACCACCGGTCATGTACTCGCAGCCGTGGTCGCCCACCCCTTCGACGACGGCGCTCACGCCCGAGTTGCGCACCGCGAAGCGCTCGCCGGCGAGGCCGCGGAAGAACGCGCGGCCGCTGGTGGCGCCGTAGAGCACCGTGTTGCCGACGATCACGTTCTCCTCCGCCGCGAAGGTCGAGCCCTCGCGCGGGCGGATCGCGAGCACGCCGCCCGACATGCCCTTGCCGGCGAAGTCGTTGGCGTCGCCCTCGAGCAGGAAGCTCACGCCGGGCGCGAGCCAGGCGCCGAAGCTCTGGCCACCCGAGCCCTCGAGCCGCACCTGGATCGTGTCGCCGGGCAGGCCCTCGCCGCCGTAGCGGCGTGCGACCTCCCCCGACAGCAGCCCGCCGACCGTGCGGTGCTTGTTCTGCACCTTGATGCCGGCCGCCACGCGCTCGCCGCGCTC
>DASVXS010000103.1:0-23603 GCA_036392575.1 Thermoleophilaceae bacterium | reverse complement strand
CGCTCGACACGCTCGTCGAGCACAACGAGGGCGACCTGACCGCGATCCTCGAGGCCGGCGTGCCCCTTGGCCGCGCGCAGCAGACGTTCGCCGCGGCAGGCCAGATGCTCGCTCTCGACCCGCCCCTCGGCGAAGGCGCTGCGGCCACGATCGGCGGCGTGATCGCGAGCGGCGATTCTGGGCCGCTGCGCCACCGCTACGGCGCACCGCGTGACCTCGTGCTCGGCGTGAAAGTGGCGCTCTCGGACAGCACGGTCGCGAAGTCCGGAAGCAAAGTGATCAAGAACGTCGCGGGCTACGACCTGGCCAAGCTCTTCTCCGGATCGTTCGGCACGCTCGGCCTCGTACTCCAGGTGGCCGTGCGGCTCCACCCACGGCCGAGCGAGACCGTGACCGCGGTCGGCAGCGCGAGCGACCCGGAGGCGGTTGCGCGCGGGGCATCCGATCTCGCACACGCGTCGCTCGAGAAGGAGTGCGTGGACGTGCGCTGGGGCCATGGCGAGGGTGCGGCGCTCGCGCGCCTCGGCGGCGCTACCGCGCATGCGCAGGCGGAGGCGGCAGCACGCCTTCTAGCGGATGCGGGACTCGACACAGAGATCGTCGAGGATGACGACGGCATCTGGGAGGCGCAGCGGGCCGGGCAGCGCGCAGCCGAGCAGGCAGTGGTGCGGGTCTCCGGGCTCCAGACCGAGCTTGGGCGCACGATGCGCGCGGCCGACGGCCTGGGCGGGTCGCTCGTCGGCCGCGGGTCGCTGGGCATCTCGTGGGTCACCGTTGCGCCCGAGCGCGTGACGAAGCTTCGCGAGCAGCTCGCGCCGTACCCGTGCGTCGTGCTCGACGCGCCGCGCGAGCTGCGCGCCTCGCTCGACGTCTGGGACGCGGAGTCGTCGGAGCTGGCGCGGCGCGTGAAGCAGCGCTTCGATCCTGCGGGCGTCTTCGCATCAGGAACCTTCGCGGGCGGCATCTGATGGCGAGCTTCGACACGATCCGGCCGCCCGCGCAGGAGCTGATCGACGAGTGCGTGCACTGCGGCTTCTGCCTCCCCACATGCCCGACGTACGAGGTCTGGGGCGAGGAGATGGACTCGCCGCGCGGGCGCATCGTCCTCATGAGCGAGGCAGTGGTCGGAAGCGAGATCTCGCCGGAGATGGTCATGCACTGGGACCGCTGCCTCGGCTGCATGGCGTGCGTGACTGCCTGCCCATCGGGCGTGAAGTACGACAAGCTGATCGAGGACACGCGCGCGGAGGTGGAGCGCAATTACAGCCGCGCCCCAGGGGACCGGCTCTGGCGCAGCATGCTGTTCGAGCTGTTCCCGCACCCAGGCCGGCTGCGGGTGGCCGCGCCGCTGCTCGCGCTTTCGCGCAAGCTTGGAATGCATCGGCTCGCGCGTCGCGGCGGCCCGTTCCCGCGCCTGCGTGCGCTCGCATCGCTCACGCCGGACACACCGTTGCGCAAGACGATGAAGCGGCTGCCCGAGCGCCTGCAGGCCCGCGGAGAGCGGCGTGCCACCGTCGGCTTCCTTCAGGGCTGCGTGCAGCGTGTGTTCTTCCACGACGTGAACGCCGCGACCGCCGAGGTGCTCGCCGCGGAGGGCTATGAGGTGCACGCGCCGCGGCTCCCGCGATGTTGCGGCGCGCTCCAGATGCACACCGGCTACGACTCGCGGGACCTCGCGCGCGCGACGATCAACGCATTCGAGCACTGCGACTACGTGGTCGCAAACGCTGCCGGATGCGGCTCCTCGATGAAGGACTACGCCCACCTGCTGCGCGACGATCCGGAGTGGTCCGAGCGGGCGCACAACTTCTCCGGCAAGGTCCGTGACGTAACCGAGCTGCTGGCGGAGGAGCCTCCGCGCGCGCGCCGGCATCCAGTGCCCGCGAAGGTCGCCTACCACGACGCCTGCCACCTCGCGCACGCCCAGGCAGTCCGCGCCCAGCCCCGGGAGCTCCTTGGGCAGATCCCGGAGCTCGAGCTGGTCGAGCCCGCCGGGTGGGAGTTCTGCTGTGGCTCCGCGGGCATCTACAACCTGCTGAACCCGGAGCCCGCCAGGGAGCTTGGACGCCGCAAGGTGGAGAACCTGCGCGCGACGGGCGCCGAGTTGATCGCCGCCGCCAACCCGGGCTGTGCGATCCAGATCACCGCGACGAGTGAGCAGCTGGGAGAGCCTCTCCGCGTCGTGCATCCGATTGAGCTGATTCACATGTCCATACAGGGAGGCAGCAATGGCACGCGTTGAGGTGAAGGGCCTCGAGATCCACGCACCGGTCAAGGGGCGGATGGAGGAGGTGCTGACGCCGGACGCGCTCGAGTTCCTGAGCGGCCTCCACCGCAAGTTCGAGGACACGCGGCAGGAACTGCTGCACCGCCGTGCCGAGCGCATGTCCGACCTGCCTGCGGGCGGCTCGCTCGACTTCCTCGACTCGACGCGCGAGATCCGCGAGGGCGACTGGCGGGTCGCCCCGCCGCCGCCCGACCTTCAGAACCGGCGCGTGGAGATCACCGGCCCCACCGAACGCAAGATGGTGATCAACGCGCTGAACTCGGGCGCGCGCGGGTTCATGGCGGACTTCGAGGACTCGAACTCGCCGCTGTGGCGGAACATGATCGAGGGCCAGGTGAACCTGACCGACGCGATCGACCGCACGATCGAGTTCACGCAGGACGACGGCAAGGAGTACCGCCTCAATGACGAGGTGGCGACGCTACTCGTGCGCCCGCGCGGCTGGCACCTTCCGGAGAAGCACATGAGCGTGGACGGCGAGCCGATCGCGGGCGCGCTGGTGGACTTCGGCTTCTTCTTCTTCCACAACGCCCGCCGGCTGCTCGAGCGCGGCAGCGGTCCCTACTTCTACCTGCCGAAGATGGAGTCGCACCTCGAGGCGCGGCTCTGGAACGAGGTCTTCAACCACGCGCAGGACGAGCTCGGGATCGAGCGCGGGACGATCAAGGCCACCGTGCTGATCGAGACCGTGCCTGCCGCGTTCGAGATGGACGAGATCCTCTACGAGCTGCGCGACCACTCGGCCGGGCTCAACGCCGGCCGCTGGGACTACATGTTCTCGATGATCAAGTGCTTCAGGGACCGCCCGGAGTTTCTGCTGCCGGACCGCAACAGCGTGACGATGACGGTTCCGTTCATGCGCGCCTACACCGAGCTGCTCGTGAAGACCTGCCACCGGCGCGGCGCACACGCCATGGGCGGCATGGCGGCGTTCATCCCGAGCCGGCGCGACCCCGAGGCGAACGAGCGCGCACTCGCCAAGCTGCGCGAGGACAAGCGGCGCGAGGCGGGCGACGGCTTCGACGGGACCTGGGTGGCCCACCCCGACAGCGTCCCGGCTGCGACCGAGGAGTTCGACCGCGTGCTCGGCGAGCGCCAGAACCAGGTGGACCGGCAGCGCGACGAGGTGGAGGTGTCCGCGGCCGACCTGCTGAACGTTCAGGCCACGCCGGGTGACATCACAGACGAGGGCCTGCGCAACGACGTGAACGTCGGCATTCAGTACATCTCGTCGTGGCTGCGCGGGAACGGCGCCGCGGGCATCTACGGCCTGATGGAGGACGCCGCGACCGCGGAGATCGCGCGCTCGCAGGTGTGGCAGTGGGTGCGGCACGGCGCGGAGCTGAGCGACGGTCGCAAGGTGAACCCGGAGCTCGTCCACCGGCTCGAGCACCAGGAGCTCGAGCGCATCCGCGGCGAGATCGGGGACGACGAGTGGTTCGAGAACCAGGGCCGGCCGGAAGCGTCACGCACGCTTTTCGAGCAGGTCGCGCTCGCGGAGGACTTCCCCGAGTTCCTTACGCTGCCCGCGTACGACTACCTGCTGAGCGAGATCGAGCGGTTTTAGGGAGAGCCGGAGCTCCGGTCCGGCTACGGCTTGTCGCGACACTGCGCTGCGCCGTGACGCGCCGGATCCTCGCCGGCTAGGGAGAGCCGGAGCTCCGGTCCGGCTACGGCTTGTCGACACTGGCGCTGCGCCGAGACGCGCCGGATCCTCGCCGGCTAGGGGCCCACCCCAGGCGGGGGCCATTCCTCGGCCGTGATCGCGTAGCGCTCGTGGTCGCGCCAGACGCCGCCCACCATTAGGTAGCGCGGTGAGAAGCCCTCGCGCCGGAAGCCGAGCCGCTGAACGAGCGCGATCGAGCGCTCGTTGCCGGGCTGCACGTTCGCCTCGATCCGGTGGAGTCCCATCGAGCCGAATGCGTGATCGAGGATCTGGATCAGGCCGCGCCGCATGATGCCCTGGCCCATGTACGGCTCGAAGCCGGTGTAGCCGAGATACCCGGACAGCAGCGGCGCGCGCACGATCTGGCTGATCGTGGCGAAGCCCGCCAGGTCACCGTCCCCAGTCTCGATGAGGAAGCCCTCGCAGTCGTCGGCAGCGATCTTCGTGACGTACTCCCTGTAGAGCTGCGGGCTGTCGGGCGGGAAGCTCCAAGGCCGGTGGGACGCACGGCTGCGTTCGACCGCCGCCAAGAACGCCGCCTGGTCGTCGAGCCGGGGCGCGCGCACGCGCACCATCACCTCAGCGCTTGGACCTGACTCGGACAACTTGCGACATGTAGACGGGGTGGATGGAGCAGTAGATGCGGTAGACGCCCGGCACCGTGAAGCGCTGCGACTCGACGTGGCCCTTCCGCACGGTCGGGGTGCCGAAACCGCGAGGCCCGTTCACCAGCGTTGCGTCGTGGGCCGCGCTGTCGCGGAAGTGCCATCGCACCGTCGCGCCGCGCGGCACCGAGAGGTTCGCCACGCTGTAGCGGAAGTCGGCCACGGTCACGTTCGCGTCGCCGTCGTAGCGACGCAGCGCACCGGGCGATCGCGAGATCGGCCGGGCCACTCCGTCGCGCCCGGCCGCCTCGAAGGGCACGACGACCGACGGCGGCGCGAGGCGCCCACCTGCCACGGCGCTTCCACCCAGTACCTCCGCGTCCGCCGGCTTGGCGCCGCAGGCTGACGCCCCTACGCCCTCGTCCTCGGCGATGTACACGTGCATGATCCCCATCACGCGCATGTGCGGGCGGTGGCCGTCGTAGTTCGCCGACAGCCGCAGCATCTCGCCCTTTTGGACGTTCCAGCCGGTCGCCGACTGCCACCAGCTCACGTTCACGGGGTCCGGCTCGTGCAGCAGTGGCACGACTGTGTAGAGCGGGTCCCCCGGCGGCGCGTACGTGGGCAACGCGTTGTGAAGCACTCGGTGGCCGCAGCGCGGCTGAGTGAGCGTGAGGCTGCGCGAGCCGCCGTGGAGGTGGCCGCCCATGGCGACGATCCGGCCGCTGACCGGCACGGACCAGGTGACCTTCCGCGAGCTCGTGGCGCCGGCCGTCGCGCCTCCGGGGACGGAGTACTGCGGGTCGTTCACGCACGGCACGACGCTTATCCAGTACGGCCGCACTGGCGTGAGGCTCGGCGAGGTGTCGACGGTCACGTGGTACTCGATGAACACCTTGCCGTCGGTCTTCAGGTGATTCATGAGCATCCAGATCATCCGCCACTTGTCGCGCGCGCCGATCCGGTAGCCGTAGCCGGCCGGCAGCGTCATCCGGCGGAGCTCTTCACTCGTGCCGTAGAAGCGCTCGCCGATGTTTTTTCGCGGGCACGAGCCGTCGCGGCGCGCCTCGTCGGTGAACGCCACGTGGTGCAGCATGACCTGGTACTGCGGGATCTCCTGCCCGGTTTCAGCGTCGATCACGTGAGCATCCATCTCCGTGACGAACCCGTCGAGCTCGGGCGTCGGTACGTAGGTCGAGGAACGGAGCGCCTGGTAGGGGCCGATGTCGATCGGCCCGTACTTCATCGTCACGCTCTTCACGTCCGCTGAGGCCGGGCCCGCGAGCACCAGGACGAGTGCAGCGGAGGTGAGTGTCGACGCGATTCCGATTCGCATTTGGCGAGGCGTTCCTGCCTCCGTAGCCAAAGTACGTGCGACCCGACGCTTCTGCAACCGAATCGCGATCCTATGGACGCCCGTGGACAGCAGCCGCGTGCTGTGGCCAACTCGGCATCAGCGGCTAGCGTTACGCCCGAATGCGCCTGAACTCGAGCGCTCGGCGGGCGGCGCTCGCCGGCCTGCTCGCGGTCGTGGCCCTGCTCTGTCTCGCCGCGACCCTCGACGAGCGCCGCGCCGTGGCAGATCCGGATGCCACCGCGGCCGCGCGAGCGCGCGCGAGCTACGCGGCGATGCAGCACCGGCTCGACCACACACGCGCGCACGCCTGGCCGTTCGTTCGCCTGGTCGCCGCGGCGCAGTCGATTGCCGAGCTTCCTGACGCGACCCGTCGCGAGCGAGCCGAGGCGCGCATGCGCCTGCGACAGCTGAGGCGCTTCTGGCGCTCGGGCGCGTACGAGAGCCTTCCGCGCCCGCCTTTCGGCCCAGGCGGGGACCTCTACTACGACGACAACGAGTGGATCGGGCTCGAGCTGATGCGCCGCTACGCGGTCACCCGCCAGCGCGGCCTCCTCGAGCGCTCGCGGGCCATATTGCGGCTCGTGATCCGGGGCTGGGACCGCCGCGCCCCCACTTGCCCTGGCGGTGTCAAGTGGACTCCGGTGCCGCGCATCTACCAGCGCGGCACAGTCACGAACGGGCCGGGCGCCCAGCTCGCGGTCGCGATCTACGAGGCGACCGGCGACCGGCGCGCGCTCGGCTGGGGCCAGCGGATGTACGCCTGGGCCGAGCGGTGCATGCTCGACGAGCAAGCCGGCCTCTATCAGGACCACTTCCGAGCCGACGGCAGCCGGGACACCACCATCTGGAGCTACAACCAGGGCAGCATGATCGGCGCGGCGATCGCGCTCTACCGAGCAACTGGCGACCGCGCGTACCTCGACACGGCGGCCGCTCGCGCCGCCCGCGCGCTCGACTATTTCGAGGACAGCCGCCTGCCTTCAGAGCCGCCTTACTTTCTGGCGATCTACTTCAGAAACCTGTTGGCCTACGAACAGCTCGCGGGCGGCACGAGCTTCCGGACCCAGCTCGAGCGCTATGCGGATCAGGCGTGGAATCAATCGAGAGACCCCCACACGGGGATCTTCGGCAGCGAGCGACCGGAAAAGCGGCTCCTCACCCAGGCGGGCATGGTGGAGATCTACGCGCTCGTCGCGGGTTCTTGACGCGATCCTGATCCTGTTTGCGCTGCTGCTCGGCGCGGCCGTGCTGATCAACGCTCTCAGGGACGTGCACGGGGCACGCACGGTGAGGACCGAGAAGGTGGCCTTCCGTCAGTGGCTCGCGCGACACGGCGAGCTACACCACGTCGGGAAATCCGTGGTGCGTCTCGGCACCCGCGAGAACATGGTGTGCGCGCCGCTGCTCGTGCATCACAGGCCGCGAAGGGACCACTTGAAGCTCTGTGCGCTCACCACGAAAGGTCCACACGTGCGCGTGCTGAGGGTGACGACTCGGCGCAAGCTGCCCTCCCAGCTCGTGCCCGCGGCGCTCACCCCGCGCCTATGAAGATGTTCCAGCGCCCCAGCACGTAGTAGGCGCAGATCGCGAGCGCGACGATCTTCAGACGGCGGTCGCGCGCCAGCGCCGCGAACGGCAGCGTCCAGATCGTGTACCAGCCGAGAAGCCAAGAGCTGGTGACCAGTGTGAGCGCGAGCGCCCACCCGGCGCCGGCGATCCAGTCCATTCCACGCCAAACTCGGACCACGAGGTACGCAAGCCCGGCGAGGAGGGCCAACGCCGCGATCAGGTGGGCAGCCGGCGTGACGGTTTCGGCTCCGAAGAGGCGCGAGAGCTCGGTCGGGACGCTCTCGGCCGACACGAACAGCGACTCGTGGCGGAGCACGCGCAGCACACCGAGTGCGTGGTCGGGGAATGCCACGGTTGCGACCGCCAGGCCCGCAACAGCCGCGGCGAGCCCGCCGATCAAGCCGCGGCGCCGGTCGGCCGCGCCGAGCAAGAAGAAGGGCAGCGTGACGGCTGCGGTCGCCTTGGTGAGCGTGGCCGCCACCGCGCCGGCCGCCCCCGCCGCGGGCCGCTCATTCAGACACAGGGCAACGCCGCCGGTGAGCAGAAGCAACAGCAGCAGGTCGTTGTGCCCGCCGCCCACCGCGTACACCAGCACCATCGGGTTCAACCCGAACAGGGCCACAGCGGGGGCCTGCGCAAGGCGACGCTGACCAGCACAACGCCATATCAGCGCGCAGGTGCCGAGCGCCGACGCGGCGGCGATCGCCTTCAGCATCCACATCGCGCCGGCGACTCCGAGCGGCGCCAGCGCGTAACTCCCGAGCGTGAAGAGTGGCCCGTAGGCGGTGGGCGCGTGCCTCCACCCGACGAACGCGAACACCGGGTCGTGCGGCGCGATCGCTGGCCCGTGCAGGTACGGATCGACGCCGTGGTCGACGCCCATGCGCGCGTAGGCGACGTAGCTGAAGATGTCCTTCGAGAGGATCGGCGGGGCGACCGCGAACAGGACGACCAGCACGCCAATCGCGCTCATGGTCCAGCGAGCGCTCAGGTGCCGACCCCACACGAGGAAGGCTCCGTAGAAGCCGCCCATCAGGACGAGGAACAGCAGGAACTGCTCGCCGGTGAGTCCGAAGCCTTCGGCAAGCGGGCCGGTGATCGCCTCCGGCGCGCGGCCGCGGCTCACCGGGAGCAGGAACGAGCGATGCGGACTCGACCCCGCCGCGAGCACCGCACCCGTGACCACGATGCCGGCGAGCGACAGTGCCGCCAGCGCGTGGCGGAGCTCCGGCATGCGCAGCGTGAGAGCGCGGGAGCCGCGCAGCTTCCTTGTCGCCGCGTTAGAGGTCATGGACACTTCCCGTCCGGCGCGCCGGGCCGCCGCTCAGGATTCACTGCCTCGCTGAAGGTCAGCTAAACGACGCGAGCGACCGTCCAGCCGCCTCGATCTCGGCGAGCGTCGTCGCCTCGCGCACACTCGCGAGGTCGATCACGCGCTCCAGGAACTCGTCGAGCGAATCGTTTCCCACGACGGCATGGCACGCGACCCCGCCCTGGCGGCAGCGTGTGGCGACCTCACCCACCACCTTGCCCTCGAGGGTCTGCTCATCGAGACGCCCCTCGCCCGTCACGACGAAGCGCGATGCGCGCATGGCGTCGTCGAAGCCGATCGCGTCGAGCAGGTACGCGGCACCCGGCAGAAGCTTCGCGCCGCGGTACGCCCACAACCCGCCCGAGAGACCGCCCGCCGCGCCGGTCATCGGCACGCCGCGCGGATCGCGCGGAGCCTCGCGCGCGATCCGGCCGAGCCGGCGCTCCAGGCGTTTCACCGTTGCGGGATCGGCACCCTTCTGCGGCGCGAACACACGGGGTGCGAGCTCGAACGGCGTGCGCACATCGCAGAGGACCTCGAGCTTCGGCTTGATGCCCGCCTCGTCGAGCGCGGCGAGCGCGCCGGCACCGCCGTCGGTGGTCGCGCTGCCGCCCACCGTCACGAGCACGCTCGCGGCGCCCGCTTCGGCCGCCGCTGCGATCAGCTCGCCGGTGCCGCGCGTGGACGCCGCGAACGCGTCGCGGTCACTCTCGTCCACGAGCCCGAGGCCGCTCGCCTGGGCCATCTCCACCACCGCGCTGCCGTCGTCGAGCAGCGCGTAGCGCGCGGCGACGGGCCGCCCGAGCGGGTCGCTCACCCGCGCGGTGCGGTACTCGCCGCCGAGCGCGCCCACGAGGACGTCCATCGTGCCCTCGCCGCCGTCGGCGACCGGCAGTTCCGTCGCCGGAAGCCCGCCCGCCTCGAGCCCGCGGGCGAGCGCGACCGCCACTTCGGCGGCGCTGAAGCTGCCCTTGAAGCTGTCTGGAGCGACCAGGACAGGGGCTGACGTCGGCCCGGGCGGGGTCACTAGGATGCATCCTTCCGCATGGCCGCGACCGCCGACATGACGTATGCGCTCAACGACGAGCAGATCGCGTTCCGCGACCTCGTCCGGCAGATCGCCCAGGAGCGTGTGGCGCCACGCGCCGCGGAGATAGACGAGAAGGCCGAGTATCCGCACGACCTGCGGAAGTTGCTCGCGGAGCAGGACATCCTCGGCCTGCCGTTCGACGAGGAGCACGGCGGCACCGGCACCGGCACGCTCACGCTGAACATCGCGGTCGAGGAGCTCTCGAAGGCGTGCGCATCAACGGCGCTGATCCTGATGATCCAAGAGCTCGGCTCGCTCCCGATCAAGCTCTTCGGCACCGACGAGCAGAAGCAGCGCTGGCTCCCCAAGCTCGCGAGCGGCGAGTGGTCGCCCGCGTTCGCGCTCTCCGAGGTCGAGGCTGGCTCCGACCCGGGCGGCATGCGCACGCGCGCCATGCGGGACGGCGACGAGTGGGTGATCAACGGCGAGAAGAACTGGATCACGAACCTAGGCATCGCGGACCTGTTCGTGGTGTTCGCGGTCACCGACCCGGACGAGGGGCACTCGCGCGGCATCTCGGCGTTCGTCGTCGAGGCCGACCGTCCCGGCGTCTCGATCGGCAAGCTCGAGCACAAGATGGGCATCCGCGGGTCGCCGACCGGCCAGCCGGTGTTCAGCGATGTCCGCGTGCCGGCGGAGAACCTGATCGGCACCGTGAACGAGGGCTTCAAGGTGGCGATGGCCACGCTCGACCGCTCGCGGCTCGGCGTCGCGGCGCAGGCGGTCGGCATCGCTCAGGGCGCGACGGATTACGCCGCCGCATACGCGCGCGAGCGGCGCCAGTTCGGCAAGCCGATCAACTCCTTCCAGGCGATCCAGTTCAAGCTCGCCGACATGGAGACCCGCACGGCCGCAGCGCGCGAGCTGCTCTACAAGGCGTGCGCGAAGGTCGACCGCCGCGAGCCCGACATGGGCAAGTACTCCGCGATGGCGAAGCTGTTCGCGTCCGACACGGCGATGGACGTGACCGTGGAGGCGGTCCAGGTCCTGGGCGGCTACGGCTTCGTGAAGGAGTACCCCGTCGAGCGCTTCATGCGCGACGCCAAGATCACGCAGATCTACGAGGGCACCAACGAGATCCAGCGCCTCGTGGTCGCACGTACTCTGAGGTAGCCGCCGGGAACGTCACACCCCGTCTGGGCGGCCCGGCGTGGGCAGTCGCAGGCTGGAGTGAGCGAGGATGGCAACGGAGCTTCTCGTGATCGGCGCCGGGCCCTACGGGCTCTCGACCGCCGCCTTTGCCCGCGAGCACGGCATCGAGACACTGATCCTCGGGCAGCCGATGAGCTTCTGGCGGGAGCACATGCCCGCGGGGATGTTCCTGCGTTCCGGGCCCGACTGGCACATCGACGCCGCCGGGGTACACACGCTCGAGGCGTATCTGGAGGATCGGAAGATCGCCACGGAGGACGTGGATCCGATCCCGATCCGCACGTTCCTGGACTACTGCGAGTGGTTCCGGCAGGCGAAGGGACTCGATGTGCGCGAAGAGCTCGTCGCCGAGCTCGCCGAGTCGAACGGCGGGTTCGAGGCGACGCTCGACGGCGGCGAACGCATAGAGGCGTTCGCCGTTGTATGTGCACCCGGTATCCGTCACTACGCCAACGTTCCCGACTGGGCCGCTTCCGTCCCTGCCGGCCGGGCCGCTCACACCTGTGACCTCGTGCGCTTCGACGAGCTCGCGGGCGCGCGCGTCCTGATCGTCGGTGGAAGGCAGAGCGCCTATGAATGGGCTGCGCTGATCCGCGAGCATGGCGCGGAGCGAATCGACTTGGTGCACCGGCATGACGTGCCGCGGTTCGAGAAGGTGAGCTGGAAGTTCGTGGACGCCTACGTGGAGAACACGGCGAACGTCCCGGGCTACTGGCGGAACCTCCCAAAGGCGGAGCAGGATGCGATCGCCCGGAAGTTCTGGGAGGTCGGCCGGCTGACTCTCGAGCACTGGCTCACTCCGCGGCTCGACTGGCACGGGATCCACCGATGGCCGGGCACCGAGGTCGTCGAGGTCACCACCAGGGGCGCCGACGGCGAGCTGCGTGTGCTGCTGTCGAACTCCGAGCGGCTGGCGATCGATCGCGTGATCTTCGCCTCGGGCTACCGGGCCGATCTCACGCGAGTCCCCTATCTCGCGACGCTCGCTGGACGCATCACGCTGGCCGACGGCTTCCCCGTGCTCGACGAGTCCTTCGCGACGAACCTCGCCGGCCTCTACGTCACGGGCTTCTCGGCGACACGAGACTTCGGACCATTCTTCGGCTTCGTCAAGGGCTCACCGGCCGCCGCGACGCTGATCGTGCGCGACATCCTGTCGCGAAACTGAACGCCGGGCCGACTCCCCTGCGCCGTGGCGTGAAGCAGTCGAGGATGTCAACGCCTTCTGCCGAGTGCCTCGCGTGCCTCGTCGCTCACCGCCGCCACCAGCGCCGCTTCCACCGGCTCGCGCAGCGGACGCCGCTCGATCGCGGCGGCAATCGCCTCGGGGTGAGCGCTCCTGGTCATCGCCCACTCGCCGGCCGCAACCTTAGAGAGCCAGTCGCCCTGCTCGGCCCAGCGCCACGCACGGCAGGCGCTCAGGAGCGTGTTCGGCGAGTCCGGCAGCTCGCGCTGCCACCAGTCGAGCGCCTGCAGCAGTGCCGCACGCACCGCGTCGGGATCGACTTCCCCGATCAGCTCCGAGGGCTTGGGCCCGTAGAGCGCGCGGCCCTGACCGCGGGCGATCGCGAGATCGAGCACGAACCAGTGCGGCGACTCCTCCGCCGGGTCATATGACACGTGCTCCTCGTAACGGCCGCTGTTCAGGTTCAGCTCGAACGGCACCGTCTGTCCTGGCGACTCGACGACGTCGCGCCTGTAGACAGCGAGCTCGAGCTTCCGGGCCGGGCCGGGCAACGCGTCGTGCCGCAGGGCGGCGACGAGCGCGCGCTTGCGGACGGGATCGAGCTCCCGCTCGCACACGACCGCCACGTCCACGTCGCTCACGTCGAGCGCCTCGCCGGTGGCGTAGGACCCCGCGAGGATCACGCCCACGAGCTCGTCCCCGAGCTGTTGGCGCACCCGGCGCACAAGCTCGGTGAGGTACGCGCCGATCTCAGGCGACGGGCGCCTCCCACCGGAAGCCCGCCGGCGCTATCGCGGGGGCGAGCGGGCTCGAGGGAAGGCCGGGCTCGGGGTTCGTTGAGTTGTAGCCGCCCGGCGCGGTGTCGTTCGGCGTGTCGGGATGGAACAGCGACGCGAGGTACTGGATGTGCCCCCGGCCCACGCCGAGCTCGAACTGCCCGCCGCCGTAGGCGCCGATGCCGTTCGCGTCGCAGTAGTCGTAAGCGGTGAACAGCTCCTGCACGCTGCCCAAGCGGGACGGCTTGATGTTCACCATGCGCGGCTTCCACTCGAGCTCTTCGATGTCGGCGACGGAGTGGATCGGCGCGTCCCAGGTGATGCGGTCCCGGATCGGCTCGAGGATCGGGCGCGTCTCTTCGTTGACGTCGGGGTCCTCCACCCAGGCGGCCGGGAACGCCTCGATCACCCGCGAGTAGAGACCCGCATCACCGGGGTTGTCGACCACCGTCCCCTTGTAGAAGCCCTTCAGGTCAACCGAGTCGACCGCGCCGGTTGCGACGAGGTCGCTGATGAGGCCGTCGTCCCAGCCCTGGACAGGATCGAGCTTGAAGCGCAGCTCCGGGTAGAGGTCGAGCCGCTTCCGGATCGGCTCCATCGTCGGCGGGTCGCCAAGGCGCAGCGACACTACGAAGTTCACCGGCCGAGGCTGGCGCTCCACAACGTCGGCGAGCGAGCGGCCCGCCTGGCGCAGCGCCAGGTCGAGCGCGGCCGACTCGAACGCCCAGCGGCGATACAGACGCGACACCTCGCGCACGGGCTCAGCAGGGAAGAGGTCGAGCGAGCCAACCAGCTCGCAGAACTCACCGAAGGAGCGCACGCCGGAGAGGTCATGAACCGGACCGGCATCCTGGAGAGCGATGTGATCCATACCGTCGTACGTCACGTCCTCGCCGAGCCCCTCCTCCCCACCGCCGCTCATGTGGATGACCGTGGAGAGGCGCGTGAAGTCGCTCGACACGTCGCGCTCGAGCCCTTCGAGCGCGTATGACTCGACCTCGATCGGAAGGCCGGCGACCCGCTCCCAGAGGCTCACTAAGCGACGGCTTCCTGCTCAGGACGTACCGAGGCGATCTTCTCGGCGCGCCGCTGTTGCAGCACAGTGAGGATCGCGGCGGCCACCGTCACGAGGAACATCATCGTGGCGACGATATTGACCTGCGGCGGGATCGACACGCGCGCCGCGCCCCAGATGAAGAGTGGGTACGTAACGGTCGCGCCTGAGTTGAAGTTCGTGATCACGAAGTCGTCGACCGACAAGGCGAACGCGAGCAGCGCGGCGGCGAGGACGCCGGGCGCGATCAGGGGCAGCGTCACGCGCATGAAGGTCTGGAGCGAGTTCGCGCCGAGGTCCTGCGCGGCCTCCTCGAGCGATCTGTCGAATCCAATAAGCCGCGAGCGCACGGTCACGACCACGAACGAGATGTTGAACATCACGTGTGCGATCAGGATGGTGGCGAAGCCGGTGTTCACGCCGAGCGACAGGAACAGCGACAGGAGCGAAGCGCCGAGCACGATCTCGGGCGTGGCGAGCGGCAGGAAGATGAAGAAGTTCGTGGCGCCGCGCGCGCGGAACTGGTAGCGCACGAGCGCGAGCGCCATCATCGTGCCGAGCACCGTGGCGATGATCGTCGACAGCGCGGCGATCTCGAGTGAGACCTTCAGCGCGTCGAGCAGGCCGGGCACGCCGAACGGGTCCTTCCAGTTCCTCAGCGTGAAGCCCTGCCACACGAAGTTGAAGCGGCTGTGCGTGTCGTTGAAGGAGAACCAGATGACCACCGCGATAGGTGCCAGCAGGTAGACAATCGCCAGGGCCGCGTAGAGGTTCAGCGACTGGTTCAGAAGCCAGCGCCCCGCCTTCAGCAGGTCGCGCCGCCGCGCGTCGGGAACCGCCGGGGCCGGCTGCTGTGCGACGGTCGCGCCCGTCATCTGGCCTCAGACCCCATCAGCGACTCGGTGCCGGCGATCTTCGCCCAGGCCGCCACCAACACGAGGATGATCGCCATGAGCACGAACGACAGCGCCGCAGCAGTCGGATAGTCAGTGAGCTCCAGGTAGCGGCTCTGGATCACGTTTCCGATCATGAACTGGCGCGGGCTCCCGAGCAGCGTGGCGTTCACGTAGTCGCCCGCCGCTGGGATGAACGTGAGCAGCACGCCCGCGACCACTCCCGGCAGCGACAGCGGGAAAGTGACCCTCAGGAACACGTCGCGCCGCCGTCCGTATAGGTCGTACCCAGCCTCGAGCATGCGCTTGTCGATGCGCTCGAGGCTCGCGTACAGCGGCAGGATCATGAACGGCAGGAAGTTGTAGGTGAGCCCCGCGATCACCGACCCCGTGGTCGCCAGCACGCGTCCGTCGCTCGGCACGATCTGCAGCGTCTTCAGAGCGTTCACAACGAAGCTCGAGTCGTCGAGGATGGTCTCCCACGCGAGCGTCCGCACCAGGTACGTGACGAAGAACGGCAGGATGACCATCAGCAGGAGCGCGTTTCGCCAGCGGCCGCCGCGGGTGGCGATCGCGTACGCCAGCGGATAGGCGATCAGCAGCGAGATCCCGGTTGTCGCCAGCGCGTAAATCAGCGAGCGCTCGAGCTGCGGCCAGTAGGTGCTGAGCGCGTCGCCGTAGGTGGCGAAGTGCCAGCTGAACGAGTACCCCGAGAAGACCGACCCTGTCTCCAGCGAGATCCGCGCCATGTAGTAGAGCGGGATCAGGAAGAAGATCACCAGCCAGGCGAGGCCTGGGGCGAGCAACAGATAGGGCAGAACGCCCTTTCGCCGCTGGAGCAGGGCCGACACGCGAGTCAGGCGGCGCTAGGCGCCGATCACCTTCTGGAATGCCGTGTTGAGCGTGTTCTCCTGGTCGGGCGTGAGGTTCTTGAACTGCTTCGCCCGGCTGAGCACCTGTGCGTCGGGGAACACCAGCGGGCTCTCGGCGAGCTTCGGATCGTCCTTCTTGATGATCTCCTGGACGCCCTTCACCGGCGGCACGTAGTTCACGTACGCGGTGATCTTCGCCTGCACCTCGGGGTCGTAGACGTAGTTCATGTAGACCTCTGCGGTGTACGCGTGAGGCGCCCCGACAGGGACCTGCATGTTGTCGGTCCACAGCATGAACCCTTCGTCGGGCTGCTGGAACTTGATGTTCTTGTTGTCCGACTCGAGCTGCACCGCGTCGCCCGACCAGCCGAACACCAGCCACGAATCGCCCTTCGGCAGGTCCTTGAGGTAGTCGTTGCCGGTGAAGCGACGGATCTGGCCGTCCTTGTTCGCCTTGTCGATCTTGTCGATCGCCGCGAGCGCATCGTCCATGTTCGTGAAGCTCTGCGGGTCCTTGCCCATGCCAAGCATCACGAGGCCGACGGTGTCGCGCATCTCGGTGAGCATCGTGACCTTGCCCTTGAGCTTCGGGTCGAAGATGTCGTTGACGCTCTGCGGAGTGCCGACCTTGTCCTTGCGGTAGATCAGGCCGGTCTGGCCGCTCTGCCATGGAGCCGTGTAGTCGCGCTTCGGGTCGATCGGCGCGTTCTTGAGAACGTCGGTCATGTTGTTCACGACGTTCGGGATCGCGGACTTGTCGAGCTTCTGCACGTAGCCGAGCTGGATCATCTTCGCGGCCATCCAGTCGGTGACGACCTGGAGGTCCCGGCCGCCGGAGTTGCCGGCCGCGTACTGCTGGCGCACCTTGCCGAAGAACTCGGTGTTGTCGTTGATCTCCTCGGTGTACTTGACCTTCGTGCCGTACTTCTTCTGGAACTCGTCGAGCGTCGGGTGGCGCTTGCCGGAGACGTCGATGTAGAGCGGCCAGTTCGAGAAGTTGAGCGTGGTCGCGATCTTCCCCTTCGGGATGACCTGCGACTCCTTCTTGTTGCTCCCGCCCTCGATGCCGCCGCCGCCACACGCGGCGAGGAACGCGGCGGCGCTCACGCCTAGCGCGCCGGCACCGGCATTGCGCAGGAGCCGCCTGCGCGTGACCTCCTGGCGGATGAGCTCGTCAATCGCGCGGTCGATGTCCGTCACTTCCCCTCCTCAGTGAGCGCCGGTTCCGCCGGCGTCGGTATGGCGTCTGGCAGAGCGGCCCCGTCGCCGTCCATCGCCCCGTTCGCGTGGACCGGAGTCCCCTCCTCCCGGACCACATGCATGTGCTCGCTCGCCCACGACAGCCGCACCTGCGCGCCCGCGCCGGGGAGACGCCGCCTCGCCTCCTCGTCGGTGTTCGGCACGAGCACGGTCATGGACACGCCGTCTGGGAGGCGCACCACGACTTGCGTGGCGGTGCCGAGGTACAGCGAGCTCTCCAGCAGCCCTTCCACGTTCGGCCGGTCATCCACGGACGGAGTTTCGGCCGGATCGAGCTGAAGCTTCTCCGGGCGCACCACGGCGTGCACGCGCTCGCCGCTGCGGAGCCCATCGGTAGGCGCGGTCACGGTGACGCCGCTGTCGAGCCGCACCTCCGCGTCGTGGCCGTTCGCGGACTGAACCGCGCCCGGCATCAGGTTCGAGACGCCGATGAAGCCGGCGACGAAGGTCGTGCGCGGCCGGTCGTAGACCGCCTCTGGCTGGTCGACCTGCTCGACGATGCCCCTGTTCATGACCGCGATACGGTCCGACATCGTGAGCGCCTCCTCCTGGTCGTGCGTCACGTAGACGAACGTGATCCCGACCTCGCGCTGGATGCGCTTGAGCTCGACCTGGAGGCCCTTGCGCAGCTTCAGGTCGAGCGCGCCGAGCGGCTCGTCGAGGAGGAGCACCGCCGGGCGGTTCACGAGCGCGCGGGCAAGGGCGACGCGCTGCTGCTGCCCGCCTGAGAGCTGGCGCGGCTTGCGCTTACGCTCGCCCGCGAGGCCGACGAGCTCGAGCTCCTCGCCCACACGCCGGGTGACCTCCTTCTTGTCCACGCCCTTGCGCCGCAGGCCGAAGGCCACGTTCTCCTCCACGCTCAGGTGCGGGAAGAGCGCGTAGCTCTGGAAGACCGTGTTGGTCGGGCGCCTGAATGCGGGCACGCCCTCCATGTGCCGGCCGTCGACAAGGATCGCGCCGGCGGTGGGCTCTTCGAAGCCCGCGACCATGCGGAGCGTGGTGGTCTTGCCGCACCCGCTCGGGCCGAGCATGGTGAAGAACTCGCCACGTGCGATGTCGACCGACATGTCGTCGACGGCCACGACGTCGCCGAAGCGCTTGGTCACGTTCTGGAGCCGGACCGAGGGCATCTCGCCGCCGGAGATCCGGGGATCGCTCGAGGCGGTCACTTCTTGGGTCTTCTCCTCCTCCTCGGCCAGCGAACGGGCCATCGCGCCACCGGCCTGGACAACAAGGAAAACTAGGCGCGCCTGGTTGGAGACGCAACTGCCGCGAACCCTAAAACAGCCCGCGCTGTTTGTACGCTTAGGATAAGTGTCTTAACGGCAGTTGAACTTTGGCTCCCTTGTTCCTGCTCCAAGGCGCAGCTAGCTTTAGCCGCATCGTCTAGAGGCGAGCAGGAGGAGAACGTATGGCGACGAGGCTCGAGGGCGCTCCGCAGACCGCCCCCGCCGAGCACACGGAGCTGCAGGATCTGGCCCGGCAGCACCTTTGGATGCACTTCACGCGCATGGGGTCGTACACCGACCATGAGATCCCCATCCTCGTGAAGGGTGACGGATGCTACGTCTGGGACGAGCACGGCAACCGTTATCTCGACGGGCTCTCGGCCCTCTTCTGCGTCAACGCCGGCCACGGCCGCACCGAGCTGGGTGACGCCGCCGCGGAGCAGACTCGCGACCTTGCCTTCTATACAAACTGGACATTCGCGCACCCGCGCGCCATCGAGCTCGCCGCCAAGGTGGCCGAGCTCGCGCCGGGCGACCTCAACCGCGTGTTCTTCACGTCCGGCGGCTCCGAGGCCGTCGAGTCGGCGCTGAAGCTCTCGCGGCAGTACCACAAGCTGCGCGGCGAGGCCGGGCGCTACAAGGTCATCGCGCGCAAGACCGCCTACCACGGCACCACGCTCGGCTGCCTGATGGCGACCGGCATCACAGGCATCCGCTCGCCCTATGAGCCGCTGCCCGCGGGCGGCTGTCATGTGACGAACACCAACCGCTACCGCGCGCCCGAGGGCCAGGATCCTCTCTGGCCCGCTGAGGAGATCGAGCAGCGCATCGAGTTCGAGGGCCCGGAGACCGTATCCGCCGTGATCCTCGAGCCGGTACAGAACTCGGGCGGCTGCTTCACGCCGCCCGACGGCTATTTCCAGCGCGTTCGCGAGATCTGCGACAAGTACGGCGTGGTGATGATCTCCGACGAGGTCATCTGCTCGTGGGGCCGCCTGGGCTACTGGTTCGGCGCGCAGCGCTACGACTTCGTGCCCGACCTGATCACGACCGCCAAGGGCATCACCTCGGCCTACTCGCCGATGGGCGCCGTGATCGCCTCGGACAAGATCGCCGAGCCGTTCATGGACGACACGAAGATGTTCACGCACGGCATCACCTTCGGTGGGCACCCGGTGGCGGCCGCGGTGGCGCTCAAGAACATCGAGATCTTCGAGAACGAGGACCTCAATGGCCGCGTGCGTCAGTACGAGCCGGATTTCAAGGCGATGCTCGACCGCCTCGCCGACCTGCCGATCGTCGGGGACGTGCGCGGTGCCGGCTACTTCTGGGCGCTCGAGCTCGTGAAGGACAAGGAGACCAAGCAGAGCTTCAGCCATGAGGAGGCCGAGGAGCTGCTGCGCGGCTACCTGTCGGGCGAGCTGTACAAGCGCGGGCTGATCTGCCGCGCCGACGATCGCGGCGACCCGGTCATCCAACTCGCCCCGCCACTGATCGCGGGTCCCGAGCAGTTCGACGAGATCGAGGCCGTGCTCGGCCCGGTGCTCAGCGAGGCCTGGGACCGGATCGACCACAAGTAGAAGGGAACGCGGAGGTCGGCAAGTGCTCACCGTGCAGCGCCTCGTTGGCGAGATGGGCCTCGAGCTCGTCGCCGGAGAGGGCGGTGCGGAGGCCCCCGTCCGCTGGGTGCACATCACCGAGCTGACCGACCCTACGCCCTGGCTCTCCGGTGGCGAGCTCCTGCTCACCACGGGCATCCAGCTCGACACGCCGGAGCGCCAGCAGGAGTTCATCGAGCGGCTTGTCGACCACCACCTGTCGGGGCTCGGCTTCGGCACGGGGTTCGACCACAAGGACGTCCCGGAGGCGCTTCTCGAGCGCGCGCGCGAGCTCGACTTCCCGGTGTTCGAGGTGCCCTACCGGCTGCCGTTCATCGCGATCACCGAGAAGGCGTTCACGCAGCTCGTGAACGAGCAGTACGAGGTGCTCCAGCGCGGGATCGCGATCCACAAGCGGCTCGAGCGCCTCGTGCTCGAGGAGCGCGGGCTCGACGAGCTGGTGCGTGCGCTTGCCGCGGCGATCGGCGGTACGGCGCTCGTGCTCTCCGCGCGCGGCGAGACGATCGCGTCCGGCGCGTTCCGGCGCGGCATGCCTGAGCAGGCGGTCGAGCTCGTGCGCGAGGAGGTGGAGCGGCGAAGCAGCGGCACGGGCTCGAACGGCTCCGCGGCCGCCCCCTTCGTGCCGGGCGACGCCGATCTCGCCGGGCGCTCGCTGGCGCTACCGGTCACGATCCGCGCGGGCAGCTCGCCCCAGGCGTGGCTCGTCGCTGTGCGCGACGCCGGCGGTCTGGGCGACTTCGAGCGCCTGATACTGCAGCAGGCCGTGACCGTCGTGGCGCTCGAGCTGATGCGCCAGCGCGTGATGCGCGACACCGAGCGCCGGCTCGCCGGCGATCTGCTCGCCGAGGCGCTCGCCGGGCGGCTCGACTCGAGCGAGCTTGCCACTCGCCTGCGTCCCTTCGGCGTTGGCGAGACCGCCGCCGTGCTCGTCTTCTCGGTCGACGATCCTGCGGCCGCCGAGCCGCTCCTCGACCGCCACCTCGGCGGCGCCGGGGTTGGCGCGCTCGTGGCGATGCGCGACCGGCTGCTGTGCGCGGTCATCGATTCGCGCGAGGGCGATGCCGAGCCTCACGAGCTGGCAGCCGCCGCGCGGGTCGCGCTCGCGGCCGAGGCGGGCGACGTGCGCGCCGCGGCTAGCCGTCCGTCGCCGGTGGGAGCGCTGCGGCGCAGCTTCCACGAGGCGCGCTGCGCGCTCGAGGCGGCGGCGCTCAATGAGGCGCCGATGGACCACGTGGGCTCCTACCGTGACCTCGGCGCCTTCCAGCTCCTGCTCTCGCTCCAGGACGAGGAGGCCCTGCGCCTCTACTGCGACAACCTCCTCGGCCCGCTCGAGAACGGCGGCGGCGACTATGGCGACGAGCTGCTTCGCTCACTCGAGGCCTTCATCGAAGAGAACGGGCAGTGGGAGCGCGCGGCGCGGCAGCTGTTCTGCCACCGTCACACGCTTCGCTATCGCATTCGCCGCATCGAGGAGCTCACCGGACGCGACCTGTCTCGGGCGCGCGACCGAATCGAGTTCTGGCTC
This sequence comes from Thermoleophilaceae bacterium, assembly GCA_036392575.1. GTDB lineage: Bacteria > Actinomycetota > Thermoleophilia > Solirubrobacterales > Thermoleophilaceae > JADGHQ01. The sequence continues at coordinate 2,151 of DASVXS010000103.1, read as the reverse complement.
GCCCTGCGCGGCAGGGAGCTCGTAGGTTGAACCAGGCTTCGATTCCGAGGAGGCACTGAACGCATGAAGGTTGGAGTCCCGACCGAGATCAAGGCCGACGAGTACCGCGTGGCGATCACGCCCGCGGGCGTGCGTGAGCTTCTGGAACACGGCCACGAGGTCCTGATCCAGCAAGGCGCGGGCGACGGCAGCGTGATACCCGACGCCGAGTACGAGGAGCAGGGCGCTCAGATCGTCCCGGACGCGGCTTCGGTCTTCGACGGCGCGGACATGATCGTGAAGGTGAAGGAGCCGCAGGCCGACGAGGTCGCGATGCTCCGGCCGGAGCACGTGCTCTTCACCTACCTGCACCTCGCGCCCGCGCCCGCGCTTACGCAGGCGCTGGTGGAGTCCGGCGCCACGTGCATCGCGTACGAGACGGTCGAGGACTCACACGGGCGCCTGCCGCTGCTCGCACCGATGAGCGAGGTGGCCGGCAAGGTGGCCACCCAGGCCGGCGCATTCATGCTGGAGAAGCCGCTCGGCGGCCGCGGCGTGCTGCTCGGCGGCGTGCCCGGCGTGCCCGCGGCCACCGTGCTCGTGATCGGCGGGGGCGTCGTGGGCATGCAGGCCGCCTTCATCGCGATCGGTATGGAGGCCGAGGTGTACGTGTTCGACCGCAACCTCGACCGCCTTCGCGAGCTCGACGTGGCGTTCAATGGGCGCGCCTCCACCATCTACTCGTCCACGCTCGCGGTCGAGCAGATGCTGCCGCGCGCGGATCTCGTGATCGGCGCCGTGCTGATCCACGGGGCCCGGGCGCCGTGGGTGATCAAGCGCGACCAGCTCAAGCTGATGAAACAGCGCGCCGTGCTCGTGGACGTGTCGATCGACCAGGGCGGCTGCTTCGAGACCTCGCGCCCCACCACCCACTCCGACCCGACCTACGAGGTCGACGGCATCACGCACTACTGCGTGACGAACATGCCGGGCGCGGTGCCTGTGACTTCCACGTTCGCGCTCACCAACGCCACGCTGCCCTACGTGGTCACGCTCGCCGACAACGGCGTGCGCGCCGCGATCGCGCGCGACCCCGGGCTTCGCAGCGGCGTTAACGTCGCGGCCGGCCGCGTCACGCACCCGGCCGTTGCCGAAGGAGTCGGAGTCCCGTACACCCCCGTGGAGGAAGTCATCGGGTCCTCCACCCCGCAGACCGCCTGAGGAGGAGAACATGGCGACGACCGAAGCGACCATCGAGGTCAAGAACTTCATCAACGGCGAGGAGGTGCCCGCCGCCGGCGGCACCGAGCCGGTGCTGAACCCGGCGACCGGAGAGCAGCTCGGCACGATGCCGGTATCCAACGCCGAGGACGTCGACGCCGCCGTGCGCGCGGCCGGCGGCGCCTTCCGCGAGTGGTCCGACAAGACACCGGGCGAGCGCGCCGAGGCGCTGCTGAAGCTGGCCGATGCGCTCGAGGAGCACGGCGATGAGCTGGCGCGGCTCGAGTCGCTCGACGTGGGGAAGCCGATCGAGTCGATGAAGGCCGACGAGATCCCCGTGCTGGTGGACAACCTGCGCTTCTTCGCCGGCGCGGCACGCAACATGGAGGGCAAGGCGGCCGACGAGTACGTCGAGAACCGCACCTCCATGATCCGGCGTGAGCCGCTCGGCGTGGTGGGGCAGATCGCCCCGTGGAACTACCCGCTGATGATGGCCATCTGGAAGATCGGCCCGGCGCTCGCGACCGGCAACACCGTGGTGCTGAAGCCGTCGGAGAACACGCCGCTTTCGACGGCGAGGCTCGCCGAGATCGCTGCCGAGTTTCTGCCCAAGGGTGTCCTGAACGTGGTCCACGGCCACGGTCAGCCTGCGGGCGAGGCGATCGTGAAGCACCCAGATGTGCGCCTCGTGTCGATCACCGGCTCCGTCGAGAGCGGCAAGAAAGTGGCGGCGGCCGCGGCCGAACAGCTCAAGCGCGTCCACCTCGAGCTCGGGGGCAAGGCGCCGGTGTTGATCTTCGACGACGCCGACATCGAGGCGGCGATCGAGGGTGTCAAGATCGGCGGCTACTTCAACTCCGGCCAGGACTGCACCGCCGCCTCCCGGGTGATCGCGGGGCCGAAGGTGTACGACGACTTCGTGTCGGGGCTCTCCGACGCGGCCAAGTCGCT
>DASVXS010000102.1:0-8515 GCA_036392575.1 Thermoleophilaceae bacterium | reverse complement strand
CAGGCCGCCGGCGCCCGCCGCTGCCCGCAGCCACGTGGCGACAAGCACGAGGAGGGCCGCGCGGGCGGCGCGACGCAGCGCGAGGTCGAAGCTCAGGCCACCAAGGACGCCGAACAACAGGGCACTGCCTCCGAGCGCGGCGACCAGGAGCAGCCCGGTCGGAACCACGTTGCGGTCGCCGCCCGATGCGAGCGCGGCCAGCGTGAGCCAGGCGGCTACGGCGGCGAGCACCGGCCAGGCGGTGCTCGCCAGCAAGACGCCGAAGACCAGCGCGGCGGCGAACGCGATGGCACGCGGGTCGAAGCGCCGCGGGCGCGCGCTGTCACGCTCGCCGCGCGGCCGCTCAGGGACAGCCTCCTGCGCCGGCCACCTCCGGAGGCCGCGGCGGTAGACGAGCACCTGCACGGTGCTCGCGAACGCCGCCCAGCCGACGAGCCCCGCGGCGGTGAGCCCGAGCGCCCACCCGGAGCCCTCGGGCAAGAGCGAGATTCGCTCGGCGAGCTTGTCGTACGTGCCCGCGTACGTGTCGACCCCGCCCGCTATCACGAAGATGAAGAGGGCGGTTGTGGCCGTGTTGTGTAGCAGACGAATCGCGGCGCACGCGAGCGTCTGGATCAGGCGTCCGGCACCTCGAGCCTCGAGGCGCCCGAGCAAGGGGGCGCTCAGCGCCTGTGTCAGCGGAATGCCGAACCGGGCCGGACCCATGATCGCGACCGTCTCGAGCATCGCCGCGAAGCTCGCACCGTATCCCTGCCGCGCCCCGCGCCGCTCGGCAGCGCGTGCGAGGGCGACTCCCCCGGCGAGGGCGACCCAGAAGCCGCCCGTCGGCAGGACGCGGGAGGCGAGGAAAGATGCTGTGGCCACATGGGCGAGTCCTGAGGCGGTTAAGCCAGGACGTGGCGTGAGCTCGTCGGTGCGGGCTGCCATCCCGAGAAGCTTGACGTAGCGGCGACCACCCAGGGTGCCCTCATGGGTATTCACCCCGAAGGGGTGAGGACTGGGCCGAAGCGGTATCTCAGACTGCGGGCATGACCACTGCGACGAAAACGCCAAAGACGACGGCGAAGCCCCCCAAGTCCGCGCCCGAGCAGGCGCCCGCCGTCCCGCACCTGTCGATCGCCGAGCGCATCGCGCGCGGTAAGGCGGCGCGCGCCGAGGTGCCGCGCTCCGAGCACGGCCGCTTCGAGCCCAGTTCGGCCCGGCCGGATCCCGTCGAGTTGCTGGAGAGCCAGGCGGAGACCCGCGTGCCCGAGCTCGTGCCGATCAGATACGGGCGCATGCTGGTCTCGCCGTTCACCTTCTACCGCGGCGCGGCAATGATCATGGCCGACGATCTCGCGGCGACGCCGCGCTCGGGCCTGCTCGTGCAGTGCTGCGGCGACGCTCACCTGTCGAACTTCGGCGTGTTCGCCTCTCCCGAGCGCCAGCTGATCTTCGACCTCAACGACTTCGACGAAACGTTGCCGGGGCCGTGGGAGTGGGATGTGAAGCGGCTCGCCACGAGCATGCTGATCGCGGCGGTCGACAATGGATTCGCTCCGAAGGACCAGGACCGCGTTGTCCTCGAGGCGGTCGGCATGTACAGGGACTCGATGCGGCAGTTCGCCGCTATGAACAACCTCGAGGTGTGGTACGCGCGGCTCGATATCGAGGCTGCGCTGCAGCGCTTCGGCGGGCAGTTCAAGCAGAAGCAGGTGAAGCGAACCGAGAAGGCGCTCGCCAAGGCCCGAACTCGCGACAGCATGTCGGCGTTCTCCAAGCTCACCCACATGGTCGACGGACATGTCGAGATCGTCGACGAGTCGCCGCTGATCGTGCCTGTCGGGAAGCTGGCCGGAGACCGGGCCGACGAGGTCTTCGGTGAGCTGCGCGAACTCCTGCGCCAATATCGCGACTCACTCGGCCCCGACCGCCGGGTGCTTCTCGAGCAATTCGAGCTCCACGACTTCGCGCGCAAGGTCGTCGGCGTGGGAAGCGTGGGCACGCGTGCGTGGATCGCTCTGCTACTCGGTCGCGACACCCAGGACCCGCTCTTCCTGCAAATGAAGGAGGCGGAGGCGTCGGTACTGGAGCCGTTCCTCGGCCCGAGCGACTTCTCGAACCACGGCGAGCGCGTGGTGCACGGCCAGCGACTGATGCAGGCCGCCAGCGACATCTTCCTCGGCTGGCTTCACGTCCCGGCCGGCTTGGACGGCAAGCAGCGCGACTTCTACGTCCGCCAGCTCAAGGATTGGAAGGGCTCGGCGGAGATCGAGCAGATGGTCCCGAGCGGCATGGCGACCTACGGAAAGCTGTGCGGCTGGACGCTCGCGCGTGCACACGCCCGCAGCGGCGACCGCATCGCGATCGCGTCCTACCTCGGCGGCAGCAACCGGTTCGACCGCGCGCTGCTCGAGTTCGCCCGCGCGTACGCGGAGCAGAATGAGCGCGACTACAAGGCCTTCAGGAAGGCAGTCCAGTCCGGCAGGCTGAACGCCGAGACGGGGCTCTAGGCGCCCTACCGCGTGAGCGCGCTCTCGCCTGCGCCGGCATACAGCTCGGCCGCGCGCCAGCAGTACCACGCAAGCACCGTGCGGTAGGGCCGGAACGGATCGCCGAGGGGATCGAGCTCCCGCGCCGTAGGGGTCGGCACTCCCCACGCGAGGCCGTAGCCGTGGCGGATCCCCAGGTCGCCGACCGGCCAGACGTCGAACCGCCGCAGCTGGAAGATCAGGAACATCTGGGCGGTCCACGGACCAATCCCGCGAACCGTCGACAGACAGGCGACGATCTCATCGTCCGACTGGCGGGACAGACCACGCGGCGACACGACAACCGTCCCGTCGAGGACCTTCGTCGCGAGGTCACGCAGCGAGCGAACCTTGTTCGTGGACAGGCCGACCGTGCGCAGCGTCGAGTCGGAAAGGGCCAGAAGCGCCTCAGGCTCGACGCCGTCCGGCATCGCTGCGATCAACCGGCCGTGGATCGCTCTGGCCGACGGACCGGCGAGCTGCTGGTACACGATCGCCTGAACAAGCGCCTCGAAAGGGGACATCTTCGGACGGCTGAGGCGCATCAGGCCGGTCGCTTCGACCAGTCGCGCGAGAACGGGGTCGCGCGTCGCGAGGATGCGGGCCGCCTCCGCGTAGGTCACGCGGCGCCGCGGCGCGGCTTCGCCTTCGGCGGCTCGAGCCATCGGCGCTCCATCGTGACGGGCGCCGATGCACGGCGTCAAATGCGACAGCGCTACTGGGCGGCGCCGAGCAGCTCGCGTGCGCGGGCGGCTTGCTCGTCCGCCACCCACAGCTCGTAACGGGCCGCCACGATGCCGCGCGTGGACGCGAAGTCGCGCTCACCCCGGGTGGTCGAGTGCGCGATGAATCCGAACACCGCGCCCCAGAACGCGCCGATGAGCGCACCGCCGAGGATCAGCCCGAGCCACGCGGGGCCGCTGGTGAACAGGCCCACGAGCAGTCCGATGAAGAGGCCGAACCACGCGCCGCTGCCGGCGCCGGCGGCGGCCGCCTTCGCGTTGGTCAAGCGCCCGGTCACCTTCTCGATCGTCCTCAGGTCCAGCCCGATGATCTCTACCTGCTCGACTGGGAACCCGGCGTCTGAGAGGCGGTCACCGCGCGCTGCGCCTCGGGATAGTTGGCGTAGGTGGCGGCCACCTGGCGCCCCGCACGCGTGGCCGTCAGTTCGCTTGGGGTTGTCATGCCGGGCTCCGCTAGCCCGGCATCATGCTGGCCGCACGCTCGAGCGCCGCGATGGCGTTACCCATCGAGGCATCCGAATCGCTGAGGGCCTTCGCCTCGAGGTCGACGATTCCGAACGCGGGCGCGTCGTAGACCAGCTCGTTGAGCCCCTCGTGTGAGTCCACGTTGACCACCGCCATCCCTCCGCCGGTCGGGAAGGCGTAGTTGCACTCGAACGTGCCGTCCGCCGCGCGCGCCTGCAGCCACTCACGTTGAGCCTTCAGGATCTCCGCGAGCATCGGCGGGGGAATCGGCGCGTCGCGTCGGGGGGTGACAACTACCAGGAACTTCATCGCGACCTCCTCGCGACTCTGGGCAGGGCCTCGCCGATTCTCTTCCTCGCTCGGAACGCCCGTCAAGCGCCGCGCGCGCCAAGACCCGCGTGAGACACTTCCGCGCCAGTGCCGCCGGCCGTTGCGACAGCCGCCGAGCGAGAAGTGCCCCGCGGGCTGGGCGCCCGGCTCGTCGCGCTGAGCTTCCTGCTGCTGTTCACCGAGCTCGCGCTCATCCGCTGGACGGCCGCGAACATCGTCTGGCTCGTCTACGTGACGAACTTCGTACTCCTGGCGAGCTTCCTCGGCATCGGGATCGGCTTCCTGCGGGCGAAGGCCAAGCGGGACCTGTTGCCGCTCGCCCCCGTCGCGCTGCTCGTGCTCGTCGCCTTCGTGCTCGCGTTCCCGGTGTCGGTCACGCGCTTCTCCGGGTCGCGGCGGATCGAGGGCGGCTTCGGCATGGACCCGCTTCCGCGCTGGCTCAGCCTCGCCATCGTCTTCGTGCTGTCCGTGGCCGTGATGGCCTGCATCGGCCACAGCCTGGCGCGCACCTTCGCCCAGCTGCGGCCGCTCGACGCATACCGGCTCGACATCGCCGGCAGCATCGGCGGCATCGTCGCGTTCTCGCTGCTGTCGTTCCTCGAGCTGCCACCGGTCGCCTGGGGCACGGTCGCCGCGGCGCTCCTCCTCGTCCTGATCGGGCGGAGAGTGAGGTGGTGGCAGGTGGCGGCCGCGCTTGGGGTGGTGTTGCTGCTCGGAGTCCAATCGGCCCTTCCGCACGAGCACTGGTCGCCCTACTACAAGATCACCGCGGAGCCGCGGCCCGGACAGCCGGGCGTGCTGACCGTCTCGGCGAACAACATCCCCCACCAGACCGCCTATCCGGTCTCACGGCTGCGCCGGTCGCACCCGTTCTACTTCTTCCCCTACCGGCACGTGAACGGCCCGCTCCGCGACGTGCTGATCGTGGGCGCGGGCACGGGCAACGACGTCGCGGTGGCGCTCAGCCAGGGCGCGCAGCACGTGGACGCGGTCGAGATCGACCCGGTGCTGCAGAGACTCGGGCGCCAGTACCACGCGAACCGTCCCTACCAGGACCCGCGCGTGACCGCGCACGTGGACGACGGGCGCGCCTATCTCGAGCGCACCAACAAGCGCTACGACCTGATCGTCTTCGCGCTGCCCGACTCGCTCACGCTCCTCGCCGGCCAGTCGAGCCTCAGGCTCGAGAACTACCTCTTCACGATCGAGTCGATCCGCAAGGTGCGCGAGCACCTCCGCCCCGCGGGCGTGTTCGCGATGTACAACTACTACGCGCGCTTCCTGCTCGATCGTTACGCGAGCACGCTCCTGGGTGCCTTTGGCACGCGGCCCTGCGCAGAGCTCGGGAACGAGCTCGGCGGCCGCCACCAGGCGGTGCTGAGCGCGACCGCCGGCGGGACTCCGCGCAACTGCGCGACGCCGTGGAACGGCAAGCGGCTCGAGACCGCCACCGACGACCATCCCTTCCCATACCTCCGCGGCCGGGCGATCCCGCCCTTCTACGTGAAGGCGCTCGCGGTGCTGCTGCTCGGCTCACTGCTGCTCGTGCGGGCGAGCGGCGGGCCGCTTCGGCCCATGGCGGGCTACATCGACCTCTTCTTCATGGGCGCCGCGTTCCTACTTCTCGAGACGAAGAGCGTCGTGCAGTTCGCGCTCCTCTTCGGCACCACGTGGGTGGTGAACTCGCTCGTGTTCGCGGGCGTGCTGCTGACGGTCTACGCGGCGGTCGAGGTGGCCCGCCGCGTCCGGCTGCCGAGACCGAGCGTGCTCTATCTCGCGCTGCTCGCGGCGCTGCTCGTCGCGTGGGCGATCCCGCCGGAGAAGCTCCTCGAGCTCGACGTGCTCCCGCGCTTCCTGGCGGCAACCGCGGTGTCGTTCACGCCGGTGTTCCTGGCCAACCTCGTGTTCGCGCAGCGCTTCAGGGACGTGGGATCGTCGACCGCGGCGTTCGGGGCGAACCTGCTCGGGGCGATGGTGGGCGGCGTGCTCGAATACCTCACGCTGATCACGGGCTATCGCGTGCTTCTGATCGTGGTCGCGGCGCTCTACGGGCTCGCGTTCGTGTTCCGCGATGGCGGCGCCGCTCGTGCCTGGGCCGCACGGACCGGCATCGCGCCCCTCGCACGAGCAAAACCCAGTGTGACCTCCTGAGGCGGCGGGTACGGCGCCCGGCATGATCAGAAACCTCGTGCGCGTGATCGTCGGCGCGCTGTTCTTCGGTCACGGCACACAGAAGCTGTTCGGCTGGTTCGGCGGGCACGGGCCAGAGGGCACGGGGCAGTACTTCGAGAACCTCGGCCTGAAGCCCGGCAAGCACAATGCGCTGGCGGCAGGAGGAGCCGAGGCCATCGGCGGCGTGCTCTTCGGGCTCGGTTTCCTCACCCCGTTAGGGGCCGCGATGATGTCGGGATCCATGCTCACCGCGATCCGGACCGTGCACCTGGAGAAGGGGCCCTGGGTCACGGAGGGCGGATACGAGTACAACCTCGTACTGCTTGGCGCGGCCTACGCGTTCACCGAGGAGGGGCCCGGCAGGCTGTCGCTCGACAACGGCATCTTCGGCAGGGACCGCTGGGGCACGCCCTGGGCGATCGCCGAGCTCGTTACGGGAGCGATTGCGTCGGAGCTGACGATCAGGTCCGGCCGCCAGCAGGCGCAGCAGCAGGCAGGCCCGCAGGCGGCGACCCCCGACGGGGCCGGCGCCGAGCGCGAGCAGGCGGTTCCCACCGGCTCCTGACCTTCAGCCCACCGCCAGGCCCAAGATCCCCAGCACGATCGCGCTGGCGGCGGCCAGCCGCCACGCGGAGTCGCCCTCGCCCAGCAGCCGACTGCCCATCGCCGCGCCGAACAGGATGCTCACTTCACGCGCCGGCGCCACGTAGCTCACCGGCGCCAGCTTCAGCGCGAACAGCACGAGCACGTACGCCACCGGCGACAGCAGCGCCACCCCGGCCGCGCTGCGCAGGTTGAACCGCCGGGCGCGCGCGAGCTCGCCGGGCCGGCGCAGCGCGAATGGGGCGAGCAGCAGCGCCCAGAAGACGTTCCCTCCCCAGAGGTAGAGGATCGGCTCTTGGTCGAGCCCGTCGACCGCGTGCTTGTCCCAAAGGGTGTAGGCGCCTATGAGCACACCCGTCGCCACCGCCCACGCGAGGCCCGCGCGCGGCTCTGGCCCTGGGTGCTGCGCAGCACCGCGCGCGGCGAGCGTGAGCACGGAGGCTGTGATCAATAGCGCACCGACTACCGCGAGCGGGCCAGGTCGCTCTCCCAGGATCGCGATCGCGGCGGCGGTCGAGATCAACGGCCCGAGGCCGCGCGCGAGCGGGTAGACGACGGATAGATCGCCGTCGGCGTAGGCGCGCTGGAGCGTGACGAAGTAGGTGGCATGGAGCGTGCCGGAGCCCGCCATGAAGGCGAGGCCCGCGAGCCCGACGGTCGGGTGCGCGATCAGCGCGACACCGAGTGCGACTGGCGCCCACATCAGCGCTCCGAGCATCGAGTAGAGCCAGACGAAGCCCACTCCCCCGCCCGCGTGCTTGGCGAGCACGTTCCAGCCCGCGTGCGCCACGGCCGCGGCCAGCACCAGTCCCAGTGCTAGCGCCGGCACGCAGGCCTCGTCTTGCTATGCCTCGGATTACTAGGTATGGTGTCGCCCATGGATGCCCAAGTCCTGAAGGGCCACCTCGACTCCCTGCTCCTCGCCGTGGTCGCCGCTGGCCCTGCGCACGGCTACGCGATCATCGCGCGCCTGCGGGATAGAAGCGGCGGTGCCTTCGACCTGCCCGAGGGCACGGTCTACCCGGCGCTGCACCGGCTCGAGGCGAGCGGCCTGCTGAAGAGCTCGTGGGACCGCAGCGATGGGCGCCGCCGGCGCGTCTACGCGGTCACGCCGAAAGGCCGCCGTCGGCTCGGGGCCCAGCGGCGCGAGTGGCAGGGCTTCGCCAGCGCCGTCGAGGCGGTGCTCTCGTGAGCGTCGGCCGCTGGCTCGACGCGTTCCGCGGCGCGCTGACCGTTCGCGGAAGGCTGCGCACGCGCATCCTCGACGAGGTCGAGTCGCACCTGCTCGAGGCGGCAGCCGCGCAGCCAAGTCTCCCCCGCGCGCAGGCGGAAGCGGCCGCCACCGCCGCGTTCGGCGATCCCGCGGACGTCGCCCGCGGCTTCGCGGAGGAACTCGGGGTCCGCTCCGCCACGCGCGCCACGCGCCAAGCCGGCGCCGCCGTGGCCCTGTTCGCGGCCGCCTTCGTGGTGATGGGCTCAAACGGCGTCCGTCACGCTGCGCCGTGGATCGTCTCGAGCCCGGCATGGCCGCTGGCCTTCGTCGGAGCTCAGGTCGCTGCCGCCGCCACGCTCGCCACTGCTGTCCGCTTCGCTGCCGGCGGCTGGCCGGCGCCGCCCGAGCGCACCGCCGACGTTGCACGCGGGGCCGTGGTGGCATCCACTGCGGGCGTCCTCTCGTTGGGCGCGCTCGTA
>DASVXS010000101.1:0-12095 GCA_036392575.1 Thermoleophilaceae bacterium | reverse complement strand
CGCCTCGCGGACGGCCGCGAGGCGATCGTGCCGCTCGCCCGGGTGCCGGTCGTCGAGCCGCCGCCGGCGCCCACGTTCGAGGTCCTGCCCGCCGGCACGATCGCGATCTGCATGGCCACGTTCGAGCCGGACATGAACCTCTTCCGCGCGCAGGTCGAGTCGCTTCGCGCGCAGACCTACGAGCGCTGGACCTGCCTCGTGAGCGACGACTGCTCGAGCCCCGAGCACTTCGAGCAGATAACCGAGGCGATCGGCGCCGATCCGCGCTTCGTGATCACGCGCTCGGAGGTACGGCGCGGCTTCTACCGCAACTTCGAGCGCGCGCTCGAGATGGTTCCGGACGGCGTCGAGCTTGTCGCGCTCTGCGACCACGACGACCGCTGGTATCCGGAGAAGCTGCAGGTGCTCCACGACTCCCTGGGCCCGGCGCAGCTCGTGTACTCGGATCAGCGACTGGTCGACATCGACGGGCGCGTGCTGCGCGACACGCTCTGGCGCGGCCGGCGCAACAACCACACCGACCTTGCGTCAATGCTCGTGGCGAACACGATCACGGGCGCGGCGAGCCTGTTCCGCCGCGAGGTGCTGGAGACGGCGCTGCCCTTTCCGGATCCGCCGGGAATCGACTTCCACGACCACTGGATCGCGCTTGTGGCGCTCGCGTCCGGCGACGTCGCTTACGTGGACCGGCCGCTCTACGACTACGTGCAGCACAGTGGCGCCGTGTTCGGCGAGGTCACACAGGGACCGAAGCCGACGCTAAGCGGGCGCCTGCGCGGCTGGCGCGCCGCCTACTTCTGCGGCTACATGCAGCGCGATGTGCAGGCGCAGACGCTTCTCGCACGGCTCGGGTCGAGACTCGCCGCGCCCAAGCGGCGCGTGCTCGAGCGCTACGTGGCGGCTCAGCGCTCGCTCCCGGCGTTCCTGTGGCTCGCGGCGCGCTCGCTGCGCCGCTTCGCCGGCCGTAGCGAGACGCTGGGTAGCGAAACCGAGCTCGCTCAGGGCATCCTCTGGAAGTGGCTGATCGAGGCGCGTTCACGGTTGCCGGGCCACCGGCTCTCCGACGCGAGCTTCCCGGATCCGATGAGCTTCCAGCAGAAAAGGCTCCGCCGCTGGCGGGCGCGCGTCTGAGATCCTCAGGCCGATGACCGAGCTCGCCGCACTCGAGGAAAGGCGCGTCCAGGTCGCCACCGCGCCGGTCGTGATCGAGGCGCGCGGCGTGCACAAGACGTTCCGCATCCCGCAGCATCGCGTGGACTCGCTCAAGGAGCGCGCGACGCACCCGTTCGCGCGCCAGGAATACCGCGAGCTGCAGGCGCTGCGCGACATCTCGTTCGACGTCCACAAGGGCGAGTTCTTCGGCATCGTCGGGCGCAACGGCTCGGGCAAGAGCACGCTGCTGAAGATCCTCTCGAGCATCTATCGCGCCGACGCGGGCAGGGTGCGCATGGCCGGCCGGCTCGCTCCGTTCATCGAGCTCGGCGTGGGCTTCAACCCGGAGCTGACCTCGCGCGAGAACGTGGTGCTGAACGGCGTGCTGATGGGTTTGAGCCAGCGCGAGGCGCGGCGGCGGCTCGACGCGGTGCTCGAGTTCGCGGGGCTCGAGGAGTTCGCCGACCTGAAGCTGAAGAACTACTCGTCGGGAATGATGGTGCGCCTCGCCTTCGCGGTGATGGTCGAGGCCGACGCCGACATCATGCTGATCGACGAGGTGCTCGCGGTGGGCGACGCGTCGTTCGCGCAGAAGTGCATGGACGTTTTCCGCGAGAAGCGCCGGGCGGGCAAGACGCTCGTGCTCGTCACGCACGACATGGCCACGGTGCAGGGCTTCTGCGACCGGGCGATGATGATCCACGACGGGGAGCTGCAGTACATCGGCGACCCCGAGGAGGCGGCGCTGCGCTACTACCGCATCAACTTCGCGGAGGCCGACGGCGCCGACGCCGGCCCGCAGCCGGGCGGCGTGCCAGACGTGAACGCGCGCCTCGTGGACGCATGGCTCGAGAACGAGGCGGGCGAGCGCGTCGACAACATCGAGCAGGGCGAGCCGATCGGCTTCAACGTGGTGGTGGAGGCGCGGCAGGAGCTCGTCAACCCGGTGTTCGCCTTCCATTTCCTCAACGCCGACGGCGTGCAGGTGTTCGGGCTGAATCGCGGCCTCGAGGGCACCGATCGCGTGCCCGCTCGCGAGCGCGTCAGGGTCTCAGGCAGGATCGAGAACCCGCTGCTGCCGGGCCGCTACTTCGTGAACTGCTGGATCTCGCGCAACCGCGCGCAGGGGGACTTGGCGCTGCACGTGATGCGGCTGCTCGACTTCGTGGTCTACGGGACGCGGCCGGGACCCGGCTCGGTCTCAGTCGAGTCGGACGTAACCGCCGTGGTGGAGAAGAGGGATGACCGGTGAGCGACGGCGCCTTCGAGCTTCGCGACGTGGGCGGCCCGTCCGCGCTCGGCGGCGGCTGGCGCCGGTCGTTCGAGCTGCTGTACCTGATCGCCGTCACCGAGTTCAAGCGCACTTACTTCGGCACTGCGCTCGGCTACCTCTGGTCGGTCTGCCGTCCGCTGCTGCTGTTCGGCGTCTTGCTCGCGGTGTTCACGCAGGCGTTCCACCTCGGGTCGAACGTGCCGCACTATCCGGAGCTGCTGCTGTTCAACATCGTGCTGTTCACGTTCTTCCAGGAGGCGACCGGCAGCGCCGTCAGCTCGATCGTGAGTCAGGAGGCAATCGTCCGGAAGACGCAGTTCCCGCGGCTGGTGATCCCGCTCGCGGTGGTGCTCACCGCGATGTTCAACCTCGTGCTGAACCTGCTCGTGGTGTTCGTGTTCCTGCTCTCGTTCGGCGTCGACCCGATGTGGACTTGGCTGCTGTTGCCGGTCGTGATCCTGCTGCTGTTCGTGATCACCACGGCGGTGTCGATGATCGTGTCGTCGCTCTACCCACGCTTTCGCGACGTGGGCATCATCTGGACGGTGATGGCGACCGCGCTCTTCTACGCAACGCCGGTTCTCTATCCGATCGAGCAGGTGTCGGCGCCGCTGCGGCATGTGATCGCGTTCAACCCGCTCGCTCCGCTGTTCGAGCTCGCGCGCAAGTGGGTGGTGGACCCGAACGCGCCCGGGCCGGCTTCGGACATCGCGGGCGGGCCCGTGCGCCTGGCGGCGGCGATGGTGATCTACGCGACGATCTGTGTGCTCGCGGTCTGGATCTTCAATCGCGAGGCGCCGCGGATCGCGGAGGAACTGTGATCGCGCGCGTCGCCGTCGCGCTGGTCGCTGTCCTCGCGATCGCATGGCTCGTCGTGCTCGAGCGCGACACCCGGCTGTTCGCCAACGGCAAGAGCCATACGGGGGATCTCGCGCGCGCGCAGCACGACTTCAAGCGTGCCCGCCTGCTCAGCCCGGACACGACACCGGATCTCGCGCTGTCGTTGCTCTACCAGAAGCACGGCGACCGCTCGCGCGCACTGACGGCGGCGGAGAGCATCCTACGGCGCGAGCCCGAGAATCTGACCGCGTGGGCCCAGCTTTACTCAGTCGGCCGCAACGACCCCGCGACGGTGCGCCGGGTGATCGCCGCCGTGCGCCGGCTCGACCCGCTCGACGCGCCGCGCAGGTAAGCGCTCCGATAGCGCGATCAGCGCGCCCGCCAGCGTAATGGCCGGCAGCGTTACCGCCGGCAGCTGCCAGTCCCAGTCGATCGAGGCGTGCAGGAGCCACACGACCGCGGCGGCCGTGACGCCAACCGCGAGCGCTCGTTCTCGTTCGAGCGCCCGCCGGGCGGCGAGGCCAACCCCGGTCAGCATGGCCCCGAGCGCGAGCAGGCCCGGGACACCGAGCTCCGCCGCCGTCTCGAGCTCGAGCGAGTGCACGTTCTGCACCGTCTCCTTGATCGGGCGATGATTCAGCCAGTACGTGCGGAAACCACCTGCGCCTAGGCCGCCGAAGGGATGGTCGGCGAACGCGCGGGCGCCGAGGCGCCAGTACTCGTAGCGGTTCGACTCGACGGTCGTCAGGCGCGTGGCCTTTGCGGTGGCGAGGTCGGCGGCGCTCACCTTCTCCTGGAGCCCGCCCACCGCGAGGCCGACTGCCACGAGACCGACCGCCGCGAAGGCGACCGCGGCAAGTCTCCTACCGCCGGGCAGCGGCTCGTCGCGCAGCCCGCCGCGGCCGAGCGTGACAAGCGCGGCCACGACCGCCAGCACCACCAGGATCACGAGCATGAGTGCGCCGTCGCGCTCGCGATCGCCGAGCGAGCCGTGCAGCGAGGCAACGCCTGCGAACGCCGACGAGCAGGCGGCGGCCACCACTCCGGTCACGAGCGCCACGAGCGCTGCGCGCAGCTGCGCCCGCCCGGCGGCGAGGGCGACCAGCAGCACCAGCCCGACACACGCGGCCGCGATCGCGCCGCGCGAGTAGGAGAGGTAGATGCCGGCCCCGAGCGGAGCTGTTGCGGCGGCCGCAAGCGCGCGCGTGACCGGGCGGCGGCTCGGGTCGCCCGCGATCCGGGCGCAGAGCACGAACCCGACGGCCGCGAGCGCGCCCTCGGCGTTCCAGTAGGTGATCGGCTGCTCGAGGCGCCCGCCCGCACGCGCGGAGTGCGCGAGGTGGATGAGGCCTGGAAGCAGCCGACCGGACAGGCCGTAGCCGATCACGATCGCCGCTCCGGCCGCGACCGCCGGCTCGACGGCGCGGAGCGCGCGCCGGTCGCGCAGCACGCCGATGCCCACGAGCAGCGCGCCCAGATAGAGCAGAAGCCGCTCGACGCTCTCGAGCGCGGGTCCCCGCAGCGGCGCCCAGCTGATCGAGATCGCGCTCCACACCGTGAGAAGTGCGAGCCCCGATACGGCGAGCCATCCCGGAAACGCACGCGGCACGGGTGCGGGGCCTGCGATCGCCAGCAGCAACACGAGCAGCCACGCGGCGAGCGCCGCTACCAGGCGCGGCTCGGTGAAGAAGCCGCCCGAGTAGAAGGCGAGCGCGACCGGGCCCGCGAGCAGCAACGCGGCGCCGGCCGCGGCGATCAGCGTGCGCGGCCTCATCGCTCCTTGCGCCTCAGGAAGGGGAGCTCGATTACGTGGTAGCTCACGGCTGCGATCGCGGCGGTAACCCCCAGCGTCAGCACGAACAGGATCGGCGTGGTGGCGTGATGGATCTTCCTGGCCAGGCCGAGGCCCGTGGCCGAGAAGTGCTGCGGATCTTTGGTCAGGCCGAGCACGTGCGCGACGGGAAAGTGCCAGAGGTAGATCCCGTAGGACACGAGGCCAATCCACGCGATCGGCGCCCAGGCGAGCAGGCGCCGCGGCAACCCGCCAGCGCGCTCCCCGAACACGGCGGGCAGCACGAGCAGCGTGCTGAGTGTCGCGGTGAGCGCGATCGAGCCGAGCGTGGTCGCGTACTCCTGCTTCGTACGCGTCGCCAGGATGAGGCCGAACAGCCCGCCGGGATGCAGCAGAGCGACGAGGCCCACGAGCGACGCGACCGCGCCGAGCCAACACAGCGCCGGGTGCTGGGTGACCACGTCCACGAGCCGTGTGCGGCCGCGGCGGCGTTCGGCGGCCACGCTCGCCACCGCGAGGCACATGCCGAGGGCGAGCCATACGCACGCCCCGAGCACGCTCTGCGCGATCAGATCTGTGATCACCTTGCGCGCCGCAAGCACTTGAATCACGACGCCGAAGCAGGCGACGAGCGCAAGCCCGGCGAGCTCGGCGCGCAGCCATGCGTTCTCGCCGGACCCGATGTGCACCTTCCGGATGGCCATCGCCCAGAAGGGCAGCGCGATGTAGAAGGCCACCTCCACGGACAGGCTCCACGCGGGCGGGATCCCGGTCAGCAGCGTCTGGTGCGAGTAGAGCTGGAGGAAGCCGTAGTAGCGCCACCAATCGTCGCTGAAGATCCCGACCATTCCCGGGAAGATCGCGAGGACTGTGAGCGCGACCCAGAACGCCGGCACGATCCGGAGCACCCGCCGTCGGGCATAGCGTCGCGTGGACGGCTGCGGGCGGCCCTTCGCGCGGGCGGAGACGTAGGGCCGGTAGAGCAGGAAGCCCGAGATCACGAAGAAGAGGATCAGCGCCTCATTCCCGAGCACGATGATCGCGTCGCCAACGCGCCCGTTGTTGATGAATCCCGTGACGGCGGCGACGTGGTAGCCCACGATGAACAGCACGGCGATCCCGCGCAGGGAGTCGAAGAGCGCGAATCGAGGGCTTCCCGGCGGCGGCGCGACCGCGGGCGAGGGCGCGGGCGGTTCGGCGATCGATCGGGAGTCGGTGGCCGTCAATCGAGGAACGAGGTCAGCCGTGAGATGAGGTCGTCGCCGAACGACTCGTTCCAGTCGCGGCTCCACTGGACGGCGCTGCCGCGCGCTCGGCGCTCGAAGTCGCTCACACCGGCCGCCGCCTCTGCGAGCACCGCCGCGATGCCGTCCACGGTCGGCTCGGCGGCGATCAGGTTCGGCGAGATCGCGGCCAGCGCCTCGGGTGTCTTGTTCTCGAACGAGTTCGTCACGGTGAGCATGCCCGCCGAGGCCATCTCGATCGGGACGAGACTCGGGTGGGGGGTGTACATGAGTGAAAGGCCCACGTCGTGTTGGCCGAGTATGCGCGCGTATTCGCTTTGCTCCGAACGCGGAAGCAACTCGAGCGCCGCCCCGTCGGTGAGCTCAATCCGCCGTCCGGAGTCGAGCGTGCCGATCCCGTGCAGCTCCCAGTCACCGTGGAAGGCGTCGAGCTCCAGCGTGCGCGTGAGCGCGAGCACTCCGAGCTCGAACATGTTGCGCGCCGCGTGCGGCTCCGGCCGCGCGTAGAAGAGCAGCCGGCGCGTTTGCCTCGCCGCCAGCTCGCCCGCGCTCGGAGCGGGAATGGCGGTGATCGCGTTCTGGAACGACACGGACTCGCGGTCTCCGACGGCGGTGCCGTCGGCGTACACCCCGATCCCGTGCAGCCGGAAGTACTCGCGCAGGAGCTCGGTCGAGAACAGGCCGAAGTGCGGGAAGTCGTAGGACTGCCGCGCGAGGGCGGCGTAGGTGCCCATCGGGAACGTGAACGGCTCGTACTCCTGGATCAGGTAGAGGAAGCGAGCGTTCCCGAGCGCGCGCGCAGCGTTCGCGGCGATGTGGGCGCTCCACCACGTACTGGCGACGAAGCGGTCGCTCCGGCTCACCTCGAGCCCCTGTGCCTCTCGCCCGAAGGCCACCTCCACGCGCTCGAAGGTTCCGGCGAGGCCGCTGTAGGCCTCGATCTGTCGCTTCCAGGACTTCGGCAGCGGCGCGACAGGGTCGACGGTCACCACGCGCACGCGCACGCCGCGCTCGGCTAGGCGGCGCGCCAGGTTGAACTTGGCGATGTAGCCGCCGAAGAAGTGCTCGAGGTCGATCGTCGGGATGAGCAGGTTCACCCGTGCCGGCGCGTCATCGCTCACCGCCAGCTCGAGGGGCGCGATCTTCTCTGCCACCGCCCGCGGCCCCGGAGCCGCTGGCACGCGCCGACCCGGCGCCGGCGCGAGGCTCGGGGGCGGCACTGAGTCGAGGCGCAGGCCACGCTGCGGTCGCTCGCGCGTCGTGGCCGACAGCGCCCGGCGCCAGGCGAAGGCGTGCGACAGCATCCACTCGGCCCCGAGCGTCTCCGGACGGCCCACCAGCTCGCGCGCGCCGCGCGCCCACAGCCTGGCGAGCGCCGTGAGCGAGCGGTCGGTGTGGAGGAACCGATCGAGCACGCGCCGCTTGTCCGCGGACATCCGCTCACCGCAGCGCATCCTCAGCACGGTGGCGAACTGGGTGAGCCGGCAGACGTCCACGAAGTAGTGCATTCGCCACATGCGCACGCGCTCGCGCGGATCACGCCGCAGGGCGCCGAGGCGCTCGCGTAGCGAGGGCATGCGATTCGCCGCCGCGTGCCCGAGCGACGCGTCGCCGTGCTGCACGTAGTCGTACAGCGCGCGATCGCAGAATGCGATGTCGCCGAGCGCGAGCGCCGTCAGCCCGATCCAGTGGTCGTGGAAGTGCGCGAACTGAGCGGGCGGGAAGGGCAGCGCGTAGTCGAGCAGGTCGCGACGCAAGAGCGACGCGGCTCCGGTCACGGCGTTCGCAACGAGCAGGGAGAGCAGATCGGAGTGGTTGTTGCGCCGGCGGCTCCAGTACGTGTCCGAGACGACCTGGCCATCCGCGCGCACCACCCGCGCGTCGCTGTAGATGAGCTGTGAGTCGCCGATCCCGGCCACGAGCGTCTCGAGCTTCTCCGGCAGCCAGCGATCGTCCTGATCGGCCATGGCCACGTAGCGCGCGGCGTGCGGGGCGAGCGACAGCGCGCGTTCGAAGTTCCCGTAGAAGCCGAGCCTCCGGGGCGAGCGCGAGACCACGAATCGCGGGTTGTCGCCGACGACCTCCTTCAGCGCGGCGAGACCCTCGGCGCTCGAGCAGTCGTCGCTGATCACGCAGACCCAATTGCGATGCGTCTGCGCGCGGATCGACTCCACCTGGCGGCGGAAGAGCTCGAGCGGCGGCTCGTACGTGGCCATGCAGATCGCGACGAGCGGCCCGCCTGCCGGTTCCGGCTCATCAACCGAAACCGGGAGCTCCAGCTGCCGCGGCTCGAGGGTTGCCAGGTCCGCGGTCGCGCTGCCCCCGCCCTCGAGCTCGGCCTCGAGCCTCAGCTCGTAGGGCGCGTCGCGCTCGCGCGGCACGAACCGGGCCATTCCCCAGAAGCCGCTGCGATAGCTGAGTAGGAGCGGATCCTCCTCCGAGGCGGGGTCGGCGTCCATCCCCGAGGTGTCGTAGGGATCGACCCCAGGGTGAAGCGCGCGCATCACGTCGAGGCGCGGCATGCCGTACTCCATCACCGGCTGGCGCTCGCCGTCGACCACCAGGTTCAGGGCGCGGATGTGCGCCTGCGGGCAGAAGCACCAGCCCGCCACGAACAGCGCGGTGCCGCGTCCCACCGCGAGCTCACCAGGTAGCGGAGCGTCGAGCTCGACGTCGAGCCGATGCACAGCCTCGCGCGCGACTTGCTCTTCCGGCACGGCCGTCACAGGCCCAACCTAGACGAGAGCACGGGTGAAGATTTGCGCCCGCGGGCTGTCGTTACACTCGCCGCTGTCGTGGACCGGCTGGCACTCAACATCGACCCCTACGCGAACGATCCCGGCCACTGGGGCGCGTCGCTTGTGGCGAACGCCGAGCTCTTGATCCCGTGCCTCGACGCGGCGGGTGCGCGATCCGTCGTGGAGGTCGGCGCCTATGCGGGCGACGTCACGAGCCTGTTGCTCGAGTGGGCCGCCGGCTCCGGCGCGCGTGTGTGGGCGATCGACCCCTCGCCGCAGGACCGGCTGGTGAAGCTCGCGGAGGAGCACTCGAACCTCGAGCTCGCGCGGGCGCCGAGCCTCGAGGCGCTGAAGACGATCCCACCGGCGGACGCCGTGATCATCGACGGCGACCACAACTACTACACGGTCAGCCAGGAACTGCGGCTCATCGAAGCGGCCGCGGCCGGCGGGCCACTGCCGCTGCTGATCTTCCATGACGTCACCTGGCCTCATGCCCGCCGCGACGACTACTTCTCGCCCGACGTGATCCCGGAGGACGAGCGCCAGCCGATCGTCGAGGGCGGCGGCCTCTATCCCGGCGTCGAGGGCATCCGGCCCGGCGGCCTGCCGTACCACTACCCGGCGGCGCGCGAGGGCGGCCCGCGCAACGGCGTCCTCACCGCGGTCGAGGACTTCGTGAACGCGCGCGACGGCATGCAGCTCGCCGTGGTGCCGGCGTTCTTCGGCTTCGGCGTGGCGTGGCATCGCGACGCGCCGTACGCCGACGCGATCGCGGCCATCGTCGAGGACTGGGACGGCAACCCGCTGCTCGAGCGCCTCGAGGCCAACCGCGTGCTCCACCTGGCGTCGTCTCACTTCCAGATGGTGGAGGCCGCGAAGTGGCAGCGCAGGGCCGCGCTGAAGGACGAGCTGCTGCGGGAGCTCCTGAAGTCGAAGTCGTTCTCGCTTGCGGTGGCCATCTCGCGACTGCGCCAGCGCGGGAAGCCCGCGTACTCGAAGGACGACGTGCGCCGGGCCCTCGAAGCCGATTAGGAGCCGCGCCTCCGTGCTCCGCGGAGCTTCAGCGTGGCCTCGCGCAGCGGCTTGGTGACGCGCCAGCTCGTGCTGTTGGTGACCTGCTCGAGCTCGCGCTGCAGCGCGGTCGCACGCGCGTCGGACTTGAGCTGAGTCGATACGACCTGCGCGCGGGCGGCCGCCGCCTCCGCCTCGGCGCGGCGCGCGCGCTGCTTCCAGTCGCCGCCGGCGTTTCCCACGCCGGGCATGCGGTCCTGCCACTTCTCGGCCACTCGCATGTGCGCCTCGACCCACGTCTCGGGGTCGCTCACCAGGTCGAGCGAGTGGTGGTGGATCACCTTGAAGTCGGACGTCACCACCTTGCGGCCGGCCTCGCGAACCTGGAGGCAGAAGTCGAAGTCGTAGCCGTGCAGCTGGCCGAGCGACTCGTCGAAGCGGATGTTCTTCACCACCCAGGGCGACAGGCCGAGCACAAAGCCGTCCACGGTGTCGACCTCGCCCGTGCGCGCGTAGGGGGGAAGCTCCCTGCCGTTCCACGAGAAGGCGGGGAGGTCGCCGCCGCCGAGCTCGCCGTAGCGGTGGATGAACGACGCCCAGGTGACCGAGCCCTCCCACCACGCGATCGTGCGCACGCCCACGGCGCCGACACAACCCACGACGCCCACATCGGGATCCTTCAGCGCCTCGCGAAGCTTCTTGCAGAAGTCCGGATCGACGATCTCGGCGTCCTGGTGGAGCAGTACGAGCGCCTCGAGGTCCTCAACCTCGGCGGCGCGGTCGAGCAGGAGGTTGTAGCTGCGGAAGATCGAGCCCGCGGCGGCATGCGCGAACACCTCCGAGTCGGGTTCCGCCGCGACGCGGATCCCTGGCTCGGCGCAGCGCCGGTAGACCTCCGGAGATGTGATTGACGAGCCGAACGCGATCATGGCGAGGTCTTTCTCAGCCTCGCCTGAGCTTATTTCCGAGTCGGCGCTTTGCGGCGCCCAGCGGCGACTGCGTGAGGCGGCGGATCTCCGCCTCGGCGGCCGCGAGACGCTGCTCCAGGTCGTCCACGCGTCGCTCGAGGTCGAGCTCGGCCATCGTGGGGACGTGCGCCCGAGTTGATCGCTCCACCGGCTGCGGCGCGGTGGCGGGGCGGTGCTCCGGGGTCGCCTCGTCATCCACCGCAACGTCGCGCTCCTTGCGCCAGCGCACGCAAGTCCAGTCCACCTGCTCGAGCGGTTCCGTGATCCCGTGGCGGTCACGGAACTCCTCCACCGCCTGCTGGCACTCGTCGAGCGCGCCGAAGTCGTCGACGATCAGATACCCGCCGATCGAGAGGTCCGGGTACAGCGTCCGCAGCGTGAGCCAAGTGGCGTCGTAGGTGTCGCCGTCGAGACGCGCGACCCCCCAACGACGTCCGGCGAGCCCGGGCATCGTCTCCTCGAAGAACCCGGGCACGAAGCTCACCCCGTCCTCCAGCCCGAAGCGCGCGAAGTTCTCCTTCACCTCCTCGAGCGAGACGGCGAGGAAGTCGAAAACGTCGAGCTCGTCGTCGCCGCGCGCGGCGTCATCTACGCGCGGGAAGCCCTGGAACGAGTCGGCCACCCACACCGTGCGGCCGCTCTCGCCGAGTGTGTCGAGCGTTGCCCGCATGAGGATCGACGCGCCGCCGCGCCAGCTGCCGGCCTCGATCAGGTCGCCCTCCACGCCGTCCCGCACGACGATCTCGACGCAGCGCTGCAGATCGTCCAGACGCCCGAGGCCGACCATGGTGAGCCCGTGGAGCGGCCAGTCCATTCCCGCAGACCGCAGGCGCAGCTGGTCGCCGTCCATCTCGCGAGCCATCACCTGTCCGTCCGGCGTGCGCCCGACGGACGTGGTGCTCGTGCCGGCGAGGTCGCAGAGCGTGAGCTTCAGCAAGTCGAGATACGCGGCGCGCAGCGCCTCAGCGCTCGGGGCCGGGCCCTTCGCGACCGCGGCGCGGGCGGCCTCCAAACCGGCGCGGGCAGCGGCAAGCTTTGGCGATTCCACGGTCATGGAGCGGCGCGATCATATTG
>DASVXS010000100.1:0-10995 GCA_036392575.1 Thermoleophilaceae bacterium | reverse complement strand
ACCTCGGGCACACCTGGGACGGCGCGCCGCTCCCGTGCGGCGTGGGGCTCGCGGTGCTCGAGTACCTGGAGGACAACGCGCTTCTCGAGCGCGTGCGCGAGCGCGGCCCCTCGCTCCGCGACGAGCTCGAGCAGGCGCTCGACGGGTCGGAGATCGTCGGGGAGGTGCGCGGGCGCGGCTACCTCTTGGGAGTGGAGCTCGTGGATCCGCGCGACGGCGAGTCGCCGCTGCCGGTCGAGATCGACGCCGCCGAGATGGTCGACCAGACCGCGTTCGAGCACGGGGTGCTCGTCACGTCGTCGCACTCCACGCCGGACGGCTTCACGGGCGAGCAGACGCTGCTCGCTCCGGCCTACAACTCCACCGACGACGACCTCGCCGCGATGCTGGACCGCTTTGCCGCGGCGATGGCGGACGTGGAGGACCAGGTGAAGGAGAGGCTCGCTTGACCGAGGCGGACACGTCCACGTTCGCCCAGCCGGCTGCGCCGGCGCGCGTGCCCGACGACGCCGAGTTCGTGCTGCTCGGCATCCCCGACATGCACGGGCAGATTCGGGGCAAGGCGCTGCGGCCGTCCGCGTTCGAGTCGGCGCTGCGCTCGGGCACGGTGATGACCGACCTGCTGCTCGCGCTCGACCCGACCGACGAGCCGATCACCGACTACGAGAGCTTCGGCATCCGCTCGGGAGCGGGCGACATGATCGTGCAGCCCGACATCGAGACGCTCCGGACGATGGCGTGGCGGCCCGGCTGGAGCGTCTGTCTCGCGCGCCCGTCGTGGCCGGACGGCAGCGCCTGCATGCTCGACTCGCGCGAGGTGCTGCGCCACGTGCTCGCGGACATGTCTGAGCTCGGCTACGACGTGACCGCGGCGTTCGAGTACGAGATCCGGCTACGCGATGAAAACGGCGAGTTCCTGTCGAGCGGGATCAGCTACAGCGTGGGGGAGATCGCGCGCTTCGACGACTTCATCCGCCAGCTCGGCCCGGCGCTCGACGGGCTGGGCGTGGACTTGACCGCCGTTCACACCGAGGCCGGGCCCGGACTGCTCGAGCTGAACATCGCCGCGCGCCCCGGCCTGCGTGCCGCAGACGATGCCGCCTTCGTGAAGCTCGCCGCCAAGGAGGTGGCGGCCGCGATGGGACTGACGGCGACCTTCCTCGCGAAGACGGTGCCCGGGCAAGAGGGCTCGAGCGGCCACCTGCATCTGTCGTGCTGGGCCGACGGCGAGAACGCGTTCGCCTCTTCGGGCGACGGCGAGCTCGGGGGCGTGTTCGCGTCGGCGGTCGCGGGCGTGCTCGATCACCTGCCGGGAGCGTCGCTGCTCATGAACCCCACCGTGAACTCCTACAAGCGGCTTGTGCCGGGCTGGTTCGCGCCGGTCAATGTGAGCTGGGGACTCGAGAACCGCTCGGCGGCCGTGCGGGCGATCCGCTCCGCCGACCACCCGGAGCGCTGCCGCATCGAGTGCAGGCGGCCCGGTGCGGACGCGAACCCGTACCTGGCGCTCGCAGCGCTCGCGGCTGCGGCCGCGGACGGCATCCGGCGCGGTGCAAGCCCGCCGGAGCCCGTGGTGGGTGACGCGTCCGAGCGCGAGGATCTGCAACCGCTCCCCGGCTCGCTCGAGAGCGCGATCGCAGCCTTCCGGGCGGACGCCGTGCTGCGCGAGGCGCTCGGCGAGGAGTTCTCGGCCTACTTCGAGGTCTCGCGCGAGTGGGAGCTGAAGAAATGGCGCGAGTCCGTGAGCGACTGGGAGCGCGAACGCTATGAGAGGGCGGTGTAGCTGGTGACCGCGCACTGGGAGCCCGTGATCGGCATCTGCGCCGTGCGCGAGACCGCCCGCTGGAGCTTCTGGGAGCAGCCGGCCCACCTCGTGGCCGACTCGTACGTGTCGGCCGTGCAGCGGACAGGCGCGATCGCGCTGATCCTGCCGATCGACCCGCGCGCGCCCGAGGCGCTGCTCGACCGGATCGACGGCCTGTTGCTGATCGGCGGCGCCGACATCGACCCGGAGAGCTACGACGAGGACCGCGACCCGCGGACGGAGGCCACGTACCCCGAGCGCGACTCGTTCGAGCTGCGGCTGCTGCGTGGCGCGCTCGAGCGCGAGATGCCCGTGTTCGGCATCTGCCGTGGGATGCAGCTGATGAACGTGGCGTTCGGCGGCACGCTGCTGCAGGACCTGACAGCGCCGGACGGCACGAACCCGCACCGCAAGGCGCTCGGGTCGTTCGAGGGCACCGAGCACGAGGTGCGGCTCGATCGCGGCTCGCTCGTCGCGCGCGCGAGCGGGGAGGAGGTCCACGTGGCCCGCTGCCATCACCACCAGGGCCTCGACAAAGTCGGCGAGGGGCTGAGCGTGAGCGGACGCGCGGTGATCGACGGACTGCCGGAGGCGGTAGAGGCGAGCGATGGCCGGTGGGTGCTCGGAGTGCAGTGGCATCCCGAGGCCGACGAGCGCTCCCGTCTGTTCAACGACTTCGCGAACGCAGCTCGCTCGAGAGCACGCTCGTTGGCCTAAAGGACCAGACTTGACACCAAGAGCCGAACCTGCGATATGAGGCACCAGGACCCGGAGACGGGCCACATCCAACGAGGGGGGATGTATGACAATCGAGTCACAGCCACCTGGCGGTGGTGCGTCGGCGGCTGAACCGCCGCGCGGCGTGGAGTACCGTCACGAGGGTGGTCTGGTCATCGAGTCGGTCGACGTCAACCAAAGAGATGACGTCCATCGCCTCCATGCCGGCGCTGTCGGACTTGTAGGCGTCCTTTTCCTGGCGGTGACCGGCGCCGCACCGCTCACCGCGATGCTGGGGAACGTGCCGTACGCTGTCGGCTTCGGCAACGGCATCGGCGCGCCGTCCGGCTTCTGGATCGCGACGATCGTGCTCACGGTGTTCTCCGTGGGTTACGTGGCGATGGCGCGGAAACTGACCGCGTCGGGCGGTTTCTACAGCTTCATCTCGCACGGCCTGGGTCGTCCCGTCGGCCTTGCGTCAGGTTGGACCGCGATGGCCTGCTACATGATCTTCGAGGCCTCGCTGATGGGCATCTTCGCGTTCTTCGCGAAGGACACGTTCAACCGCTTCCTCCACATCGACATCGGCTGGGGCTGGTACGCGTTCGCGGGTCTCATCATCATCTCGTTGCTCACGTACTTCGACGTGCGTATCTCGGCGCGAGTCTTGGGCGTCGCGCTCATCACAGAGGTGCTGATCCTGCTGATCATGGACTTCGGCATCCTCTTCTCGGGCGGCGGCCCGGACGGGCTGAGCGCGAAGCCGCTGAGCCCCTCGGAGGGCTTCAGCTCGGTCGGCGGCGGCGCCGCTGCCGTCGGCATCTTCTTCGCTTTCTGGTCGTGGGTCGGCTTCGAGGCGACGGTGAACTACGGCGAGGAGTCGAGGAATCCGAAGAAGATCGTCCCACGGGCCACGTACATCGCCGTGATCGCACTTGGGATCTTCTACACGTTCACGTCGTGGATGGTGATCTCGGGCTGGGGCCACGACGAGGCGATCAAGCAGGCTCAGAACGACGCGACCAACTTCTTCTTCACTCCAACACAGGATTTCGTGGGCACGCTCGCCAAGGACATCATGCAGTGGGTGATCGTGACCGGCTCGTTCGCGTGCGGCATGGCGTTCCACAACGCGGCGTCGCGCTACTTCTACAACCTGGGGCGTGAGCGGGTGTTCCCCGCCGCGCTCGGGCGCACGCATCCGAAGTGGCACAGCCCGTACGCCGGTTCGCTGTTCCAGTCGGCGATGGCGGCGATCCTCGTCGCGATCTTCGTGATCCTCGACAAGGACCCATACGTGGCGCTCTACGGCTGGCTCGCCGTGCTCGGCACGTTCGGGATCCTGCTCGTGCAGTCGCTCACCGCGATCTCGTCGTTCTCCTACTTCGAGCGCTATCACAAGGAGGACGTGCACTGGTGGAGGACGCGGTTGGCGCCGATCCTCGGCGCGGCGGGAATGATCGCCGTGCTCGTCCTGCTGATCACCAAGCTCACCGAGATCGGTGGAGACGTCGGGTTCATCAAGGCGGTGCCGTTCATCGTCGCCGGGTGGTTCGTGCTGGGCCTCCTCCTCGCCTACTACCTGAAGCTCCGGGACCCACGGCGCTACCAGGTCGTCGGCCGGATGATCGACCAAGGCGTCGACACCTAGGGGGTTGTTGAACCCTCACGCTGCAACAGGGCTGCGCGCACTCGCCGGGATCGGCGAGGTGCGCGCGGCTTTGCAGCAGAAGGACAACCTGTGCGGGCCGTTCCACGCGGCCCGCGTGCTCCGCGACGCCGGCTTCGACGTCGATCAGGACCTGATCGCGCTGACCGCGGGCACGGTGCTGCCGGACGAGGATCCGCAGGCGTCTGTGCCTACCGGCGCGGTCAGCAGGCGCGACTACCGCGTCGAGCTGCCGCTGGCCGCGGAACCGGCGGTGTCTGGCACCGCGGCGGCGGATCTCGCTCAAGCGATCGAGCAGGTGTCGCGCGGCGAGCTGCGCTGCGTGCCGCTTCGTGGCGAGTGGAGTGCGGAAACGGTGGAACGCCTCGTCGATGGCGCGGGCGACGCGCGGCTGATCGCCAACGTGCGCACCGGCCACTTCTGGGGCGCGCGCCCGCCGCTCGAGACGCTGCTCAGGCACCTTGCCGGCGAGGAGGTCGATCCGCCCTCGCACGAATGGGACGTGGGCCACTTCGTCGAACTCGTGTCGCTCGTGCGCGGCGCGGGCGGATCGCTCGTCGTGGTGTGCGACTCGTATCCCACCTTCGGCTGGCAGGCGCACCATCTGCAGCCGCCCGCGGCGGTTGCGGCGGCGCTGCTTCGCGGCGACGGGCGGGAGGGAGGCGTGCTCGCCGTCACCGACGCGGCGGACGCGGCACGGGTCGAGCAGCTCGCAGCCGAGCTCGGGCTCGACGTCGAAACTTGGGACAACGGTACGAGGAGGTAGTCGGAGTGGCGACGGCGCAGGAGCAGACCACTGTCGAGCAGGTGCTCGCGCGGTGGCGTGAGCAGGGGATCCGCAACGTCCGCTTCGAGCTTCCGGACATCCACGGCACGAGCCGCTCGAAGCTGATCCCGATCGACCACGCCGCGTCGTACGCGCGGTCCGGGCTGAACATGTACGGCGGCACCGTGGTGCTCGACACGCGTTCCGACGTGGTCCCCGGCACGCTCTACAACGAGGAGGTCGCGTACGCCGACCAGCGTCTGAAGCCCGACCCCTCGACGGCGAAGGTGGTGCCCTGGGCTGACGCCACCGGGCGCATGATCTGCGACACCTTCTGGGACGACGGGCGGCCACTCGGCGCCGCGCCGCGGCAGGTGTTCAAGCGCGTGCTCGACCGCTGCCATGAGCTTGGTTACGAGGCCTTGATCGGGGTCGAGCCCGAGTTCTACCTGCTCGACGGGGAGACCAAGCAGCCGCTGTTCCAGGGCTACCACATCTTCAACACGGTGCGGAACACGTACGTGCCGGCGATCCAGCGAATCGTCGACGACTCGCGCGCGTTCGGGCTCGACATCATCACCGCGAACTGCGAGTACGCGGGCTCGCAGTGGGAGATCAACTTCGGCCCCGGCATCGGCATGAACGGCCCGGACGACGCGTTCAGCTTCAAGAACGGGGTGAAGGAGATCGCGCACCTGGAGGGCTACCTCGCGACCTTCATGTCGAAGCCGTTCGCAGACGGCGCCGGCTGCGGCTGCCACAACCACATTTGTCTGCTCGAGCTCGAAGGCGGCGCGAACGCGTTCTCCGACGAGTCCGACGAGTATCGCCTGTCCCCGGTCGGGCGCGCGTTCATCGCGGGCCAGCTGCGCCACGCACGCTCGATCTACACGCTGCTCGCGCCGACGATCAACTGCCTGAAGCGCCGGCGCACCCACACCTTCAGCCCGACGAATGTGTCGTGGGGGCCCGAGGACCGCAGCGCGTTCGTGCGCGTCAAGGGCGGCTCGCCGGAGTCGCGGCACATCGAGAACCGCGCGCCCACCGGGATGTCGAACCCGTACCTCGCGTGCGCGGGGCTGCTGGCGGCCGGCCTGCTCGGCGTGACCGACGAGCTGGCTCTCGAACCGCCGGCGGCACCGCCTGCGGAGGAAGACGAGTCGAAGCCGAAGCTGCCGACCACGGTCGAGGAGGGCCTCGAGGCGCTCGAGTCCGACGAGCGGATCGTCGAGCTCCTCGGTGACGAGTTCGTCAAGGCGTACGGCGTGATGCGGCGGTACGAGCTGCAGCGCTTCTACGACCACGTGACCGATTGGGAGCGCGAGGAGTACCTCGAGCTGTACTGAACCTGAACGAGGTGTCGCATCAAAGGCGCGGCGCCTGTACCTTCACGATTGGCAATGGAACGCAGCACCGCCCTCGAGGCGGTTTTCGAGCCGGTTGCGCCGCCGACCACGTTTGAGGAGACCGTGGAGCGGCTGGGCACGGCGATCCGCCTAGGGCTGCTTCCCGCCTCGTCCCAGCTGCCGCCGGAGCGCGACCTCGCTCTCGAGCTCGGCATCTCGCGTTCCACGCTGCGGCAGGCGATAACGGCGCTCGTGCAGAGCGGCCATCTGGTCTCCGTGCGCGGCCGCAATGGCGGCACGTTCGTCGCGGACTCGCCGCCTCTCGCTGTGCCCGGCACGGCCAAGCCCGACGACGAGTACGTGCAGTCCGTGCTCGACCACCGCGTGGCGATCGAAGTCGGCTGCGTGTTGCTAGCGGCCGAGCGAGCGCACCACGAGGATCTGGACCGGATGCTCGAGCTCGTGGACACGATGACCGACGCGATCGAGTTCGAGGACTACCGCCGCGCGGACATGCGCTTCCACGTGGCGCTGGCCGAGGCGGCGCGCTCGCCACGGCTCGTGGCCGAGATGACGGACGTGCAGGGGCGGATGGGCGAGCTGATCGCCCTGATCGCTCACCCCGAGGAGGTGCTGACGCGCTCGAACGAGCAGCACCGGCACCTCGTGGCGCTGCTCTCGCGCGGCGATTCAGGCGCTGCCGTGAAGCTCATCCGCAAGCACATCGAGGGCACCGAGCACATCTTGGCGGGACTGTTCCCGGGGTAGCTCGCTACAGCGGACGATCTGGTTCCACGTTCCAACCCGGGCCGGCACGCCACAGCCACACCGGCGGGTCGAGCGGGTCGCCGTGCTGGTCGAACCCGCCGAGTCGGCGAAGCGCGTCGAGCATCGCGGGGCGATCGCTGGCGCCGTCGTCGAGTGCCCGGATCGCGAGCCGGGATGCCCGACGAGCTTGATCGAGCCCCTCGAAGAGGTCGCGCGGCGGGACGCCGTCGACGGGTGCGAAGGGGAGGGCGAGGTGTACTTCGCGGTCACCCAGTTCCGCGCCCTGCACCCCGTCGAAGGCGATAAGCGGCAGGGGCACGGTGGCGGCCGCTTGCTTGATCTCCGCCTCGCCCACGAGTCCGCCCAGCACAACGAGGTCGGCATCGCCGGCGTCTTCGGCGCGCGGCAGGCCTGCGATCCGCAGCTGACCGTCGAGCTGGCGCCCGTAGTCATGCTCGCCTGCGACAACCAGTGCGTGCCATCCGTTGGCTCGAACGTGCTCGGCGATCCTGTGGGCCACCTCGGTGTCGCGCGCCACGAGCCGTAGGACGGTGCCGCGATGGCGCGCCGGGTCGTCGCAGCCCGGCTCGTCGTCGCGCGTCACGCCGGCCCAAGTGGCGACCGGCGCGAGCAGCGGCAGGCCGGCCGGCGCCGTGGCCTCGACCGCCTCGGCAACGGCGGCTGATCGGAAGGGGCCGATCAGCGCCAGCGCATCCGTGTCCGCGGCGGCGGCCTCGGCTGCGGTCACCGGGTCCGCCTCTCCGTGGCGAACGTGGCGTACTCCCGCAGCTTGGAGCTCGGCGTCCACTACTTGCGTGAGCCGTTCCGGGAGGATCGAGTGGACCGCCGTCACGTGGTCGTCCCGCCCCACTCTTCGGGAGCGACGTCCCGCAGCGTCTCCGAGAACGTCCAACGGTGTCCGGCGTGGTCTTCGGCCAGGTACTGCCGCTCGCCGTACTCGAAATCGGTCGGTTCCATGAGGATCCGCGCACCGTGAGTGCGTGCGCGCTCGCAGTGGGCGTTCGCGTCCTCAATGCGAACCACGACCGAGTGGGTTTCCTCGCCCGGGCGCGGCGGGCGGCGGTCGTTGCGGACGTCGGCCACAATCACGGCTCCCTCGCCGACCTTGAGCTGCGAGCGATGGTTTTCGCCTATCCGCACCCGCTCGACGAACCCGAATGCATCTGCCAGCCACTCGACCGCCTCACGCACGTCCGGGTAGACGAGCACCGGTATGACCGGTGAGGAGGGGATCGACCGATTGCTCCTCAGCGAGTCTGAGTCCATGCGTTACGCACGGATGCGCGCGCCATCGAGGTCGAACAGGGGCTCCGCCGCGACCGCGCCCTCCACCCAGCGTCCGAAGATCTCCACGGCGGCATTTGTACCCGGCTCGGCATGCTCGGGCGGCAGGTACGCGTACGCGATCGAGCGCTCGACCGTGTAGCCGTATCCGCCGCTTGTCACCCGGCCGACGACTGCGCCGTCCACGCGCACGGGCTCGTTGCCGAGCGCCACCGAGCGCGGATCCTCGAGTACGAGGCAGCACAGCTTCAGGCGCGGCCCGTTCTCCCGCGCCTCAACCAGTGCGTCACGACCTATGAATCCTCCGTCCTTGTCGAGCTTCACCGCGAATCCGAGCCCGCCCTCGTAAGGCGTCTCGTCCGGCGTGATGTCCGCTCCCCACACGCGGTAGCCCTTCTCGAGCCGCATCGAGTCGATCGCGCGGTAGCCGCCCGCCGCCATCCCGTGCGGCTCGCCCGCGTCCCACAACAGGCGCCATAGCCCGGCGCCGTATTCCGCCGGGCAGTACAGCTCCCAGCCGAGCTCGCCCACGTAGGTCACGCGCAGCGCCCGCACCGGCACGTGGCCCACGGTGATCTCGCGCACGCTCATGTACGGGAACGACCCGTTGCCGAGGTCGGAGGGCGTGAGCGGCTGGAGGATCTCGCGCGCAAGCGGTCCCCAGATGCCGAAGCACGCCCAGGCCGACGTCACGTCGTGCACCTGCACGCTGCCGTCCGACGGCAGATGGCGGCGAATCCACGTCATGTCATGGTTGCCGAACGCGGTGCCGGTCACGATCGAGAAGCGTTCCTCTGCCAGGCGCGCGACCGTGAAGTCGCATTCGATCCCGCCGCGCGTGTTGAGCATCTGTGTGTAGGTGATGCGCCCGACTTCGCGGGCCACGCGGTTGTCGCACAGCGACTCGAGGAACGCCGCGGCACCCGGCCCGGCGATCTCCATCTTCGCGAACGACGACTCGTCGAAGATCCCAGCACGCTCCCGGGTCGCGACGTGTTCGGCGCCGATCGCCGGCGCCCAGTGCTGCCCGGCCCAGCCGCGCGGCCGCAATGACTCGTCACCAGCCGCGTCGTTCGAGGCGTACCAGTTCACGCGCTCCCAGCCCGACTTCTCGCCGAACACCGCCCCGTGGTCGCGGTGCCAGGCGTTCGCCGGCGACATGCGCAGCGGCCGCCCGGCCTCGCGCTCGTGGTTCGGATAGCGGATGTCGTAGTAGGTCTCGTACGTCTCACGCACGCGCGCGAGCGTGTACGAGGGCGAGCGGTACTGTGAGCCGAAGCGGCGGATGTCCATCTCCCACAGATCGAGCGACGGCTCACCGTCGGCGATCCACTCGGCCATCACCTTGCCGATGCCGCCCGCCCCGGCGAGGCCGTGCGCGCAGAAGCCGGCTGCCACGAAGAAGCCGCGCACCTCCGACTCGCCGAGGCAGAACTCGTTGTCGGGAGTGAACGCCTCCGGCCCGTTGATCATGCGCGTGACCTTGATCTCGTCCATCACCGGCACGCGCCGCTTCGAGTTCTCGACGATCTCCTCGAAGCGGTCCCAGTCGTCCTCGAGCAGGCGGCCGTTGAAGTCGCCGGGGATGTGGTCGAGTCCGTCGCCGCCGAGGAACGCGGGCGCGCTGTTGCGCTCATAGCCGCCCATCACGAGCCCGCCGCCCTCCTCGCGGAAGTAGATGAGCAGGTCGGGGTCGCGCAGCGTCGGGAGGTGCGTGCCGTCGCGCTCCCTGAACGGCTGGGTCACGAGGTACGCGTGCGACATCGGAATCACCGGCACGCGCACGCCGGCCATCCGCCCGATCTCCGCCGCGAACATGCCGCCCGCGTTCACCACAAGCTCGCACTCGATGTCGCCGCGGTTGGTGCGCACGCGGCGCACGGCGCCGCGGTCCACGTCGATGCCCACGACCCGCGTCCCGGTGAAGATGCGGCAGCCACCCCCGCGACCCCCGTCGGCCAGCGCGTACGTCAGCTGCGAGGGATCGAGGTAGCCGTCCGTGGGCAGCCACGCGGCGCCCAGCACTCCGTCGGTGCTCATCAGCGGGAACCTCTCCCGCGCCTCCTCCGCGGTGATCAGATCCAAAGGCAGGCCGAACGTCTTCGCCCAGCCCGCTTGGCGCCGCAGCTCCTCCATCCGCTCCTCGCTCGACGCGAGGCGCAGGCTGCCGCACTCCACCCAGCCGGGGTCGAACTCGGTCTCGGCGCCGAGGCGCCGGTAGAGCTCCACCGAGTGCATCATGATCTTGGTGAGCGAGACGGAGCCGCGCAACTGCCCGACGAGGCCAGCCGAGTGGAAGGTGGAACCTGACGTGAGCTGACTTCGCTCGAGCAGCACCACGTCCTCGAAGCCGAGCTCTGCCAGGTGGTAGGCGATCGATGTTCCTCCGACGCCGCCGCCCACGATCACGCAGCGTGCGGCGCCGGGTAGCTCAGGCGGCGGCACGCGCCTCCTCGAGGGACTCCGCGAAGCGCGGATCGGCTGCCGTCCGGTGCAGTCGCTCGAAGTGCTGCGCCGCGTAGCCGGTGAAGTCGAAGTCGAGGTCGGACACCGCGCTCTGCACCACGCCCCACATTGCCTCACGCAGATCGGACATGAAGCGCATCAGCCGCAGGGCGGC
>DASVXS010000099.1:0-14321 GCA_036392575.1 Thermoleophilaceae bacterium | reverse complement strand
GAGGAGCTGGAAGCACACGAACGCCACCAGCAGCAGCGCAGGCACAGCCGCGACCAATTCCACCGAGCCCTGGCCGCGCTCGCAGCGCATCATCGCGACACCTCGCCGGCGCTCGCC
This sequence comes from Thermoleophilaceae bacterium, assembly GCA_036392575.1. GTDB lineage: Bacteria > Actinomycetota > Thermoleophilia > Solirubrobacterales > Thermoleophilaceae > JADGHQ01. The sequence goes on along the minus strand of DASVXS010000099.1, from coordinate 14,204 downwards.
GCTAGCGAGAGTGGCGTCTGACCGTGGCCAATCACCCACGGCACGCGGACGCGAACGCGCAGCAGCTCACCGTCGCGATCGACCCGCAGCCCCCGCTCGAGCGAGTCAGGCAGCGCGGATCGAGCCGCAGCGCGGCCATCCTCGCCGACCGCCTCCGCTCGCGCCGCCACGCGCGCGGCGTTCGCACACAGCCACGCCGCGTGACCGGCCACGGCGAGCTGCCAGCCCGCCAGCCCGACCGCGACGACGACCGGCAGCAGCGCGACGGTCTCGACGCTCGCCTGCCCGCCGTTTCCGCACAGAGCTCGTGTATGCACGCGCGGCAGCCTCGCCGGCCGCGGCAGGCACGTGGGTGACGAGCGTTACAGCTCCGCTACAAGGGCGTGAAAAGTGGGCTCAGCCGTAGGCGCGGTAGCGCGTCCAGACCCAGAACACGCCGTACGAGGCGAGCGCGAGCAGCGCGATCCACGCGAGCGCCCCTGCCGCGCCGGCGTCGAACAGCCGCGGCGTGGCGGTGAACGTGAGGAACGCCAGCCCGATCGAGCCGTACAGCACGCCGCGCTCGAAGTCCGACAGCGTGTTCAGCGCGAAGCGGTTCTCGCGCCACAGGCGCACGCCGAAGAACGCCATCGCGACGAAGAAGCCGATGGAGAGCAGCGTCAGCACAAGGCCGACCGCGGGACCGCCACCCGGGATCAGCACGATCAGCAGCGCGACGAGCGCCAGGATCCCGAAGTTGATCGCGGTACGCATACGCCGAAGCTTAGGAGCCCCGGCTGTTCTCGGCGTGCCGCTCGCGGGATTCGCGGATCACCTCGATCGCATCCTCGCGCGGGTACCAGCCGTCGACCGTGACGAGCTTCTGCTCGAGGTCCTTGTAGACCGAGAAGAAGTGCTCGATCTCGTCGCGCAGCTGGTCGGGGATGTCGTCCAGCACGTCGAACGTGTTCCAGGCCGGGTCCTGTAGCGGGACGCACAGCACCTTGTCGTCGATCCCCTTGTCGTCGCGCATCTTGAAGAGCGCGATCGGCTTCACCGGGATCACGCAGCCGGGGAACGTCGGCTCGGACACCGTGACCATCGCGTCGAGCGGGTCGCCGTCCTCGGCCAGCGTGTCGGGGATGAAGCCGTAGTCGGTCGGATAGACCATCGACGAGAACAGGAAGCGGTCGAGCTTTATCGCGCCAAGCTCGGGGTCGTACTCGTACTTGTTGCGACTCCCCTTGGGGATCTCAACCACCATCAGGAGCGAATCGTCCGGCACGGTGGCGAGATTACCCGGCGAGCCGAATCGTTATCTTTTCCCGCGATGCGCAGGCGCGCCCTCATCACACTTCTCGGCTCGGCGGCGTTCGTGCTGGCCCTCCAGGCCACCGCGTTCGCGTCGGACGACGGCGAGGGCCTGCTCGGCGAGACCGACGACCGGATCGTGACCGCGTTCGGCCTCGGGCTCGTGATCTTCTTCATCGCCTTCGTCATCCTCGCGAGCTGGCTGCAGGGAGCGCTCGAGAGGCGGAAGTACGAGAAGCGGGCCGCCGCCTCGCGCTACCGCACGTCGGGCTGGTAGCCCGCTTTATCGGACTTTTCACATTCCGCGGCAGCGCGGCGGGCAGTATCGGCCGCGAACGAGTTCCTCATCCCTCCTCGTTCAGCGCGCGGCCCGGGGTCCCCCGCCCCACGGGCCGCGCTTCGCTTTTCTGAGAGGCTTCCCGCGTGCCCGAGGTCACATACGAGCGAATCGGCGCGGCCGCGGTCCTCACGATCGACCGGCCGGACCGCCGCAACGCGGTCAACGGTCCCACTGCCGACCTGCTCGGAGAGGGCTTCCACCGCTTCGAGGCTGATGACGAGGCGCGCGCGCTCGTGCTCACCGGCGCGGGCGGTGTCGCCTTCTGCGCGGGCGCTGACCTGAAGGACATCGAGAGCCTCGGGCCGCGGCTCTCGAGCGCCGACGGCCCGATGGGCTTCACCCGGCGCACGCCCTCGAAGCCGACGATCGCGGCGATCGACGGCTGGTGCCTCGCCGGGGGGCTCGAGCTGGCGCTCTGGTGCGACCTTCGCATCGCCACGACGACCTCGACGTTCGGCCTTCCGGAGCGCCGCTGGGGGGTGCCGCTGATCGACGGCGGAACGCAGCGTCTCCCGCGCGTGGTCGGCCTTGGCCGAGCGCTCGAGATGATCCTCACGGGCAGGATGGTGGGCGTCGAGGAGGCGCGCGAGATCGGGCTCGTGAACGAGATCGTTGACCACGGCAAGGCACTCGAGCGCTCGCTCGAGCTGGCCGAGACGCTCGCCGGCTTCCCCCAGGAGACGATGCTCGCCGACCGCCACGCCGCAATCGCCGGGCTCGGCTTGCGACTCGACGAAGGGCTCGCGCTCGAGGCGAACGCTGGCCCCGAGCTGCTGCGCATCGCGCAGCAGGGCGCGGCGCGTTTCGCGGGCGGCGAAGGTCGCGGAGGCGTCGGCGTCTAGAGACCCGGCGGGTGGCGCGCCACGAAGCCGCTCGTGGAGCGCATCGCGGGCTGCCAGCGGGTGCCGGTCGGGCCGCTGCGGCCGCTCGTGTCGAAGCGCAGGCCTGCCACCACCATGAAGGCGTGGCCGCCGTTCGCGTAGATCGTCACCCACCTGCCCTCGCCCGCCGCGCCCCACTGCGAGAGGCCGGTCGAGTCGAGCGGGCTGTTGAGCAGGCCCGCCGCGGCGAGCGCGAAGGAGACCGAGCCCGAGCAGTCGTAGCCGGTGTCGGACCAGGCGCCGTGGCCCCCGCCCCACTTGTACGGCGTCTTGGCGATGGCGTTGCCTGCGCGGATGATCGTGTCGACGATCGGCGGCGCGTCGATCGGCGCCACCGCCTCGCCGGTGGAGAGCACCTGGGCGACCGGGCCGTGGCGCAGGCCGACGCCGGTGGCGAGGTGGCGCTTGAAGGCGGCGAGCTCGTTCTTGATCTCCGCGTCGGTGGGGGCATGCGGGGCGTTGGCACCCGTAGAGATGCCCGCCACCTGGTCCTCAGCGGTGATGCCGGTGTCGCTCCCGGCGCCGCCCACCTGCACGACCTGCGGGTGCGCCTTGAGCGATTTGTCAGCGCTGTGGTCGGCGAGCGCCGCCTTCTGCTCCGGGGTGAGCGCCTTCGCGGTGGCAGCGTTCGATGACTTGGCGTTCGAGCGGCTCGCGGATGAGCCGCCGCCGCCGAGAGCGAGCACGGCTACCGCGACTAGGGCGAGAGCGACGGCGGCGCCAAGCGCCGCGAAGGCCCAGCGGGGCAGCCGGGCGCGCCGGTGCCGGGTCGGCTCGATGTGCTCAGCAGTACCCATCCAACGACCTCATCGTTCCGAGGGAGCCAGACCTTGAGACCCGCGCCTCCCTCGGCCCGTCGCACGCAGGCTACCGCGCCGTATCGCTGAGCGCGAAGCTACTGCGCAGCCCGCGCGAGCGCCATGACGACGCCCTCGCCCAGGCCGCCCCGCCCGAGCTCGAGCGGGACCGCGAGCCGCCGTACCAGCTCGCTCACCACGATCACGCCCGCCGGCATGAGGCGCACGCGCTCCTGGTGCAGGTCCACGTGTGCCGCGACATCGGCGGCGCGGTTGGCGAGCAGGATGTCGAGGCAGCGCGCGAGCCGCTCGGGCACGAGGTCACGACCCACGAGCCGCCGCAGCGATCCTGCGGCCCCGCCGACCGCGATCGCGCCCTCGGCGTGCGACAGGTCGAGGCCGTCCAGCACCTCCTCGACGTGCGCGCGGATGTTCTCGACGTCCTCGCGGTCGGGCGGGTCGGAGCGCAGGTGCAGGTCGGCGAGCAGGCCCGAGCCGAGCGGGAAGGACTCCCACCAGGTGATGCCGCCGGCCGCGGTGCCGAGCGCCACCTCCGTCGACCAGCCGCCCACGTCGAGCACCGCGAGCGTGCCGTCGACCGGGGCGTCGTGCGTGGCAACCGCGCCGGCGAACGACAGGCGCGCCTCCTCGCGCGCCTCGAGGATGCGCATCGGGAGCCCGCAAGTCTCGTCCACGGCCGCGACGAGGTCGGCGGCGTTGGGCGCCTGGCGAACGACTGCCGTGCCCACCACGTCGATGCCGATGGCGCCCAGCTCGCGCGCGGTGTCAGCTTGCGAGGCGACCACCAGCGCATGCTCGGCGACCTTCGCGGGCTCCACCTCGCCGTGGTCGAGCAGGTTCTTGCCGATACGCGTGAACACGCGTTCCGCGTAGAGCTCCCGCAGGCGCCCGTCCCGGACATCGGCCACCAGCAGCCGAGTCGTGTTGCTCCCGACGTCGATGCAGGCGAATGCCAAGGGCGCTCAGCTTGCCATAGTCCACGCCGTGAACGGAAGCGCCATCGAGGTCGAGGACCTGCGCAAGAGCTACGGCGACCACGAGGCCGTGCGCGGCGTCAGCTTCGCCGTCGAGCGCGGCGAGGTGTTCGGCCTACTCGGGCCGAACGGAGCCGGAAAGACGACGACCGTCGAAATCCTCGAGGGCTATCGCAAGCGCTCAGGCGGCCGGGTCTCTGTCCTCGGACTTGATCCTGAGCGGCGCGACCGCACGCTGCGCGAGCGCGTGGGGATCGTGCTGCAGAGCTCGGGCATCTACCCGCGCGCGACCGTGCGCGAGGCGGTCGAGCACTTCTCCGCGATGTACCCGCACCCGCGCGACCCGGCCGAGACGATCGCCGTCGTGGGCCTCGAAGAGAAGCGCGACGCGTACGCGCGCGATCTCTCCGGCGGGCAGCTGCGCCGGCTCGACCTGGCGCTCGCCCTCGTCGGCGATCCCGAGCTCATCTTCCTCGACGAGCCAACCACGGGCTTCGACCCGGCGGCTCGACGCACCGCCTGGGGCGCGATTACGGCGCTCAAGGAGCTCGGCAAGACGATCGTGCTCACCACCCACTATCTCGACGAGGCCCAGTCGCTCGCCGACCGCGTGGCGATCATCAAGGACGGCGTGTTCGTGGCCGAGGGCTCCCCGGGCGAGCTAGCGCCGTCACGCTTCCGGTACACCGTCTCCTACCAGCGCAACGGCGACCGCGTTGAGCACGTGACCGACGACCCGACCACGTTGCTCCACGAGCTGACCGGCGACGCGCTCGCGCGTGGCGAGCGCCTCGAGGGACTGCACGTGGGCCGCCCGACGCTCGAGGACGTCTACTTCGAGCTGACAGCGGAGGACGCGGAGTGAGCTCTGCCGTCCTCGCGTGGCGCCAGTTCCGCTTCGAGCGGCGGATGTTCTGGCGCAACCCGAGCGCCGCCTTCTTCAACTTCGCACTGCCCCTGCTCTTCCTCGTGTTGATCGCGTCCGCGTTCGGCGCCGACCGCAAGGAGCTGAACGTGCTCGTGCCGGGGCTCGCAGGCTTGGCGGTGATGGCGACGACTTTCACCGCGCTTGCGTTCAACCTGACCTTCCTCCGCGAGCAGGGGATCCTCAAGCGCATCTACGGCACACCGATGCCCACGGGGTCCTATTTCACGGGTGTGATCGGCAACGCGGTTGCGAACGCGGTCGTGCAGGTTGCGCTCGTGGTGGTGATCGGGCACGTCGCCTACCACGTGTCGTGGCCACGCGACTGGGGCGCGCTCATCCTCTTCACGCTGCTCGGCGTCACGTGCTTCGGCGCGCTCGGCGTGGCTTTCTCGCACGCGATCCCGAACTTCGACGCCGCGCCGGCCTACACCAACGCGGTCTTCCTGCCGGCGATCTTCATCTCCGGCGTGTTCTATGACGCGAACAACCTGCCGGCGGTGCTGAGCGGGATCGCCGAGGCGCTGCCGCTGAAGCACGTGATCGACGGGCTGTCGGGCGGGCTCGTGACGGGCCAGGGAGTGAGCCACCATCTCACGGCCCTGGGCGTGATCCTGGCTTGGACTGCGGTGGGGCTGTTCTTTGCGATCGCGAAGTTCCGCTGGGAGTAGGACTCCGGGCCGGGTAGCGATCCGGAAAAGCAGCACTTAAGGGCTAGGAGCACACACTCCTGCGGGGCCGAGTCGGTCGATCTGTGGAGACTTTGCCCCGCTATAGCCGGACAAACCTTCCACACATCGGAGGTAGCGGCCGCGGGCCGCACCCCGAGGATCTCCGTAAGTGCTTCTGTTCAGCCTCCCTACAGCCTGAGCGCCGACCCGTGCTTCCGCAGCCAGCGCTCGTGCACCCGCGCATCCGGGCAGCGCGACCCGAGCAGGCGCCAGAAGCGCGGCGAGTGGTCGAGCACCTCCAGGTGCGCCACCTCGTGCTCGACCACGTAGTCGAGCACTGCCTCGGGCGCCAGCATCAGCCGCCAGTTGAAGCTCATCGAGCCGTTAGAGGAACAGCTTGCCCAGCGCGTCCGCTGGCTGCGGATCGTGAGCGAGCGGTAGCTCGTGCCCGCTCGACGGGTCGCGGCGTCGAGCCGAGCGGCGACCTCCACGCGCGCGCGCCGCCGGTACCAGCGCTCGAGCGCCGAGCGCACCGAGTCCTCGTCGCCGGAGGCCACGCGCACCTCGAGCGCCATCTCGCCGCGGCGCACCACCGAGTCGCGGACCCGGCCGGGCTCGACGCGCACGCGCAGCTCGAGCACCCGGCCCATGTACGGCACCCAGCCGCCGTCCTCGAGCCGTGGCCGCGGCAGCGCTTCCTCCGCGCGCCGGTATCGACGAAGCGTCTTCTCGATCCACGCGCTGTGCTCGGCGACGAACGGCTCGACCTGACGCAGCGCCATCCGGCGCGGCACGACCACCTCCACGCCCTCGGCGTCGACCACGATCCGGGCCCGCCGGGCCCGGTCGGAGCGCCTGATTCGGTACGGGATCGCGTCGCTCATGGGGCGACGACGATAGGACGCGCGCCGGTCGGTCAGCGGCCGTCGGCCACCTCGTCGTACACGCGCGCGACCCGCTCCGCCAGCGCAGGCCACGAGTAGCGCTGGCGAGCAGCCACGTACGCGCGCTCGCCCAGCTCGCGGCGACGCTCAGGTGACGCGATGGCTTCGGTCATCGCCTGCGCGAGCGACTCCTCGTCGTCCGGCTCGGCGAGCCACCCGGTCTCGCCCGGGTCGATGATCGTCGCCGGACCGTGTGCGTTCACGCCGATCGCGGGCAGGCCGCAGGCCATCCCCTCCACGAGCACCTGCCCGAACTGCTCGTGAACCGAGGCCAGCACCACAACGTCTGAGGCGTTCAGCCCGTCGGGCAGCTCGTCGTGCCCGCGCCAGCCCGCGAGGAAGACGTCGCGCGCGCCCGTCTCGCGGATGACCTCGAGCGGATGCTGCCCCTCCCACTCGCCAGGGTAGCCGCCGAGGATCACGAGCGGCGCGTGGGCGCCGGTGGCGGCGAGCGCGCGCTGGTGCGCGCGGATCATCAGCGGGATCCGCTTCACTTCCGTATAGCGGCCCACGTACAGGAACACGGGCGAGTCACCAGCGAACGCCGCCAGATCGACCTCCGAGTAGCGGACGCTCCCCGGCCGTTGCGACTCCGGGTCCCAGCCGCGCGGCTCCTCGACGAGCCAGCGGCGCCAGAACGCCAGCCGCGCGTCCCCGCGCACCGGCCGCCGCTCGAAGCCCTCGGGCTCGAAGCCGTTCGGCGCCCACACCACGCGCTTGGGCTCCACGCCCAGCAGCGCCGGAACCCGCTCCACGGCATCAGGCGAGAGCACCAGCAACCGCTCGCAGCGGCGCGCCCATCCGCGCATGCGCTCCGCCCACTCCTCGGCGTGCTCCCAGCCGTCTGGGTTGCCGGCATCGATGCGATTCAGCATCAGCAGCTCTGTCCCGTGCAGATGTCCGACCCGCGGCACACCGGGAAACTCGCGCTCGGCCGCCTCGTTGATCGGCGTCAGGTGGTTCAGGTGGAGCACGTCGGCTTCAGCCGCGCCCGCGTCATGCAGCGCGCCCGCCCAAGCGGCCACCAGGTGCTCGTAGGCCGCGTCGTCCACCCGCGCGAACACGAGGTCGGGCGCGTCCGGGCGCTCCTCGTACGACGGGTGCAAGGGCGGATCCGCGAGGAGCGGGTCGGGTGCGCTCATCGCAGCGGTGTAGTCGACCGGCCGCACGTCGAGCCGTTCGAAGAAAGTCTCCGCGTTCGACAGCGCGCCCGGCGCGCCGAGCGACCCGGTCACGAGCGTGACGTCCCAGCCCGACCGCGGCAGGAAGCGCGCCATGTAGCGGTTCACGTGCGCCGATCCGCCGCGGGGAAAGAACATTAGAGCCATCAGGACTCGTCTGTTCTGCGTGTGCGGGCCGGCTTGCAAGGGGCGGAAGCCTCTCAAGTTCTCCGGCGCGGGGCCGAATAGAGCTGTGTCAGAGCTCTGACACGGAATGTCCCTCCGTCGGCCCTGACTCCAACACCAACCCTCCAGGAGTCCTCCGTCATGTCCAAGAGCAGGAAGGTCCTGCTGTCGATCCTCGTGCTGGGGATCGCCGGCAGCGCAGCCGGGTTCGGCGTCTTCTCGGCGTTCTCGAGCACCACCACGAACGCCGGAAACTCGTTCGCCGCCGGCACCGTCAACGTCGGCTCGAACGATGCCGGCCAGTTCCTCTACAACGTCTCGAACCAGAAGCCCGGTGACTCGGTCACCAAGTGCATCAAGGTCACCTACAGCGGGTCGCTTGACTCCGATGTGCACCTCTACACGCCGGACTCGGTCGGCTCGCTCGGTCAGTACCTCGACATGACCGTAACGCCGGGCACGCAGCCGGGCGCCGCGTTCCCGGGCTGCACGGGCTTCACGCCCGACTCGGGTGCGACCGCTTGGTCCGGCACCCTGGCACAGTTCGCGGCCGCGAAGAACTCGTACGCGAACGGGCTGTCCTTCAACCCCGGCGGCAGCACGAAGTGGGCTACGAGCGACTCGGTCGTGTACCGGGTTTCGCTCAGCCTGCAGGACACGAACAGCGCGAAGGGCGCGAGCACCGGCGCGCACTCGTTCGTCTGGGAAGCCCGCAACCAGTAGCGGCGCGTTGTCGGTACGGAGGCTCCTGCGCCAGGGTGGCCTGGGCGTGCTCGCGGGGCTTGCACTTGCGGCCGCCCTGCTGTGTGGCTGGCGGGTGCAGGCCGGCGCGGGCACGCTTGGGCTCGACCTGACTCTGCGGTCGGCGTCGAGCGGGGAGCTCGAGGTTCTGCCCGCAGCACCGCTCGCTCACGTGAGCGCGCTGCGGCCCGGCGGTCCGCCGCTCACCGGCACGATGTCGGTCCGCAATCAGACGGGTCTGCCGCTCCGGGCCGCCTTCCGCGCTGCGCCTTCGCTCCACGACACCGACGCTGCGCTGTGGCTCGAGCTTCGAGCGGGCCGCCGAGTCGTCGTCCGCGACCCACTCTCGCGGCTGCGGGGATCGACCGGCGGGCTGAGGCTGAGAAGTGGCGAGCGGCGCGAGCTGACCGTGCGCGCGTGGCTGCCCGCAGGAGCTGCGTCTGGCTGGCGAGGACGCATCGTAGATGTCTCGCTTGTGCCGGAGGTGAAGCCGGCATGAACCTGAAGCGCACACGCAAGATGCTGCGGACCGGGCTCGCGCTCGGCCTCACGGCGGCGCTCGCCGGCGGGGCCAGCTGGTCGGCGTTTTCGAGCACCGCCACTAACGGCGGCAACAGCTTCGCGGCCGGCACCGTGTCGCTCTCGGACAACGACGCCGGCCAGGCGCTGCTGTCCCTCAGCGGCGCAAAACCCGGCGACTCTCAAGCGAGCTGCCTGAAGGCAACCTACGCCGGAACGCTGCCGGCGAGCGTGCGCCTCTACGCCTCGGCCACCGGAGGACTCGCGCCGTACCTCAACCTGGTCGTCACACGCGGCACCGACCCCGCCGCGTCGTTTCCGTCGTGTGGCGGCTTCACCGCCGACACGACGAACTACATTGGGCAGGGCGCAGGCGTCGTTTACTCGGGCACGCTCGCAGCGTTCCCATCGAGCTACGGCGCGGCATCCGACGAGCCCCTCGCCTCCTCGCCCGAGAGCTGGACGCAGGGCGAGTCGCACTCGTACCGCTTCACCGTGACCCTTGCCAACAACGCCGCGGCTCAGGGCCTCACCGGCAGCGCCACGTTCACCTGGGAGGCGAGGAACGAGTGAGGCGCTCAGCGCTCATCGCGCTCAGGTTCCTCGCGGGGACCGCGTGCGGACTCGGAATCGGCATGGTGCTCGCAGTCTCGCTGCCCGTTCTTGCCGGGCATCGGCCGTTCACCGTCAGGTCCGGTTCGATGGAGCCCGCGATCCACACGGGCGACGTCGTCGTGGACAGTCGCATTCCGCCCAGCGCCATGCGCGTCGGCGACGTTGTCACCTTCCGCGACCCGGAGGGTTCGAAGCGCCTCATCACCCACCGTGTACGCAGCCTGAACACGCAGGCCGGCCGCGTCCACGTGGTCACCAAGGGCGATGCGAACAACACGGTGGAGCGCTGGACCGTTCCGACCGGCGGCGAGGTCGGCCGGGTCGAGTACCGCGTGTGGAAGCTCGGATACGCACTCGCGCTCGTCCATAGCCGCACAGGAATGCTCGCGCTCGTGGCCGTCCCCGCAGTCCTGCTCTGCATCCTCGAGCTCGTCTCGATCTGGCGGCCGGCGCGGCCGCGCGAGGAGCATGCGCACTAGGCGTGCGGTCGCCGGACTGGCGCTCGCAGCCCTTGCCGGGATCGGCTTGGGCGCCCCCGGTGCGCCGACGTTCTCGAGCTTCAGCGCTACCACCGCGAGCAGCGGCTCGTCGTTCTCGGCCGCCGCCGACTGGACCGCGCCCAGCGCGAGCGCGTCTGTGATCGGCAAGAGCAGCGGCGGCGTGACCGGATACGTGAGGCCGAGCGGGACCTACTACGTCTACGCGAACGTAGCCGACAGCGGGAATCCGGCCAGCGGTGTGTCGAGCGTGAAGGCCGATGTGAGCTCCGTCACCACCGGCCAGACCGCCGTGGCTCTCAGCCAGGGCTCCTACGCCGCCGGCGGCCAGACGTTCAATTACCGCTCTGCACAGCTCACGGCGAGCGCGCTGCCCGCGGGGACCAAGAGCTACACGCCCTCGCTCACCGACTCGGCGGGCAACTCGACCACTCAGTCCGGCTTCTCGGTCGTGATGGACAGCACAGGCCCCAGCGCGAGCGGCGTGCAGACCGCGAACGGCGGCGCGACAGTCGGCAAGGCCGAGGCGGGTGACACCGTCACGTTCACGTTCAACGAGCCGATCGAGCCGCTCTCGATCCTCTCCGGGTGGAGCGGCAGCGCGACCGCCGTGTCCGTCCGGATCGCAAACAACACCAGCGGCAGCACGAACGACACGCTTCAGGTGCTGGCCAGTGGTACGACGACCGTGCTCCCGCTCACCTCGACCGCGGCCAACACCGGGCTCGACCTCGGCGGCAAGAGCTACGTGACAGCGGACGTGACCTTCAACAGCTCGTCGATGCAGGTCTCCGGGAACAGCGTCGTGGTGACGCTGGGCACTCCGAGCGGCGCGACCGGCACCGGCAGCGCGGGGACGATGAAGTGGACGCCCAATGCCGCTACCACTGACCGCGCCGGCAACGTCCTCAGCCCAGTGACCGCAGTGAGCGAGACGGGGACGTCCGATGCGGAGTTCTAGCTCGATCGCCGTCGTGGCTGCGACGGCCGCAATCGCCGTGGGGGCCGCGCACGTCGCGCTCGGCGACCCTCACCCGGCCGTGCTCGCTAGCGCCGGGACGGGGGACGTGCAGATCGGCAACTCGCGTGCAGGCCAGGCGATCGTGACGGCCGACCGGCTGGCGCCCGGCGGGACCGCGTCCGGCACCGTGACGATCTCGAACGCAGGCTCCGCGGACGGCGCTTTCTTCCTCTCCGCGGTCGACACCGTCGGGACACTCATAAGTGCGCTGCAGCTGCGCGTCGATGACCTGAGCTCCGCCGCGCGCGTGTATGACGGCTCGTTCGCGGGGCTCTCGCAACTCGCGCTCGGGAACTTCGCCCCCGGTGAGGCGCACGCGTACCGCTTCACGGTGGCGCTCGGCGCGGGCGCGGCGAATGCGCTTCAAGGCGCAGAGGCGAGCGTGAGCTTTCGGTGGGACGCCGAGGCGCGGACCGCTCCCATCACAACCGAGCCTCAGCCGGCTCCCGCCCCTGAGCCCGCCCCGGCGCCCGTCGCGACGTCCGCCACGCCAGCGCCGGTCATCACGCAGCTCTCGCGGAACGCCGTGAAGTTCTCGGCGTCGTGCTCGAGCGCTTGCACTGTGAAGGGGGCCGGCAGCGTGAAGGTGAAGGGCATGCGCGGAAGAGTGAAGCTCACGCCTGTCACGAAGAAGCTCACCGCGGGCGGCAAGGCGTCGATCACGCTCGCGGTCCCGGGGTCAGCGCGCGTGGCACTCCGGAAGGCGCTCAAGCGCGGCAACAAGCCCGTCGCGACGGCGACGATCACCGCGACCGACGCATCCGGGCGCACGACGACGGTCACGCGCCGGATCACGCTGAAGATCTAGAGGATCGTGGCGACGGTACCGCCGTCCACCGACCAGGCCGCACCCGTCACATAGCTCGCGCGCTCCGAGCAAAGGAAGACGATCACGGCCGCGATCTCGTCCTCAGTCCCGAAGCGGCCGAGCGGCACCTTCGCGCGCTGCGCCTCCAGTGCCTGTTCGAGCGAGACGCCCCGCGCCTGCGCCGCCTGCTCGCCGAGGCCGCCCTCCCCCATCCACAGCGGCGTGCCGACGGGACCGGGCGCGACCGCGTTCACGAGCACCCCGCGCGCCGCGTAGAGGTCGGCGAACGAGCGGGAGAGCGAGAGCTGGGCCGCCTTGGTCACCGCGTAGGCCATGTTCGTGCTGGACGGTCGCTTGCCCGCGGACGACGTCACGTTCACCACGCGGCCCCAGCCCGCCGCGGCCATCTTCGGCGCGGCGGCGCGCGTGAGCCGCATCGGCCCCATCACGTTCAGCTCCCACTGCTCCTGCCAGTCCTCGTCGGTGAGCTGGTCGAGCGGCCGGTTGCGGCTCGTGCCCGCGTTGTTCACGAGCACGTCGACGGAGCCGAAGTGGCGCTCGCACTCCTCCACCGCCCGGTCCCCCGCGGCCGGATCGCGCACGTCGAGAACAAGGCCCTGCGCGCCGCTGCCGATCTCATCGACGGCTTCGCGCAGGGCGTCTTCGCCGCGGGCCGTGAGCAGTACGTTCGCGCCTTCGGCGCCGAGCATGCGCGCCGTTGCGAGCCCGATGCCGCGACTCGCCCCGGTCACGATGCACGCCCTGCCCGCGAGCCCCAGGTCCACGGCGTCAAGCGTACCGGCGGGCCGTCTGCTCCACCGACGCGCCGTAGTGGCCGCCGAACAGCACCGCGTGCACGAGCAGCGGGAAGAGCTGCCAGAGGCCGACCCGCTCCTCGTGACCGTCGTAGAGCGGCGCCTCCTCCTCGTACGCGGAGAAGATCCGCGCGCTGGGCGTGCCGAACAGTCGCAGCATCGCCAGGTCCACCTCGCGATGCCCGGCGTAGGCCGCCGGGTCGATCAACCAGGCGCCGCCGTCGGCGCCTCCGAGCACGTTGCCGCCCCAAAGGTCGCCGTGCAGGCGCGCGGGCGGCTCCGGCGGTCCGCTCAGCTCCTCCATCCGCTCGCAAGCGCGCTCGACCGCCTCGGCGCCAGTGCGTGAAAGCGAGCCGTTGTCGCGGGCGGGGCCGATCAGCGGCCGGAGGCGGCGCTCGGCGTAGAACGAGGGCCAGTCGGCGAGGGGCTCGTTGCTCAGCGCGATCGGGCCGATGCGCAGCGGCCGCGGGCCGCCGAACGCGTCCGCGTGCGCGGCGTGCATGCGCGCGAGCCCGCGCCCGAGCTCCTCGGCCCCGGCGGCGTCGAGCCGGCCCTCGTCGATCCACTCGAGCGCGAGGAAACGCGGCTCCTGCTGATCGCGCACGGCGAGCACCTCCGGCAGGCGGACGGCGCGCGGCTCGGCGAGCCAGCGCAGGCCCTCGGCCTCGGTCGCGTACTCGCCTGGCGCGACGTCCTGCCGCGTCTTCACGAACGCGCGCCCGCCGTCCTCGAAGTCGACGCGCCAGCCCTCGTTGATGCAGCCGCCGCCCACGGGACAACCGCCCGCCACCGCGCGACCCGTCTCGCTCGCGATCGCCTCGAGCAGGCCCACTCAGCGAATGCGCTCGAGGAGGCCGCGCGCAGCGGCGTCCACCAGGTCGAGCACGTCGTCGAAGCCCTGCGCGCCGCCGTAGTAGGGATCGGGCACGTCGAGGTCGGAGGAGCCGTTCGACGCCGGGTCGAACTCTCGGAAGAGGCGCACCTTGGCCGCAGCCTCGT
>DASVXS010000098.1:0-10167 GCA_036392575.1 Thermoleophilaceae bacterium | reverse complement strand
CGACACGGAGCTGACGCCCGAACAGCGCGACCTTGCCGACGTGGTCGCGCGAAGCGGCGAATCGCTGCTCGGCGTGATCAACGAGATCCTTGACTTCTCGAAGATCGAGGCGGGGAGGCTCGAGCTCGAGCAGCGCCCGCTCGTCCTGCGCGACTGCATCGAGACGGCACTCGAGATGGTCGCCGTGACCGCAACCGGAAAGGGTCTCGAAGTTGCGTGCCTGGTCGACCCCGGCGCACCCGCGGCGATCATCGGGGACAGCGCACGCCTCCGCCAGATCCTCGTCAACCTGCTCACGAACGCGGTCAAGTTCACCGAGCAGGGCGAGGTGGTTCTCGCGGTTGAGTCCGAGCCCGAGGCAGACAAGGCGGGAGATGTGCACACCCTGCACTTCAGCGTGCGCGACACGGGCATCGGGATCCCCGCGGACCGGATCGACCGCCTGTTCCAGTCGTTCAGCCAGGTGGACGCGTCCACGACGCGCCGCTACGGGGGCACCGGCCTCGGGCTTGCGATCGGCAAGCGCCTGTGCGAGGCGATGGGCGGAGAGATGTGGGCGGAGAGCGAGCCCGGCAAGGGCTCGGTGTTCCACTTCACCGTCGTTGCCGAGGCGACCCCCGGCCCAACGTCACAACCGGTCACGGCCGCGCTCCGCGGCAAGCGCCTCCTCGTTGTCGACGACAACGCGGTGAACCGCGAGGTGGTCACGCGCCAGGCGCGCTCGTGGGGCATGGTGCCGCGCGAGACCGGATCGCCGGCGCAGGCGCTCGGGTGGATCCGTCGCGGCGACCCGCTCGACGTGGTGATCCTCGACATGCAGATGCCGGACATGGACGGCGTGATGCTCGCGCGCGAGATCCGTCGCCTCCGCGATGCGGATGCTCTCCCGCTCGTGCTGCTGACCTCGCTCGGGCGGCGAAGCGACGACCGCGAGCAAGGTGTCTGGTTCGCGGCGTGCCTCACCAAGCCCATCAAGGCCTCCCAGCTCTACAGCGCCGTGATAACCGCCGTCGGCGCCGGACAGGAAGACGCCCAGCAGCCGGCCGAATGCGAGCCGGATCGACGCGAGCGCGCGGGGCCGCAGCTGCGCGTGCTGGTCGCCGAGGACAACGCGGTAAACCAGCAGCTCGCGCTCAAGCTGCTGGGACGGCTGGGATACGTGGCCGAGGTCGCGGCGAACGGCGTGGAGGCGCTCGAGGCGCTTCGGCGTCAGCCCTTTGACGTCGTGCTGATGGACGTCGAGATGCCCGAGATGGATGGCCTCGAGGCCTCGCGCCGGATCCACCAGGAGTGGCCTGGAGACGAGCGGCCGCGCATCATCGCCATGACCGCGAACGCGATGGAAGGGGATCGTGAGACCTGCCTCGCGGCCGGCATGGACGACTACATCAGCAAGCCGATCCACCTCGATGGGCTAGCGGCGGCTCTTGGCGCCTGCGCGCCTGAATCGGCCCAGCCGGAACGGGTCCTGGACCCCGACGCACTCGAGCGGCTCCGCGCGGGGGCCGGCGACCCGGCCTTCGTTGCCGAGCTCGTCGACATGTTCGCCAGCGATGCCCCTGCTCTGCTCGACACGCTCCACCACGCGCTCGAGGAGGCGGACGCGGAGGAGGTGCGCCGCTCGGCGCACACGCTCAAGTCCAACGCGCGGGTGTTCGGGGCGACGAGGCTGGCCGAGGTGTGCCAAGCGATCGAAAACCTGGCGAGAGCCGAAACGCTGCAAGGCGTGGATGAGCTTCTGGGCCAGGTCGACGGGGAGTACGCACGCGTCGAGCACGCGCTGTTGGCGGCGGCGCGGGGCCAGTCATGACCGACGCTCCCGCATCGATCCTCGTCGTGGACGACGACCCGATCAACCGGATGCTCCTGTCGCGTGAGCTCGAGGCGCAGGGCCACCGCGTCGCGACGGTGGACGACGGCCTGGCGGCGCTGGAGGCGCTTCGAGCCGACCGGTTCGACATCGTCCTCTTGGACGTCCTCATGCCGCGGCTGGACGGGTACGACACGCTCGCGCGGATCGAGGACGACGAGCGGCTGCGGAACGTTCCCGTGATCATGGTCTCGGCGCTCGAGGACATGGAAAGCGTGGTGCGCTGCATCGAGATGGGCGCGGCGGACTACCTCCCCAAGCCCTTCGACCCGGTGCTGCTGCGCGCAAGGATCAACGGCTGCCTCACCACCAAGCGCCTGCGGGACCTGGAGCGCCGGTACCTCGAGCAGGAGCGAGAGCGCGTCCGCGGGCTCTTCGCGCGCTTCGTGCCCGAGGCCGTCGTCGACGACGTCCTGGCGCACGCCGACGAGGATCTTCGGCTCGGAGGCAAGCGCCGCATGGCGACGGTGCTGATCAGCGATCTGCGCGGCTTCACCCCCTTTGCGGAGAGTCGTCCTCCCGAGGTAGTGATAGAAGCGCTCAACCGCTACCTGAGCGGGATGAGCGAGGTGATCCTCGGGCGGGGAGGAACCCTGACCTGCTTCATGGGCGACGGCATCATGGCCGCCTTCGGCGTCCCGATCGAGCAACCCGACCACGCCGACCGGGCCCTCGAGGCGGCACGCGAGATGGCCGGCGGAGCGCTGCAGGCGTTCAACGCCTGGCTGAGGGACGAGGGAATCGGCGAGGCGTTCCGCATGGGGGTGGGCCTCAGCAGCGGGCCGGTGATGGCCGGCAACGTGGGCTCCGAGCGGCGTCTCGAGTACACGGCCATCGGCGACACCACCAATACGGCGGCGCGGCTCGAGGCGATGACGAAGGAGACGCCGCACACCGTGCTCATGTCCGATTCGACGCGGTCCATGCTCACCAGGGAGGTCTCGGACCTCGTACACGTGGACACGCGCCGGGTTCGCGGGCGCCGCGCCCCTGTGCACGTCTGGTCGGTCGAGAGCATGAGCCCGGCAGTGGCGTCCTCGGCACGCCAGTCCTGACCGCATGCGCGCGGCGGCTTCCCACGAACCGGCATCGACACACGCGCGTGCAGCGCGAGCCGCGCTCGAGTGGGCGGGCGCCGAGGGCTGGAACCCGGGCCTCGACGACGAGCAGCGATTTCGCGCGGCGGATCCAGGCGCGTTCTTCGCGACAGAGCGCGCGGGCGAGATAGTCGCCACCGTCTCCTGCGCGCTGTACGGCGATGCGTACGCGTTCATCGGGTTCTACATCGTGCGGTCCGATTTACGAGGCCGGGGGATCGGGAGCAAGCTGTTCGACCAAGCGCTTCGACGCGCCGCCGGACGGGCAGTGGGTCTGGACGCCGTTCTGGCGCAGAAACAGTCATACGAGCAGCGCGGCTTCGAGTTCGCCCACGGCAATGTGCGCTGGCGCGCCGCGGGCGGCGGCGAGCCGCCCGCCGGCCTGGCGCACCTCCCCTCGGTGCCGTTTGATGAATTGGTGGCGTTCGACGCGTCGGTATTCGGGGTCGAGCGACAACGGTTCCTGCACGCCTGGGTCGAGCGGCCGCCCGGGCACGCGCTCGCCTATGTGACTGATGGCGGCCTGGCCGGCTACGGGGTTCTGCGCTCGTGCCAGGTGGGCGCAAAGGTGGGCCCGCTGTTCGCGGACGACGAGGGTGTGGCCGATGCGCTGCTCGCCGGGCTACTTGCCGCGGCTCCGCCAGGCAGCGACGTCTTTATCGACATTCCGGCGGCAAATCGCCGCGCGCACCGCCTTCATGCCGCTCGCGGGATGAAGCCGTCGTTCGAGACCGCGCGGATGTACCGCAACGGCCGGCCGCCGGAGGACCTGCAGAGGGTCTTCGGCGTCACGACGCTCGAGTTCGGCTGAGAGCTGGCAGCTGATTCCGACGCTGGGTGTCGTCGATTTGGGCCCATAGTCGGCCCAAAACGACGACGCTCAGGGCGACTGCCCGGGCCGGGCCCGTTCCTCATTGCTGCGGTTCACGGTCGCGCAGAAAAAGCGATGACAGCGACCCGCTACGCCGGAACTGCCTCCGTCTCCTGCGGCTGCTGCACGTGCGCCGCTCCCGCAACGTAGTCGGAGCGCCGCACCAGCACCAACCCGCAGATCGCGCCGAACAGGGCGACGCCGACGCCGATGTAGAGGATGTGATTGAGGCCGCTGACGAAGCCCTCGCGCGCTGCCCGGCCCGCCACGGCGCGCGCCTGGTCGGGTAGCTGCGAGAGCGCCGGCTTCACGTTGCCCGTTGCGACCTGCTTGGCGATCCCGGTCCCTGCAGCGGGCGTGCCCGCGATCAGGTCGGTGATCTTCGACTGCACCTGCGCCTGGAACGCGGCCCCTAGGCCCGCGATGCCGGTCGCCACACCCACCTGGCGGAAGGTCGAGTTGATCCCCGACGCCATGCCGCTTCGCTCGGGGGGCACCACTCCGATCGCGGCTGAGGCGAGCGTGGGGTTGGTGAAGCCGATGCCCGCGCCGGAGATGATGAAGCCGGGGAGCAAGTGGGTCCAGCCAGAGGACGCCGTGACCCCGTGCATCAGGAACAGGCCGACGGCGACCAGGAACATCCCGACGGCGAAAAGAACGCGCGGGGAAACCACGCCCGACAGCCGCCCCGAGATAGGCGCCGCGAAGAACGACGTGACGGTCAATGGCAGGAACACGAGGCCGGTCTTGAACGGCGAGAGCCCGATGATGTTCTGCACGTAGAGCGCGATGTAGAGAAACATCGCGAACATCGAGGCGGACAGCGTGAACGCGACGATGTTCGCCCCGGTGAAGGTCGGCTTCTTCAGCAGCGTGAGGTCGAACATCGGCTGGCGCTGGTGGCGCTCAACGAGCACGAAGGCGGTGAGCAGCACCGCCGAGCCGATCAGCTCCGAGACGGTCTGCGTGCTTCCCCAACCCACGTTGTTCGCCCGGATCAGCGCGAACACGAGCAGGAAGAGTGCGCCGCAGAAGGTCACGAGGCCGAGCCAGTCGACGCCGCGCGCCCGTGGGTCGCGCGACTCCTCGAGCTGGCGCACGGAGAGCAGGATCGCCAGGACGCCAATCGGCACGTTGATGAAGAAGATGTACTCCCAGCCGAGGCCGTCGGTGAGCGCGCCGCCGAGCAGCGGGCCGACAGCCGCAGCACTCGCGATCACAGCGCCCCACACGCCGAACGCGGTACCGCGCTCGCGGCCGCGGAACGCCTGCGCCAGCAGAGCCAGCGAGGTGGCGAACATCACCGCGCCGCCGATGCCCTGCGCCGCGCGTGCGAGGATCAGCATCAGCGGCGAGCCGGAGAGGCCGCAGATCAGCGATGAGATCGTGAACAGCGCGAGGCCGATCTCGAACACGCGCTTCCGCCCGAAGATGTCGGCGAGCGAGCCGGCCGTGAGGAGCAGCGTGGCGAGCGTGAGGGCGTAGGCGTCGACGACCCACTGGAGGTCGCTGAAACTGGCGTCGAGCGACTTCTGGATCGACGGCAGCGCGACATTCACGATCGTGATGTCGAGCAGCAGCATGAAGGTCGCGACGCTTACGACGATTAGCGTCCACCACTTGCGCTCCACCGGGCGGCTCCTTCGGTCGGGGAGGGAAGGCGCGCCCTCGACTGGACGCGACCATTCAAAATCTACGGGGTGGAGATAACGCAGCGACAGACGCAGGTCCTCCGGAAGGTGATCGAGGTCCACGTGGCGCAGGGGCAGCCGGTCGGATCGCGCTGGCTCGCCGAGCAGGGCGAGCTCCCATGGAAGCCCTCCACGATCCGCGCCGAGCTCGCGAGGCTCGAGGAGCTCGGGCTGCTTCAGCACCCGCACACCTCCGCGGGCCGCGTCCCGACCGATGCCGGCTACCGATACTACGTGGACGTGCTGCTCGAGTCGCACGACCTTCCCGTGCCGCGGCAACGGCTCGAGCTCGGCGACATGCGCCGCGAGGTCGACGAGGCGATGCGGACCACGAGCGAGCAGCTGTCCCAGGTCACGAACCTGCTCGCGATCGTGACGGCGCCGCCGATCGCCACCACCACCATCCGCCACATCGAGGTGCTGCTGCTCCAGCCGCAGGTCGTCATGGTGGTCGTGATTACGTCCACCGGCGGCGTCACGAAGCGAGTGATCAGCTACGGCTCACCCGTCGACTCCGGCTTGGTGGACTGGGCCGCCAGCTATCTGAACGAGGCGCTCGGCGGGATGGGCCTCGGCGCGCGCATGCTGCACCAGAAGCTCGAGGAGCCCAGCCTGTCGTTGGCCGAGCGCGCCTTCCTCGCCACGCTCGCGCCCGCCTTCACCGAGCTCGAGGACACCGCGGAGGACAGCCTCTACGTGGAGGGCGCCGCGCGCCTGTTCTCCGAGGACCGCGTGCAGGAGCTCTCGCAGATCAACGACCTGATGAGGCTGCTCGAGCGGCGCGTCGCGCTGCTCCGGCTCCTGCGGGGGGCCCTCAGCGAGCCACGCATCTATCTGCGCATCGGCACCGAGAACGAGGCGCCGGAGCTGCGCTCGCTGAGCGTGGTGGCGGCGAACTACGGGCTGCCGACTCGTAGCCTTGGGGCCGTGAGCGTTCTCGGACCTGTGCGCATGGACTACGGCCGCGCCATCGTCTCGGTGAGGCAGGCGGCCGCTGAGCTGTCGCGTTACGTGGGCGAGCTTTACGACGAATGAACAGCGATCCGTATGAGGTCCTGGGCGTCCCCCGGGACGCCGATCAGGCGCAGATCAAGAAGGCCTTCCGCAAGGTCGCTCGCGAGCTGCATCCCGACGTGAACGACTCGCACGATGCCGAGGAGCGCTTCAAGGAGGCGGCCGCCGCGCACGAGATCCTCTCCGACCCCGAGCGCCGCTCGATCTACGACCGCTACGGCCACGAGGGCCTGAACAGCCGCGGCTTCGAACCCGACTTCACCGGCTTCGGCTCGTTCGCCGACATCTTCGACGCCTTCTTCGGCGGGGATCCGTTCGGCGGAGGCTTCGGACGCGCGTCGCGCACCGGTCCCGCGCAGGGCGGCGACGTAGCGGTGGCCGTGGACGTCTCGCTCGAGGACGCCGCGCGCGGCACCGAGGTGGATGTGGAATACGACGTTGTGCAGCGCTGCGAACGCTGCCACGGCAACGGCGCCGAGCCCGGCACGCCAATCGAGACCTGCCCGCGCTGCGGCGGCACCGGCCAGCTTCGCACGGTGCAGCGCACGGCCTTCGGCCAGCTGGTGCGCTCAGTGGCCTGCGACCAGTGCGGCGGCGATGGCCGCATCGCAACGCAACCGTGCGAGCAGTGCGGCGGGCGCGGCCTCGAGGCGGCCACGCTGAAGCTGTCGGTGGAGATCCCGGCCGGCATCGCGGACGAGCAGCGCATCCGGCTCACCGGCCGCGGTCACGCCGGGGAGAGGGGTGGTCCGCCCGGTGACCTCTACGTGCTGGTGCGGGTGCTCGACGACGAGCGATTCGTGCGCGACGGCAACGACCTCGTGTCCGTGCTGCACGTGCCCGCGCCGCTCGCGGCCCTCGGCACGAGGCTCAGCGTGCCGACACTCGACGGCGACGAGGAAGTCGAGATCGCGCCGGGCACGCAGCCGAACACCGTAGTCACGCTCAAGGGCAAGGGCATGCCCTCGCTGCGGCGCGGCCGTCGCGGGGACCAGCGCGTGGTGATCGACGTGGTGATCCCGCGCAACCTCACCGAGCGCCAGCAGGAGCTGCTGCGCGAGCTGAGCGAGTCGCTTGGCGAGGACAACCTCCGGGACCACGCCGACGAGTCGCTGTTCTCGCGCGTGAGGCGGGCCTTCAGCTGATCCGCCTGGCGATCCGCGCGCCCGCCGAGTCCGCGGAGCAGGTACTGGCCGCTCTCCTCGAGCTCGCGCCGACCGGGGTGGAGCAGGTCGACGGCGGTGAGTGGGTCGAGTTCGCGCTCTACGGCGCGCCGGGAGAGCTCCCCGCCCTGCCGCGGGGCGAGGCCGAGGTCGGCGGCGCACGCGTGACAGTCGCGGGCACTGAGGTGCCGGACGACTGGGAGGAGCGCTGGAAGCGCTTCCACCGGCCGGTGCTCGTGGCCGACAAGCTCTACGTGCGCCCGCCCTGGGAGCAGCCGGCGGTGCGGCCGGGCGTGAAGGAGATCGTGATCGACCCCGGCCGCGCGTTCGGGACTGGCACGCATCCCACCACCCGCCTGTGCCTCGAGTTGATGCTGGAGCTGTCGGCGCGCGGCTCGTTCGCCGACCTCGGCTGCGGTTCCGGGGTGCTGTCGATCGCGGCCGCGAAGCTCGGCTTCGAGCCGATCACAGCCGTCGACTCCGACCGCCTGGCGGTTGAGGCGACGCTGCAGAACGCGCGCGACAACGGCGTGTGGCTCGACCGCGTGGAGCGGCACGACCTGCGCCGGCAGCCGCCTCCGTCCGCGGGCACCGTCGCCGCGAACCTGATGCGCCCGCTCCTCCTGCAGGTGGCGAAGCTTATGGAGGAGAAGCCGCGCGCGCTGATCCTCTCGGGCCTGCTCGACCCGGAGACGGACGAGGTTGTCGCGGCGTTCGCCCCGATGCGCGAACGGCGACGCCTCTCCCTTCAGGGCTGGAGCGCGGTGCTCCTCACTTGACAGGAGCTACCGTAAGCGTACACTTACGGTAAGTGGTGACTTACGAACAACGAGCGGAGGGTCTCACTGCACTCGCGGACCCCACGCGGCGAGCGGTGTTCGAGCGGCTCGCCGACGGGCCGAAGCCCGTGGTGGAGATCGCCCGCGGGCTGCCGGTGAGCCGGCCCGCCGTGTCGCAGCATCTGAAGGTGCTGAAGGAGGCGGGCCTGGTGAACGACCGGCCGAACGGCAATCGCCGCATCTACGAGGTCGACCCAGACGGCGTGGCCGCCCTGCGCGACTACTTCGACCAGTTCTGGGGCCAGGCGCTCGCCGCGTTCAAGAAGGCCGCTGAGTCCCCTCTCCCCGAGGAGGAGACTTGAACCTCAACCAAGGAGCAATGATGACGAGCAACCTCGTTCACTTCGAGTTGCCGGTTCCGGACACGCAGAAGGGACAGGAGTTCTACGGCCGCCTGCTCGGCTGGGAGTTCCAGGACTGGGACGGCTACCTGATGGTCGGAGGGGCGAGCCCCACCGGCGCGGTGATGGAAGGAAACGGGGGCCATCCCGTGGTCTACTTCAACACCGACGACATCGACGCCTCGGTCGCGCGCGTGCGCGATCTCGGCGGCACGAGCGACGAGCCGCAGGACATCCCCGAGGTGGGCCGATACACGAACTGCAAGGACGACCAGGGAACGGCGTTCGGACTGTTCCAGGGGGCGGCATGAACTCGCCCACGACCCCAACCACGGTTCGCCGGAGCGTGACTGTGGACGCTGCGCGCGAGCGGGCGTTCTACGTGTTCACCGCATCGATGGCCACTTGGTGGCCGGGCAGTCACCACATCGCGAAGACGCCCATGGCGGACATCGTGCTCGAGCCACGTTCAGGCGGTCGCTGGTACGAGGTCGACGCCGAGGGCCGCGAGTGCGAGTGGGGGACCGTGCTCGAGTACGACTTCCCCGAGCGCGTGGTGCTCGGCTGGCACCTCGACCCGGACTTCGAGTACGACCCCGATCCGGCGATGGCGACCCAGGTGGAGGTGCGCTTCATCGCCGACGGCGACTCGCGCACGCGCGTCGAGCTCGAGCACCGGGGCTTCGAGGTGTACGGCGACAGCGGACGGCTGATGGCGGACCGGGTGTCCGCCGAGGGCGGCTGGGGCCTACTGCTCGAGAAGTTCGCCGAGAAGTTCGAGTAGCGCTCGGGCTTGCCCGGCGTCCGGCGCCGGTATAGCGTCGTCGCGAGAGTCGAGCATGACAAAGCTGCTTCTCGCGGCGGCGCTCGCGCCGGCGTATTCCCAGCCGGGACCTCGACCGCGGCCGGCGAGCGGGCGAGAGCCGCCGCGCTCAACAGCCTCGAGGCATCGGCGCGGAACACGACGCCGGCGGACGACGTGGGACGTTCCATCGAGGTCACGGTGTCCGGCCGAATCAGAGGCGCGAGCAGCGTGCTGTCCAAGAGGTGCCGCAGCTCGCGACAGGTGCAGACCGAGCACCCGCTGCTCTCGGGCCGGACCTACCGCAACGACTTCTACGACACTTCGCGCCTCGGGCGATTCAAGGGCTCGTTCCCCCTCGAGTACGGCGGCACTGACCCGGACGACGGGAGGTTCTACGACGGCGACGTGGGGTTCAGTGGCGGCAGGGTCACGTTCCGGGTGGTGATCCCGAAGACGCGGATCTCCGTCCACTACAA
>DASVXS010000097.1:0-1930 GCA_036392575.1 Thermoleophilaceae bacterium | reverse complement strand
GAGGATCGTGAGATCGGGCGTCACGCCCTCGCGATCCTGCGCGCCGCCCTTCGCGACCCTGAAGCCGCTGATCACCTCGTCGAACACGAGCAGCGCGCCCGATGCGTCGGCTGCCTCACGGAGAAAGCGGAGGAATCCGTCGTCCGGCGGGACGAGCCCCATGTTCGCCGGGTAGGGCTCGCACAGGATCGCCGCCGGCGGACGCTCCGCCAGCGCCCGCTCCATGGCCTCTCGATCGTTCCAGGGCACGATCTCCGTGTCGGCGGCCTGCGCCGCTGTGACGCCTGGGCTCGCAGGTATCGCCTGAGTCGCGAGACCTGAGCCGGCCTCCGCGAGCAGGCCGTCCACGTGGCCGTGGTAGGCGCCCGCGAACTTGAGCACCGGGTCGCGTCCGGTGGCGGCCCGCGCCACCCGGATCGCGCTCATCGACGCTTCGGTGCCTGAAGAGGTCATCCGCACCATCTGGGCACTCGGCACGCGCGCGACGACCTCGGCGGCAAGCTCCACCTCGCCCGGGGTGGGCGCGCCGTAGCTCGTGCCGCGCTCGGCGGCCTCGGTCACCGCGCCGATCACGACGGGGTGGGCGTGGCCGGCGATCAGCGGCCCCCACGAGCAGACGTAGTCGATGTAGGAGTTGCCGTCGACGTCGACGATCTCGGCGCCGCTTGCCCGCTCGATGAAGAGCGGGTCGCGGCCGATCGAACGCATCGCGCGCACCGGCGAGTTCACGCCGCCGGGGATCAGCCCCAGCGCCTTGCGGTAGAGCTCTTCCGAGCGTGTCTGTTGAAGCGGGCCGGCCGTCACGGTGTCAGACGCCGGCGTGCTCCGCCTCCCAGCGCCTGTGCTCGTCGGTGAAGTAGAGCAGGCGAATCTTCTTGAATTCGGTGGAGGAGTAGAGCGTGGCGCGCTCCTCGATCCCCGTCTCCTCGGCGATCGAGTCCAAGATCGCGTCGCACTCCTCCTTCGATCGCCCGTGCGCCATCGTGAAGACGCTGTAAGGCCAGTCCGGATACGTGGGCCGCTCGTAGCAGTGCGAGATGCCGCGGAAGGAGGCCATCAGCTTGCCCGTCTCGAGGATGTCGTCGTCCGCCACCTTCCAAACACCCATGCCGTTCGCGGAGAAGCCGGCTCGGCGGTGGAAGAGGATCGCCGCGACTCGCCGCAGCGCCTTGCGCTCGCGCATCGACTCGAGGTGCTCGAGCAAACGATCCTGCGAAAGGCCCAGCCGCTCCGCGGCGGGCGCGTACGGCTCGGGGATCACCGGCATGTCGCCCTGGGTCGCCCGGATCGCGCCGATGTCGAGATCCGACAGCTCGATCGGCTCGAGCTCGCGCGGCTCCTCGGCCACGCCCGCCTTCGCCAGGTCGCGCGTGCCCTTCTCCATCTCGAGGTCCATGCGGATCTTGAAGAGCTTCAGCGTGGGCAGCTGGCGCACGGACTCCGCGCCCGTCAGCTCGGTGAGCACGTCGAGCGTGCCGTCTAGGCCGAGCCTCGACTCGGGCTCTGTCGCGATCGTGAACCAGAGGTTGAAGTCGTGGTTGCGCAGGTAGTTGTGCGACACGCCGGGGTGAGAGTTGATGATGCGCGCGGCCCGGTGCGGGTTCTCGTGATCCACCTTCGCGGCCACGAGCATCGAGCTGTAGCCCAGCGCGCGCGTGTCGAAGATCGGCGTGACCTGGCGGATGATGCGTTCGTCGATCAACCGCTGGACGCGGCGAAGCACCACGTCCTCTGTGATCCTCGCGAGGCGGGCCACCTCGGCGTAGGGCCGGGGCGCAATCGGGAAGCTGCCCTGCATCAGGTTGAGCAGCTTCTTGTCCAACTCGTCGAGCGGGATCGCTGCGCCGAACTTGCGCGAGCGCAGCTTGGGAGTGGCGGGCCGGCGCGCCTCAGCCGCGAGCCCCTCCGGTCCTGCAGCGGTTTGGGGGCC
>DASVXS010000096.1:0-6311 GCA_036392575.1 Thermoleophilaceae bacterium | reverse complement strand
AAGAGCGGCGGCAGCGCCGCCGCGATCGCCGCCCGCGCCCAGCAGTACGGCGTGAACACCGTGTTCGTGAAGAGCTCTGACGGCAGCTCGTCGTGGAGCCAGTTCTCGTCCACATTCGTGCAGCAGCTGAAGTCCGCGGGCGTGCACGTCTGCGCGTGGCAATTCGTCTACGGCGACCACCCCGACACGGAGGCGGCGCTCGGTGCGCGGGCTGCACAGATGGGCGCCGACTGCCTCGTGATCGACGCAGAGGGACAGTACGAGGGCAAGTACGCGCAGGCCCAGACGTACATCAACAGCCTTCGCACCGCGGTCGGTCCCGACTATCCGCTGTCGCTGTCGAGCTTCCCGTACGTGGACTACCACCCGTCGCTGCCGTACTCGGTGTTCCTCGGGCCGAACGGCGCGCAGTACAACCAGCCGCAGATGTACTGGAAGACGATCGGGACGAGCGTCGACAACATCTTCAGCCACACGTACACCTGGAACGGCGTGTACGGGAAGCGCATCTTCCCGCTCGGCCAGCTCTACAGCTCGCCGTCGACCAGCGACATAAAGCGCTTCCGCGGGCTCGCCGCCGGCTATGGCGCGTCCGGCGTGAGCTGGTGGTCGTGGCAGTCGGCCGCGGCGTCCGGCTGGAACGCGATCGCGCCACCTGTACCCACGACCGTGTCCGCCCCGGCGACCGGCTACCCGCCGCTCCGCTCGGGCTCGAAGGGCGACGTCGTGGTGTGGGCGCAGCAGCACCTCAGCGCGGCGGGGCAGCCGGTTCAGCCGACCGGCGTGTTCGACACGGCCACCAAGCAGTCTGTCGCGAGCTTCCAGACCGCGAACACGCTTCCCGCAACCGGCTCGATCGACAACGCGACCTGGGCCGCGCTGCTCCGCTACCAGCCCGAGCCGGTCTCGTGGACGGCTCGCAGCGGGGCGCGCGCCGCCACCGCCGCGGGCTCTCGCAATGGGCCTCGCTCCGCCCGGCTCCGGGCCAAGCGGAACGAGATCCCGCCCGCGAGCGCGCGGCGCTAGCTCTCACCGCCTCTTCACGGCGGGTCAATCGCCAGACAGAGCACTGCGCCGCCGTTTGCGCCGGACCGCCCCGGGCAATGGGTGACCGGAAGTAGAAGGGAGTGACCATGTCTCCAACCAACCATCAGACCGTCCGCCTCAGCCGCGGCAGTCACACCTCCCCGAACGACGGCGTCTGCGTGATGGAGCTCGCGTCGATGCTCGCCGGCGAGCGCTTCAGCGATCACCCTCGATCCGTCTGTCCGGTAATCGCGACCGTGCTACGCGCCTACAACGACGCCATCGACGACGAGCGCCGGCGCGACCTGTACCCGTTGGCGGCCGACGCGGTCGGCACGCGCGGCTCTCGCGCCGAGCGGCGCCAACGTCTCAAGATGTGCGGGGACTTCTTCGGCGTAAGAGTCGGTCGGCTGCCCGGCCCTGGAGGGAACCTGTACACCCTTGCGCTGGCGGTGCAGCACGCCGCAACCGACGCGAGTGATAGCTCACACCGCAGCATCCTGGAGCT
Source organism: Thermoleophilaceae bacterium (assembly GCA_036392575.1). Lineage (GTDB taxonomy): Bacteria > Actinomycetota > Thermoleophilia > Solirubrobacterales > Thermoleophilaceae > JADGHQ01. The sequence goes on along the minus strand of DASVXS010000096.1, from coordinate 4,777 downwards.
GTTCCAGCGGCTGGTCGGTACATCAGATCGCGACGACGCTCGGCCGCCTGCTGAAGAGCCGCTTGCTGTCGAGCCGGTCGGCCAGGCGTGATGCCAGCGCCATGATCGTGAGCGCGGGGTTCGCGCTGCCCTGCGTGGGCATCACGCTGCCGTCGGCGAGGTCGACTCGCCTTGCACGCATCGATCGTGCTCGCCGGATGGGGTCGGCGAGCACGCGATGTCAGAGATCAACCCCGCTGCCGGGCGGGCGGTAATTCGCTTGACGTCTCAGTCGTATACCGACGCGAGCCGTCCCAGCGTGAGCGCGCCGAGCATGAGGCCGAAGTCGCGCAGCGCGATGTCGTAGTAGCCGGAGTAGCTCAGCAGGTTGATGATGATGCCCGCGAGCCAAGCGGCGACGACGTACGCGCCGTAGCGTGGCTTGATCGCCACTATGACGCCCGCGAGTATCTCGACTCCACCCACGAAGTACATGAAGTCCTGCGCGCTACCCGGCGCGATGTTGTTGACCCACGACGCCAGATACTTCGGCCAATCGACCAGCACGTTGAAGAACTTGTCGAGGCCGAATGCGATCGGCGCGACCGTGAAGGCGACGCGAAGCAGCGCGAATGCCTGGTAGCGCGGATCACGCCAGTCCGTGGGCGCCGCGGTAACGGTGCCGTCGATTCTCGGCGCCGTCTGCGGATGAATGGTGGATGCGGTGGTCATTTGGAACAGCCTCCTTGTCGGGTGCCTCTATTCGCGTTTGCGTCGCCGACCAGGTAGTCCTTACGTAAGAACTCGAGACGCCTGTACGCAAAACAGACATGAGCCGCCGTAAGAGGACCGAAGTCGACCCCGAGCCGCCGAGTCCCGTGATCGATTGGCGTCGCGACCGCCTCATGTCCGCGGGGTTCTCCCCGGAACTGGCCGCCTGGCTCGCCGGCGACTGCGGCATCGACCTCCACGCCGTGCTCGAGTTGACCGACCGAGGCTGCCCGCCTGAGCTTGCGGCGCGCATCCTCGCTCCCCTAGACGGCCCGCGCCCGTGCTGACATCGTGGGCGGCGTGAGCGTGCAGCGGCCAGCAGTCTCCGGCGAGCGCTCGGTGCGCGACGACGAATCGGCAGCGTGGGTGGAGGCGCTGTCAGGCGGCGGGCCACGTCAGCAGGAGGCGCTCGACCGGCTTCACGCGCTGCTACTGCGGGCGGCGCGATTCGAGATCGCGCGGCGGCGGAGTTCGGGGGACCTCGACGACATCGCCCACGAGGCCGCCGACGACGCCCTGGTGGCGATCATGGGGAAGCTCGACAGCTTCCGGGGCGACAGCCGGTTCACCACCTGGGCCTACAAGTTCGCGCTGCTGGAAGCAGGCGTGAAGCTGCGGCGGCGGGCATGGGAGGGACGCGAGGTCCCGCTCGAGGAGGAGGGCTGGGCGCGCCTCTCGGACGTTCGCTCCTCACCGGCACGGAGCACGGAGACGAGCGAGCTGATCGACGCGCTGACCTGCGCCATCCGCGACGAGCTCTCGCCCCACCAGCGCTCGGTGCTGATTGCGCTGACGCTCAACGATGTACCGATCGACGTGCTCGCCGAGCGGCTCGCCACCACGAGAGGCGCGCTCTACAAGACGCTCCACGACGCGCGCAAGAAGCTGAGGACGCAGCTTGCGGCGTCAGGATTCGAAACGGAAGGAGGCAGCTCGTGACCGACCGGCTCGATTCGCTACTCGGGCCAGGCCGTCCGGAACTCAGCTGCGACGAGTGCTTCGAGCAGCTCGACCGCTACGTAGAGATCGAGCTCGCCGGGCGTGACGCGGACGCCGCTATTCCCGGAATGCTCGCGCACCTCGAGGGCTGCCCGGCCTGCCGCGAGGATCACGACAGCCTCGTGGCGTTGCTGCAGGCGGGCTAGTCGTCCGGCCAGCGGCCGTGCTCGTCGAAATAGGCGCGCGCGGCCTCCTCGGCGCGCCGCTCCGGATCGCCACGGAAGGCGATCACGACGAGCCAGATCATCACGGCCACGCCACCGGCCGCAGCGATCAGGCTCACGACGTCGACGAACACCCGGCCCAGGGTAGAGCAGCGGGTGGGGGCGTGGCCCGAGCGTAAACAGCGGCAATAAAGGCTGGGAGCGCAGGCCGATGCCGCCCTCGGGCGAGCGAGACTGATATTGAGCCCCTATATGGTGCTCAACTTAAAGGTCGTTTCGCAGACCTTTTAATCCGGCTCCCCTAAGTGCTAAATCGAGTGCCGCGCCGGCTCAGGCCACCGGCTCGGGCGCCGGGCGCTTCCGGCCGGTCGCCGTGACCGGCGCCTGAGCGCGGATCTCGGCCAGCAGGCGCACAACGAAGTCCGCGTCGCTCTCGCCGTCCTGTAACCCGCCGCCCTCGGGGCGGAAGAAGCGCACCGCGATGCTGGGTCGCTCGGGGAAGCGCGAGACCTGCGTGGTCCCAACCACCGTGCAACACACCACCTCGGCCTCTGGCACGGCGCGAGCCAGCCGGCCGAAGCCGCTTCGTGCGCGCAGCTCCCGGCCTAACGAGCGGGTCCCCTCGGGGAACACGCCGATGCAGGCGCCCTCGCTGAGCTCGGCGATCGCGCGGTCGAGGGCGCCCGTGTCACCGGTGCCACGCTCAATGGGGATCTGGCCCATCCCGTCGAGCACCGGCGCGAGCGGTCGCACCTTCCAGAGTGACGACTTCGCGAGCGCCCGAATCTGGCGGCGCGGCAGGCCGGCCGTGCCGATCGCGACCGGGTCCCAGTAGCTGTCGTGGTTGCCCGCCAGCAGCACCGGCCCGGACGCGGGCAGCTCCTCGAGGCCGGAGACCTGCAAACGGCCCCACCAGCGCATGATCGGAGAGCACAGGGTTATTGCTGCGTGGTAAGCGGGTGGGATGGGTTCTGCGGGCGGCACGCCGCGGCATACTCGCAGACGCCAAGTAGTCTCTCGCGCATGCCGGCGGGCGACGAGCGCGTGATCTATCACGTCGGGATCGGCGTGCGCGACTTCGACGAGAGCCTCGAGTTCTATTCGCGCGCGCTGAAGCCGCTCGGGATCGAACTCGTCGAGCGCCGCGAGATGGACAACCGCGCGGCCGTTTTCGGGGCCGGCGGGCAGGACGACCTCCTGATCTTCGAGGGCCGGCCTCAGGCGCGGGTGCACATCGCGTTCCAAACCACCTCGCGCGAAGAGGTGGACGCCTTTCACTCCGAGGCGATCGCGGCCGGGGGCCGGGACAACGGAGCACCCGGCGTCCGCACGGAGTACGCGGCGGACTACTACGCCGCCTACGTGCTCGACCCGAACGGCAACAACATCGAGGCGGTCTGGCGGGGCGGCGGCGACGCCGCCTGACCGGGATGCGGCCGGAGCAGCCGAGCGCCACCGCCCGCGGCGCCGCTGCGCACCGGGCGGCGCACCAGGTGCTCGAGGGCGGGGCGGTGTTCTCCGATCCGCTCGCTGACGCGCTGCTCGACCAGACGAAGGAGGAGATCGCGGCCGCCGCGCGCGAGGAGCCAGCGCTCGAGCCGATGCGCCTCTTCGTCGCGAAGCGTGCGCGCGTCGCGGAAGACGCGCTCGCGCGGGCGTTCGCACGTGGTGTGCGCCAGGCCGTGGTGCTCGGCGCCGGCCTCGACACGTTCGGCCTGCGCAATCCCCACGACGGCCTGCAGGTCTTCGAGGTCGACCATCCCGCCACGCAGGCGTGGAAGCGCGAGCGAATCGACTCCGCCGGCCTCGAGATACCGCGGACGCTCAGGTTCGCCCCGATCGACTTCGAGCGCCAAGCCCTGGGTGAGGCACTTGGCGCCGCAGGGTTCCATGAAGAGCGCGCCGCCTTCTTCACATGGCTCGGTGTCGTCCCGTATCTGACGCGAGAGGCGATCGAGGCGACGTTGGCCTTCATCGGCTCGCTGGAGAACTCGGAGGTGGTGCTCGACTACGGCGAGCCGCTCGACGACCTGCCGGCGGAGCGACGCCCCCTGGCCAGGGAGTTGGCCGAGCGTGTGGCCGATGCCGGGGAGCCCTTGACCAGCCACTTCAAGCCCAGCGAGATGGCCGCGCTGCTCGAGCGGCACGGCTTCACGGAACTGGACGATTCGGGCTTCCGCCTGCACGTGTTGCACGCGCGCCGCTGAGCGGACCGATTAGTTCCGGCGAGCCGGGGCGTCCTAGTGGCAATCCCTGCATGAATCGTCTGAAATGGAGGCGAGGGATCGTGACTGCCCACACCGTTGGCACGCGCGAGGAATGGCTGGCAGCCCGGCGCGAGTTACTCCGGCGGGAGAAGGAGCTGACGAGGCTCAACGACGAGGTCACCCGGCAGCGCCTCGAGCTGCCGTGGGTGCCGGTCGAGAAGGACTACCGCTTCCAGACGAGCGAGGGCGAGAAGACCCTCGCGGAGCTCTTCGACGGGCGCCCGCAGCTGGTCGTCTACCACTTCATGTTCGGCCCCGACTGGGACGAAGGATGCCCCAGCTGCTCGTTGTCGGCCGACGACTTCGACGGCCCGATGATCCACCTCAACCAGCGCGGCGTGACGTTCGTCTGCATCTCGCGCGCGCCGCTCGAGAAGCTCGAGACCTACAAGCGCCGGATGGGCTGGACGTTCGAGTGGGTCTCCTCGTACGGGAGCGACTTCAACTTCGACCTCGGCGTTTCGTTCACACCCGAACAGCAGGCGACTCAGGGCGAGTACAACTTCGCCCCGATCGAGAAGCCCTACGAGGAGCTGCCCGGCATGAGCGCCTTCGCGCTAGAGGACGGCGTCGTGTACCACACGTACTCGGCGTTCG
>DASVXS010000095.1:0-3084 GCA_036392575.1 Thermoleophilaceae bacterium | reverse complement strand
CGTGGTGAACCTCGCGGCGGCCGAGGGCAACCCGGCGTCCGTGATGGACATCAGCTTCGCGAACCAGGCGCTCGCCACCGAGCACATCGTGCTTCACGGCGCCGAGCTCGAGCCGCGCGTGCACGAGGTGCCGCAGAGTGTGGACGAGGAGATTGCGCGGCTGAAACTCGAAGCGCTCGGTGTCTCGATCGACGAGCTCACCGAGGCGCAGCGGGCTTACCTGAACAGCTGGGAGCTCGGTACCTGAGGTACTGGGGCAGTCAGGAAAGCTTGCGCGTTAATGTGGGCAGACAATGCGGTCGTCCAGCGGGAAACGACGGCAGGCCCTCTTAGCCTTGCTCTGCACTGCCCTGACGGCGGTGTCGTGTGCGGTGCTGCTGGGTGCCGCCGCCATCGTGCCCGCGCCGACGGCAGCCTTGCCGTTCGCGGTGATCGTCTGCATCGGGTGTCCGATGGTCGCGACGCTGGAGGTGCCACGCGCCGTCGCGGTCCTCCGCCTGCACCGCAAGGCGAACTCGCGGGCGCTGGCCAAGCTGCGCCGCAGCCTTGATCGGCTGCCTGAGACCGAGCACCCGCTGGGGCTCTAGCTTCCGCCGGCGGCATCTTCTTCGAGGAGAACCTCGAGCGCGGTCCGGCGCGCGTGTTCGTCCACCTCGGGGAAGCGCGGATCCATCTGCTCGAGGTGCCTCACGATGATGTTGGCCACCGCCGTCCGCGCGAACCACTTGTGGTCCGCGGGGATCGCGTACCAGGGCGCCTCGTCGCCGCTCGTCGCGCGCAGCGCATCCTGGTAGGCGGCCTGGTAGTCGTCCCAGTAGGCCCGCTCGGCGACGTCCTCGGGAAGGAACTTCCACTGCTTGTCAGGGTCGGAGGCGCGGTCGAGCAGACGTTTCCGCTGCTCCTTCTTGGAGACGTGGAGAAAGAACTTGACGACGCGCGTGCCGCTCGAGACCAGATGCCGCTCCCAGGACGTGATCGCGTCGAAGCGGCGCTGCCAGAACGCATCGTCCGGAGGTTCGACATCGTGGACGGCCCCGGGGGCGAGGTACTCGGGGTGCACGCGCACCGTCACGACCTCCTCGTAGTGGGAGCGGTTGAAGACACCGATATCGCCGCGCTCGGGGAGAGCCACCACGTGACGCCAGAGCCAGTCGTGTCCGCTCTCCACCTGGCTGGGGCGCTTGAACGACGTGACGTGAACACCCTGCGGGTTCACACCCGCCATCACGTGAGCGATCGCACCGTCCTTGCCAGATGCGTCCATTCCCTGCAGGACCACGAGGAGTGCCTGACGGTGCTCGGCGTAGAGACGCTTCTGCAGCTCCTTCAGGCTCTCGAGGTCCGCGTTCCGCATGTCCGCCGCTCGGGGCTTGTCGAGTCCCGCAGTGTGGTTCGGATCCTGATCCGCCAGGCGGAACTCTTCGCCGGCTACCCGGAACTGCTCCTCGAGGTCAAGGGCCTTGGCCACGGCGCTACGCCGCTTCCGCCGCTTCGCGCCGCGCGACCTCCTCGCGCACGGCGGGGGCGACCTCGGTCGCGAACAGCTCGATCGAGCGCATCACCTTCTCGTGCGGTAGAAAGCCGACGCTCATCTGAGCGAGGAAGCGCTGGTTGCCGAAGATCTCGTGCTCGAACAGGATCTTGTCGATCACGTCCTGCGGGCTACCCACGACGAGCGCACCGCGCGGCCCGCGGAGCTGCTCGTACTGCTCGCGGTTCATGCCCGACCATCCGCGCTCACGGCCGATGCGATTCATCATCGTGGCGTAGGGCCTGAAGAACTCGTCGGCGGCCTGCTCGGAGGTGTCCGCCACGTACGTGTGCGAGTTGATGCCGACGGGCGTCGCCGGATCGTGGCCTGCCTGCGTGAGCGCCTGGCGGTAGAGCTCCACGAGGGGCCCGAAGCGCTCGGGCATCCCGCCGATGATCGCCACCGCGAGCGGTAGCCCGAGCAGGCCGGCGCGGATGACCGACTGAGGGTTGCCGCCGACCGCGATCCACACGGGCAGCGGATCCTGCTCCGGTCGCGGGTATACGCCGAGATCTTCGATCGCCGCCCGGTGCTTGCCCTCCCAGGTCACCCGCTCGGACTCGATCAGCTTCAAGAGCAGCTCGAGCTTCTCGGCGAACAGCTCGTCGTAGTCGTCCAGGTCGTAGCCGAACAGCGGGAACGACTCGATGAACGAGCCGCGCCCGGCCATTATCTCGGCGCGACCATCCGAGAGCAGATCGATCGTCGCGAAGTCCTCGAACACGCGCACCGGATCGTCCGAGCTCAGCACGGTCACGGCGCTCGTGAGCCTGATGTTGTTAGTGACGGCGGCCGCCGCGCCCAGCACCACGGCGGGCGAGGACACGACGAAGTCCGGCCGGTGGTGCTCGCCTACACCGAACACCTGGAGCCCGAGGCGGTCAGCGAGCTCGATCTCCTCCATCAGGTCGTGCATGCGCTGCCGCGGGCTGATCGCCGTGCCGGTTGCCGGATCCGCAGCCAGCTCCGCGAACGTGTAGACGCCGAGTTCCATCACCCGACAGTGTTGCAACGCCGGGTTCTCGGGCTTCAGTGCTTGGCAGGTCCAGGGCCGCCGACGTTCGGCGGCGTCGGATTCGCGATCACGTACCAGACGAGGAAAGCCGCGACCGCGACAATCACCGAGATCACCATCACTACGTCGAGCACGCTGAGCGGCAGGCGGCCGTCGGTCTCGCGCTTCTGGCTGCGGCCGCCGCGAAGGCTCCGGCGCCAGGGGAGGATCACGCGAACGGTCGGCGTCGTGCCGCTGACCCGGCCGTACAGCCGCTGCAGGCTCGCCAGGCCCTTGGCGATCGCGACGCTCGACAGGATCAGACCGATGAGAAGCAGCGCGTAGGGCCCCATCTTCGCCTGCGTTCCGTCGGACTGCAGCTTCGAGGTGAGCCAGAGCCAGAACACCGGGCTGCCGAGCCACAGGCTCAGGCTGCCGAGCACCATCAGCGCGATGATCGCAACCTTGGTGGCCAGCGAGCCGCCTTCTGTCGAGGCTCCCGCCCTCACATACGTCAGTGTATCCGAATACACTGCTGTATGTGAGCGTTAGGCTATCC
>DASVXS010000094.1:0-7683 GCA_036392575.1 Thermoleophilaceae bacterium | reverse complement strand
GACATCGTGCCGATCGGGGCGATCGGCGTGCGCAGCCCTGTGGACGACGCGATCGACCGCGCGGTGGCTGCGGGCGTCGTCGTCGTAGCGGCCGCGGGCAACAGCGGCCTGCCGGTGTGCGAGCAGCCCTCGGCGGCGAAGGTCCTGTGCGTCGGTGCCGTCGACAAGCGCGGCGCTCGGAGCTTCTACTCGAGCTTCGGCGGCGGCCTCGCGATCAGCGCGCCGGGCGGCTCGAGCCTGCCGATGGCGGGCGAGGACATCCTCTCGACCTGGAACGACGGCGGCTACCAGGAGCTGGCCGGCACCTCGCAAGCGACGCCGCACGTGTCGGGCGTTGCTGCCCTGCTCGTGTCGCTCGGCGTCCCGGGTCAGGCGGCCGTGAACCGCATCCTCGCGACGGCCCACGACGCCGGCTCTCCCGGACCTGACGCCGAGTACGGGGCGGGAATCGTCGACGCCGCGGCAGCGGTGAGCGGGCTGGGCGGCGGCGCCGCCGGAGGCTCCACGGGCGGCGGCGGCTCGGGCTCGGGCGCACGCATCTCCGTGCGGCGCGTGCTCAGCATCCGCAGCGTGTTGCGCCACGGCATCCCGGTGCGCTGCACGGCGCCCGGAAGCGGCCGCTGCGCGGTGAGCGCCCGCGCGCACGGGAAGAAGATCGCGCGCGGATCGCGGCGGGTGGCACTCGGGCGGCCGGCGCTCGTGCGCGCGCGTGTGACGCGTGCGGGGAAAGAAACGCTCGCCCGCGTGCGTTCGCGCGTGCGTGTGACAATAAAGGTGATTTTCTCCGGCGGAAGCGCGGCCCGGAGGATTACGCTGAAGCGCTGACGTGCGACGCCCACCGGCCGGACTCTGTGACTCCTGCGTCCACCAGCGCCTGATCCGCACCGGGCGCGGGTCGGAGTTCAGCATGTGCGAGCGCTCGAAGAGCGACCCGCGCTTCCCGAAGTACCCGCGCGTGCCGGTCGAGCGCTGTCCCGGCTACGAGCGCCGGCCTACGGAGTCGTGACGACGGTCTTGCCGTCGTCGGCGACCTTGCTCTGCGGCGCCTTCTGCGAGACGTTCCCGGTGAACGTGCCGCCGGGCGCGCCGCCCTCCGACAGCACTGCGCGTGCCTTGCCGTTCAGACCGGCCGCGACGCGGTAGGTGATCTTGAACGGGCCGGGTCGCACGGCCGTGACGCTCCAGTGGAAGCTCGCGACCTGCCCCGGCTTGAGCGCGCCGAGCGCGTAGGTGTCGACGTAGGCGGTGTCCCCGCCGCGCGGCGGCTGGTTGACCACGAAGATCGGCCGCGACGGATCGGCGACCGAGCTGTCCTGAATGTTGTACTCGAACGACTTCACGGTGACCGCGACGTTCGGGACCGTCTTGGTGTCGACGTTCTTCACGCTGATCACCATGTCGCTGCGCTGCGCGAGCGCCTGCTTCGCCGGGAAGTCGGCCTTCACGACCTGGACCTTGAAGTCGCCTGACGGCTCGTTCGCGTCTTGGCGCTCACCGCCGCCGCAGCCCGCGAACGCGAGCAGCGCGAGGGGTGCAGCGACCGCCGCAGCCAGCCTCCCTCCGTACACTCCCCAGGCTTCCACGCGCGGCTGAATGTACCACCGGAAACGCGCGCCGGGCGCCGATTCGGGACGCGGCATAACCCGTCCATAACCGGGCAGAACGTGCGAACGGTTGTCGGTTGTGGGACCCTGAGCGATGCCGTAGGCTTCCCACGCGCGATGGAGTGCGCCGTGGGGGACGGCGCTCTGGGAGGAGTTTCTTAGTGGTTCGTGCTGTAGCGGATCGAGCGTTCCTACCGACAAAGAACCTGCTCGAGCAGGTCGGCGACATGATGATTCTGACCGGCAAGACGATCTTGTCGGCGATCCGTCCTCCGTACCCATACGGCACGGAGTTCGTGAACCAGTTCCTGTTCGCGCTCAGGCTCTGCTGGTTCCCCCTGCTGATCTCCACGATCGCGTTCGGGTACGGCGCGCCCGGCCTTCAGGCGGGCAACTTCCTCGTCCTGTTCGGCGCGATCGACCGCCTCGGCGGCTTCTTCGTGCTCGCCACGATCCGTGAGTTCGCGCCGTTCGTGACCGCGATCATCCTCGCCGGCGTGGCCGGCACCGCCATCACGGCGGACCTCGGCGCGCGCAAGATCCGCGAGGAGCTCGACGCCCTCCAGGTTCTGGGCGTCGACCCGGTCAAAAACCTCGTTGTGCCGCGCTTCCTCGCGCTGATGATCGTCACCGCGCTCTTCAACATCTACGCGCTGCTGTTCGGCATCTTCGGCGGCGTGCTCGCGACGCTCACGTTCAAGGCACCGCTCGGGCCGTTCTTCTCGACGCTGCTCACGAACGCTTCGGTCACGGACCTCTGGGGCTCGGTGGTGAAGACCACGCTGTTCGGCGCGATCATCGCGATCGTCTGCTGTTACAAGGGGATGACCGCCTCCGGCGGCGCCGAGGGCGTCGGCCGCGCGGTGAACCAGGCGGTCGTGATCTCGTTCCTGGGCATCTTCGCGTTCAACTACGTGTTCACACAGACGTTGCTCGCAACCCATCCCGAGATCTCGGTGATCAAGTAATGGGACGCACCTGGCTGGCAGTCCCGCGCGACTGGATCGCATCGTTCGGCGACATCGCCAAGTTCGCCGCGCGCGACTTCGGGCAGATCTTCAGCGGGCGCGTGTTCCGCTTCTTCGGCGAGGCGCTCCGCCAAGCGGGCATCCTGATCCTCGGCTCGTCGCTCGTGATCTGGAGCCTGGCGTTCATCCTTGGCCTCCAGTGCGGGATCGAGGGCGCCTACTTCAACCGCTCGGTGGGCGCTCCCGCGTACGCCGGCGTGTTCTCGGCGTGGTGCGACCTGCGCGAGATCATGCCCTACGCGTTCGGCTACATGATGGCCGCGAAGGTGGGCACCGGCCTCGTGGCCGAGATCGGCGCCATGCGCATCACCGACGAGATCGACGCGCTCGAGGTGATGGGCATCAGCTCGATGACCTTCCTCTGCGCCACCCGACTGCTGGCGGCATTCATGGTGCTGCCGTTCATGTACATCGCGGCGGTGGGCGCGGGCTTCTTCGCCTCTTACCTCGCGGTGGTGAAGCAGATCGGCGAGGTCTCGTCCGGCGGCTTCTTCCTGATCTTCTGGATGTTCCAGAACCCGCCCGACCTCTTATACAGCGTGATCAAGGGCATGGCGATGGCGACGGTCATCGTCATCGTGGGCACGTACTACGGCTACACGGCCAGCGGTGGCCCTGTGGGCGTGGGCACAGCGACGGCGAAATCTATGGTGCTGAATACCGTGATGGTGCATCTCGTAGGGATGCTTGGTACGCAAATTTTCTGGGGTGCCAATCCGAGAGCACCAATCGGCGGCTAGACGCCGCCTAGAAGGGATGGAGAGAAGTGGCTGACGAGAACCGCACGGAAGAGCCGGAGGGGGGTCGGGCGCAGGACGCGTCCGAGCAGCCGACGCGCACGTTCGACCGCGATGAGGACGACGGCCGCGCGGCGGTGACACACGAGCCGGCGCCGGTAGCGCGCGGCGAGGAAGACCCCTACCAGTGGCACACCGGCGTGAAGCGCCCGCATGGCGCCGACGACGCGATCGAGTTCATCGACGTGAAGAAGGCCTTCGGCCGCAACGCGGTTCTCAACGGCCTCAACCTCGGCATCCCGGAGGGCAAGATCTCGATGATCCTGGGGCCCTCGGGCACCGGCAAGAGCGTCTGCATCAAGCACATGGTCGGCCTGCTCTACCCGGACGAGGGCGACGTGCTCGTGCACGGCGAGTCGGTGCCGAACATGGCCGACGACCAGCTGTTCGAGATGCGCAAGAAGTTCGGCGTCCTGTTCCAGGACGGCGCGCTCTTCGGCTCCATGAACCTCTACGACAACGTCGCGTTCCCGCTTCGCCAGCACACGGACAAGGGCGAGGACGAGATCGCGGAGATCGTCAACCGGCGCCTCAAGGAGGTAGGCCTCGCCGGTGCCGGCGATCGCATGCCCAACGAGCTGTCGGGTGGAATGCGCAAGCGAGCAGGCTTCGCACGCGCTCTGGTCCTCGACCCGCAGATCGTTCTGTTCGACGAGCCGGACTCCGGCCTCGACCCCGTCCGCACCGCGCTGCTCTGCGAGCTCATCAAGGAGATCCACGATGAGAACGGCGGGGCATACGTCGTGATCACCCACGACATCATGTCCGCGCGCAGGGTCGCCGAGTACATCGCGATCCTCTGGAAGGGCAGGATCGTGGAGTCAGGCCCCGCGGAGGAGCTGTTCAACTCGGACAACCAGTTCGTGCGGCAGTTCCTGTCGGGCGAAGCCCAGGGCCCTCTGGGCATGGAGTAAGGCTCACCGCGGCCGATTAATCCGCTCGTGGATCGTCAGTACCCAATGGGGCAGGCCGCCCCGGACGTGATTTGGCTCGATTGCCTTGGCGACCGGACATCGCCAGGGTGTGATTGGACTCGCACTTGGGCTCGCCAGCTACCCCAGGACCTGTACAGGCCGGCGGCAGTCTAGGACGCCCCTCGAGGGGCGCAAGGCCGGGCTTCGCCCGGGTCCTCGCCATCGCCGCCGTGATCCTCGCGGTGGTGCTCGTCGCCGTGCTCATGTTCAACAGCGGCTCGAGCTACCAGCTGACCGCCTACTTCCAGAACGCGGGCCAGCTCGTGAAGGGCAATCAGGTGAAGGTCGGCGGGCGGACGGTCGGCAAGATCACCGAAGTCACCCTCACCAACGACGCGCGCGCGAAGGTGACGATGAACCTCGACTCGGACTTCGCGCCCGTGCACCAGGGCACGACGGCGACGATCCGCGCGAGCTCGCTGTCCGGCATCGCGAACCGCTACGTGTCGCTCCAACCGGGCCCTAACAACGCGCCGAAGATCCCCGACGACGGGCAGCTGTCGCTCGCGCAGACAACGTCGGTCGTGGACGTCGACCAGATCTTCAACACGCTCGACCCGAAGACGCGGCTTGGCCTCCAGAACATCATCCGCGGCTCGGCCGACCAGTACCGCGGCAAGGGCCGCGAGGCCAACCAGAGCCTCAAGTACTTCGCGCCCGCGATCTCGACGACCGCGCAGCTCACCGGCGAGCTCGCTCGCGACCAGAACGAGCTGCGCGCATTCGTGCGCGACACCTCCGGCGTCGTCACGACGATCGCCCAGCGCCGCGACGACCTCGCCAGCCTGGTGCGGAACGCCGGCCAGTTCACCGGCGCGATCGGCGACGAGAATCAGGCGCTCGCGCGCGCGCTCGACCTGCTCGCGCCGACGCTGCGCCAGGGCTCGACCACCTTCCGCGGCCTGCGCTCGACGCTCGACGCGCTCGACCCGCTCGTGGCCGCGTCGAAGCCAGCCACCAAGCAGCTGCCGGAGTTCTTCCGCGCGCTGCGGCCGCTGGTGCGCGAGTCGACGCCGACCATCCATGACCTGAGCACGCTCGTGCGCTCCTCGGGCGCGAACAACGACCTCGTCGAGCTGACGCAGAAGCTGCCGAAGCTCTCCGACGAGGCGAGCACCGCGTTCCCGCACTCGATCTCGGCGCTGAAGCAGTCGCAGCCCGTGCTCGAGTACATCCGCCCGTACACGCCCGACTTCACCGGCTGGCTCCAGAAGTTTGCCGAGGTCGCGGCGAACTACGACGCCAACGGCCACTACGCCCGCATCCAGCCGGTGTTCGGCTCGTTCGGCTACCTGAACGGCTCAGCCACGCCGACGATCACCGCGCTGTCGCCGTCCCAGCGCCTGAACGCCTTCTCGTTCGGCCACCAGCGGCGGTGCCCGGGCGTTGCCACGCAGAACAGCGACGGCTCGGCGCCGTTCCTCGACATGGGCCAGCTCGCCTCGTCCTGCGACCCCGGCAACCAACTGCCCGCGCCATGAGACGGATCCTCGCGATAGCCCTCGTGGTGATCGGAGTGCCGCTGGTGCTCGTGTTCGCCCTCGGCGCGAACGGCGGCAGCGGCGGGAGCTACCAGGTGCGCGCGGTGTTCGACTACGTGCGCGCGGTGCCTGGCGAGGACGTGAAGGTCGCGGGTGCGCGCGTGGGCGCGATCAAGTCGCTCGACCTGACGAAGGACGAGAAGGCCGCGGTCGTGTTGAACATCGACAAGCCCGGCTTCACCCCCTTCCACAAGGACGCCCACTGCACGGTCAGGCCGCAGTCATTGATCGGCGAGACGTTCGTCGAGTGCACCACCGGCACGACTGCCTCGCCGGAGCTCGACCGCATCCCCGAGGACCAGCCCGGCGCGGGCCAGCACCTGTTGCCGGTCACGAACACGAGCTCGCCGGTCGACATCGACCTCCTGAACAACACGCTCCGCGGCCCCTACGGGCAGCGGCTCGCGATCATCATCGACGAGTTCGGCGCGGGTCTCGCCGGCCGCGGCGCCGACCTGAACGAGGTCATCCACCGTGCGAATCCCGCGCTCCGCGAGACCGACAAGGTGCTCGCCACTCTCGCCAACCAGAACCGCCTGCTTGCGCGGCTGGCCACCGAGTCGGACCGCGCGCTCACCCCGCTCGCGCGCGAGCGGACGCGCTTCGCGAACTTCATCGTCGAGGCCAACCGCACCGCGCAGGCGTCGGCCGAGCGCCGGGCCGACCTCGCCGCGACCTTCCAGAAGCTGCCGCAGTTCCTGCGCGAGTTCCAACCCACGCTCCGGGACCTGGGCGCGTTCGCCGGCCAGGCGTCGCCCGTGGTGTCTGACCTGCGCCAGGCGGCGCCGGGCCTGAACCGCTTCCTCCAGGCGCTCGGGCCGTTCTCGACCGCGGCCTTGCCCGCCTTCCAGACGCTCGGCGACGCGAGCGACACCGGCCGCGTGGCGCTGAAGGCGGCGCAGCCGACGATCACCAAGCTGGCGAACTTCGCCTCGGACACCGAGCCGGTGGCGAAGAACCTCTCGGCGCTCGCGTCGAGCCTCGACAAGACCGACGCGGTCAGCAACCTCATGAAGTTCGTCTTCTTCGGCACCACGTCGATCAACGGCTTCGACGAGATCAGCCACTTCCTGCGCGCCGGGCTGATCGTGAACACGTGCGCCACGTACGCGGCGACGGCGCCCGTCACCGGGTGCTCGTCCACCTTCACGCCGAACAAGGTGCGGTCCGCCGGCGGCGGCTCGCCCGACCCGATCCTCGCCAAGACGCGCACGGCACTGCGCGACGCGTTGCTCGGCAAGGACCGGGGCAAGGACGCACAGTCGAACACGAGCGCCGGCTCGGGGCAGTCGCCCATGGACATCGTGCGCGGCCTGCTCGGCATGAAGGCGCCCACGACCACCACCACGCCTGACGGATCCAAGCAGCGCGACAAGGTCGTCTCCGGGATTCGCACGGGCGCTGACTCCACGCCCAAGGCGCTCGACACCGGTGACCCGGCGCAGCCCGTGCTCGACTACCTGCTGGGGAACGACCGATGAGCTCGCGGCGCAGACCGGCACTCGCGGGCAGCCCGGTCCTGATCGGCGCGGTGACGGTGCTGGTGACCGTGGTGGCGGTGTTCCTCGCCTACAACGCGAACAACGGCCTGCCGTTCGTGCCGACCTATCAGCTCAAGGCGCAGATCCCGAACGGACAGAAGCTGGTGGCGGGCAACGAGATCCGGCTCGGGGGCTTCCTCGTGGGCTCCATCAAGGAGATCAAGCCCCAGGTCGTGACCAAGAACGGCAAGACGCGCG
>DASVXS010000093.1:0-3473 GCA_036392575.1 Thermoleophilaceae bacterium | reverse complement strand
CACCTGCGCGGGCACGAATGGCAGGGCGTAGAGCTGCGCGTGGGTGTGCGGCAGGGACGCACCGGCCTCGCGGCCTTCGTTCACGAGCACGTGAACCACGGAGGCGTCGGAATGCACGCGGATGCGCTCACGCCACACGCCCATCGCGGTCTCCACCTGCTCGGGTGCGAGCGCGCGCAGCGACGTCACCGGGTCCGGGGCGTTCACGATCACCTCGTGGGCGCCGTGTGCGGGCGAGGTCGCGAACAGTTCGGGCTCGCCGCGTCCCAGCTCGAGCGGGTCGGCGGTCGCGCGAGCCGAAGCATCCTCGCTCAGCGCGGGGTAGAGGTTCGGCACCACGCGTACGACCCAGCCCGGCGTATTGGGCGCGCCTCCGTTCGGCCGCAGCGCGAAGACCTCCGGCGGCGTGCGGTCTTCGTGTCCCTCGAGGAACGGATCGCTCTCCGGATCGAGCGGCGGCTGCGGGTCGGCGTGGAAGCCGCCGCCCGGGCGCGAAGCGCGCTCTCCGGCGACGATCGTCCTCAGTCCGCTGAGCGGATCGATCCTGAGCTCGGGCAAAGCGCGCGGAGCGTACCCGCCTCGCTACTGCGCGTAGCGCTTGATGTCGGACTCGAGGTCCGAGGCCTTCTGGTACACGCCGATGTGCTCGCCCACGCGCCGCCCCTTCGAGTCGTAGTAGACGGTGGTGGGGAAGGCGCCGACCGCGTTCAGCTTCTGCGCGATCTTGAGGTCGCCGTCCTCGTAGCTCGGATAGCTCACCGGGAACTTCTTCAGGAAAGCCTGGGCCTGACCGTTGTTGTCGCTCGAGTCGACGCCGATGAAGGCGACCTGCTTGCCGTGCTCGACCGACGCCTGCTGGAAATGGGGGAACTCGGCCCGGCACGGCCCGCACCAGGACGCCCACTTGTTCACCACGACCGGGTGCCCGCGCAGTTCCGCGAGACGCTTCTGGAACGCCGACGCGCCGCCGGGCAGCAGCTGGTTCGCCTGATTGTGGAGCGCGGCGAGCGGCGCGGGCGCGCCGGCCAGCTCCTTCGACACCTGCGTGGCGCTCGGTGCGGCGCTCTTCGGCGATGACGAGGGCCCCGAGCCGCCCGCACTGATCAGCCCGATCACCACCACGGCGATCAGCGCGGCGGCGCCGAGCACCGTGATCACGCGCCTGCGGTTCATCGCGCGGATGAGGATGGCACAAGGCCGAATTCGCCCCCGGGCATACCCGATCGCCTAACGGTGCTTTAATAGATGCACACGCCGCGCTGAATGGGAGGGCGCGGATCCAGCCGCTGGCAGTCCCCGCCGAGGCAGGAGTGCCGGAGGGACTCGCCACCAGACCGCGGCGGTCCCACCGCAGCCGGCGCATTTACAGACTCGTCTCCAACGAGAGCCGTATATGGCTGAAACCAGTTCCGTCGTCGCATCGTCGCCGGTATCGCGCGACGATCTCGACCGCGCCGAAAAATTCGCAAGGGAGCCGTTCCTCCACGAGGGTGAGGAGGCATCGGCCGTGCTCGCGCCCGGCTCGCCCAGGCGGCGCGCGCTCGACGCCGCGCTCGAGGAGATCGACCAGGGCCGCGACTACCCGTCGGTCGAGTGGCGCCAGGAGTACTCGCTCATGCTCGGCCTCGAGCGCCTGCTGAACGAGGAGGAGCCGCATCTCGCTGACGGCACCGTGCTGAACGCCCACCAGGTCGACGCCCTCTCGGGCACCCTTATCGCGCTCCTGTCCGAGCTTCAGGTCTCGGCGCGGAACGGCAACGGCCGCAACGGCCAGTACGAGGAGCTTCCGTCCGGCGAGGAGGAGCTCGAGGGCGACGAGGAGCTTGGCGACGACGAGGAGCCGCTCGACTGGGATCCCGGGGCGGAGCGTGTCGACGAGGACGAGCAACTGCCTGAGGCGCCCGAGGATCCGGGCTCCTCGCGCCGCTTCTGGTTCGAGCACGCGACCGGCGCCGGCAAGACCGTGGCCGCGCTCGGCTTCGTCGAGGCGAGCCGCACGGGCGGCGTCCTGATCCTCACCCACCGCCGCAACCTCGTGGACCAGTTCCACGGCGAGCTGTTCGACCGCGGCTACAAGAAGCGCGTCACGCCTGCGCTGTTGAAGAACGACCGCGTGCCGGATGTGGGCGCCGGCGTCGTCACGGTCGAGACGTACCAGTGGTTCGTGCGCAACGCGGGGCAGGTCTCGGACGCCTACACGATCGTCATCTGCGACGAGGCTCACACGGCTCTCGGCGAGAAGACGAGCGAGACGATCCGCCGCTGGCAGGGCCCCACCTTCATCGGCATGACGGCCACCGGCGCGCTCATCGCGCGGCACGTCACCGACCTCTTCCCGACCCAGACGTCGCGCTTCGACCTCGCCCAGGCCGCGCGCCGAGGCGTGATTGCGCCGCTTCGATGTGTGCGCATCCCGCCGGGCGTGGGCGTGAGAACGATCGCCAAGGTGCCGCTCCGTAAGGGCGAGGTGGACCAAGACTTCGATCAGGAAGAGCTGGCCGCACTGCTCGACCAGGGCCCGTTCAACGCGGCCGTGGCCGACCTCTACCGAGTGCGCTTCAAGGACCTGCCGGGCGTCGTCTACGCCGCCGGCGTCCGCCACGCCTACAACGTCGCGAAGGCCTTCCAGGACGCAGGCATGAAGGCGCGCGCGGTGTCGGGTGAGACACCGAAGCGCGAGCTGACGCGCGTGCTATCCGCATACGAGCGCGGCGAGATCGACGTGCTCGTGAACGCACAGCTGCTCGCCGAGGGCTGGAACTCGCCGCGCGCCACGATCTGCATGCATCTCGCGCCGACCGCCTCCCGCCGCGTCTACCAGCAGCGCGTCGGCCGCGTCACGCGCCGCAACCCGGGCAAGGAGGCGGGCATCGTCGTCGACTTCGTGCACCCGGCCACCACGCACGACGACCCGGTGGTCACGCTGCACTCGCTGCTCGACCGCGACGTCTACCGCGGCGGCGCGATCGTGGTCGGGCCGGTGCGCCGCGGCCGCGGCCGGCGCATCCGCGTGGAGCGCCGCGTGGTGCCCGTCACCGCCGACACCGACAAGCGCGCGCAGGTGTTCGAGCGCGAGCTGTGGCGGATCGCGGTCGAGAACCTGTCGTGGGCCGAGCAGCACGCCTGGGCCGCGCTCGCCGGCGCGCGCGTCGCCTCGAACAACTGGCGCCGCGCCAAGGCGATGCTCCACTTCGACCAGACCGGCGAGCTGCGCCGTCGCTACCTGATCACCTGCCTGCAGCGCAACCGCAACTCGCAGCTGCGCATCCGCGCGCTACAGGAGGTCGCCGCGCTGCGCGACGCCGAGGCGTTCGACGAGGCGGTCGACATCGTCGGCACCTGGTCGCGCGACGAGCGCCGCGAGGCCGTGAAGGTGCTGCTGCAGGCTCTTGCGGAGCGCTCGATCGGCCGCCGCGACCAGGCCACCGCCTGGCTCTGGCGCCTCGCCGAGTACACGCGCGAGGTGCACGAGG
>DASVXS010000092.1:0-13681 GCA_036392575.1 Thermoleophilaceae bacterium | reverse complement strand
AAAAACACGCTCTTAGGGAGTGCTCGAGAGGGGGTGGGTGACCTTTGGGTCGCTATTCGACCCTAACCTCACCCACGCCTAGATCGAGCTAGCCCAGCTGAGGGAGTTCACTCTTTATTGCCGCTGTTCACGCGGCGGGCGCATCCGGATCAGTGGGCCCGCCCGGGATCGGATCCCCCTTGAAGTCCTCAGGGTTCTCGACCTTCTCGCCCTCCACGCTCACCTCGCCGTCCTCGTGGTGGCGAACCGACGATGGGCCGAGCTTCGACTCAGGTCCTTCGTCGTACGAGTGCTCGCCCTCGGGGCCGCCGTAGGTCTCGTACTTCGCGTCGTCGTCCGGCCAGTCCTCGAGCTTCTCGGGCGGATCCCCTTCCTCGAGCTCGTGGATCTTCTCCTTGGCCTGGTCTCGCTCCTCCGTCACGTCGCCTCCCTCTGTAGACCAGAGAGAGGCATACCCCGGACGGGTGAGATCACTCCACGTCCTCGTCCTCTTCTTCCGGCTGGTGGTCAGTGGCGCCCTCGTTCGGGCCTTCGATGTCGAGCTGCTCCTCGGTCGGCACCTCGTCGGGATCCCACTCGGGGCGTTCGTTCGGGGCTGTCATAGCGCTCCCCTTTCGATCTTCTCCGCCAGCTCAGGCAGCGTATCGGCCACGATGTGCGGCTCCACGCCCAGCACCGGCGCGAGCTCTCGCCCGCGCGCCAGCCACGCCGTTGTCATACCCGAGAGCCGCCCGGCGGCCACGTCCCACTCGTTGCCGCTGACGAGCAGCACGCGCTCGAGCGGCACCCCGAACGCGCTCGCGGCGAGCCCGTACAGCTCGGGCGCGGGCTTATAGCGCTTCACCTGGTCGGCGGTGAGAAGGTGCTCGAAGCGGCCGCTCAGGCCGGCGTTCCCGACCAGCGCCTGAATCCCCTCAGTGGTGCCGTTCGAGAGGACCGCGAGACGGCGGCCGCGGAGCGCGTCGAGCCCCGCGAGGACGTCGTCCTTCAATGGCAGGCGCTTCAGCGCGTCGAGCGTCCCCGCGACCCGTTCGTCATCTGCTCCAGCGGCTCGCGCCGCCGCCTCGGCGACCTCCGGGAGCGGCCGAAACGACCCGGCGGCCGTGACCAGCCAGGTCCACGGCACGAGCCGGCTCGTGAACCCCTCGAAGGCGTCGCCCAGCATCGGTGAGAGGGCATCCAGGTCGAAGAGCGTGCCGAATGCGTCGAACGCGATCCCGGCCGGCTCAGTCACTCAGTGCCGTTCCTGCTGCGCGAGTGCGTCACGCACAGTATCCGCCGGCAGCTCGCCGAGCTCGTGCCAGCGCCGCGGCGGGCGGCGTCCCTCCACCGCCACCGGCGGCTCGCCAAGGGCCAGGTCGAGCTCGGTCATCAGGAACGAGTCGGTGAGCTTGAGGATCTCGTGCCGCAGCCACTCGAGCATCTGCTGCTCCTCGAGGCGGATGCCGCGCGCAAGGTCGGCGGTGCGCGTGTCGCCGGCGCGTTCGGCGAGCTGCTCGAGCGCGAGGTATGTCGCGACCACTAGGCCCTCCGTCGCGCAGCCGAACTGCGCGCTCGCGAGCATCTTCGTCTCACTGCGGCGCCGCAGCGCAGCGAACGGCGCGAGCAGCCACCCAACGAGGCGGCTCCGCGCAGCGCGCAGCTTCGACGGCGGCTCTCCGAGCTCGGCGAGCCGCTCGCCCACGCGGGTCACGTGGGAGCGCGTCTCGCGCAGGTAACGCTCGAGCCCGGCCCGGTAGGGGCCGCGCGGCGCCGAGGCGATGTGGGAACGAAGCCGCCTGGCCAGCGCGAGCTCGTCCGCGAGCGCCTCGCGAAGGAGCGCGATTATGCGCCCGCGAGCCTCTCCGCGCGGCCACTCCTGCCGCTCATCCCCTGCGCCCATCGACCGGGAAAAATACTCCCTCGGCGGTCGGTGTCGAGCATTACGCCAGGCGCTGCTCGATCACCGTTTCGAGCTTCGGGTGCGGCCAGTCCTCCGGTTTCGTCTTCTCGAGCTTGAAGTTCACGGAGCGGCCTTCGAACTCGAGCGACGCCACCTGGTTGTCGAACCAGTGGTCGTCGATCCGCCAGCGAATCGGCGGATCCTCCACGCCGGCCGAGCGCGCGAGCGCCCGCGCGAGCCGGCCGAAGGGCTTCGTCATCGCGAGGTTCACCGCCGCGCGCTCGTGCTTGTCGAGCGGGTTGCGGAAGGGCGAGCAGACGAGCTGGTGCACGCGGCTGCGCACGCCGGCGCCCTTCCGAAACGCGACGTCGGCGATGTACGCGTGGTGGACGTCGCCCGAGAGGACCAGGATGCTCGTGGGCGCCTCGCCGCGGCGGCCCGCGCCAACGTCCTCGATCAGCTTCGCCAGTCGCCGGAACGAGCGCTGGAACGCGGCCCAGTGCTCGAGGTCGAGCCCTTGGCGGATCCTCTCTCCCTCCCTGGCGGCACGCCGTCGCCATGCGCCCGCGCACACCGCCTCGTTCCAGGCCTCGAGGTGGTGCATGCCGGGGGCGAGCAGGAACGGCAGCGACGTCCCGATCAGCAGGTGGTCGAAGCCGCCCGTCGCCTCGCCCTCGATCCAGTTCCACTCGTCCTCGTCGACCATCGCGCGCTCGTTCTCCTCGAGCAGGCGGCCGCCCCGCGAGTCGATCATCACGAGCCGCGTGTTGCCGCAGAAGTCGCGCCGGTAGCTCCACTGCGTGCCGTCCGGACTCTCGTCTGCGCGCACGGCGAACTCGTAGAGCTCGCGCGTGGGGTCGTCCGACTTCATCACGCGGTCGTAGAACTCGTCGGTGTCGAGGTGCTCCGGTGCGAGGTTCCCGAGGTGCTGGTAGACCCAGTAGCTCATGTAGGCGCCGGTGATGCGCGACCTCCACCAGGGCTTCGCGCGATACTCGTCGCGCCACGCCTGGGAGGTGTTCCAGTCGTCGTGCACGTCGTGGTCGTCGAACACCATGCAGCTCGGCACGGTGGAGAGCAGCCAGCGGATCACGGGGTCGCCCCAGGACTCCCAGTAGAGACGCGTGTACTCCTCGAAGTCGGCGACCTCGTACCCGGGCGGCTTGGAGGGGTCGCGGCGCGAGCGGATGAACTCCTGCGTGGCGGGAGAGACCTCGTCCGCGTACATCTGGTCGCCGAGCAGCACGAGCGCGTGCGGCCACTCGTGGTTGGGGCGTTCCTTCATCCGCAGAGCGAGTGCGTAGAGCGCGTCGACCTCGCGCCCCTCCTTGTTCTCGTCGCTCGCCTGCACGTACGGCTCCTCGTGCGGGTAGCCGACGCGGCACGAGCCGAACATGAGCCGGAACGGCGCGCCGTCTTCGTAGGTGCGGATCACGCTCGGCGGGAAGTCAGAATCTGGCTCGGGCCAGACCTTCTCGCCGTCGAGCCGCACCTCGTACTCGTAGGTGCGCCCCGGATCGAGCCCCTTCACGCACGCGAGCGCGTAGTGGTGGCCGGCGATCTCGAAGGTCGGGTCGCGGCAGTCGAGCACCTCCACCTCGCAGGCGGAATCCGTCTCTACCCAGATGGTCGCTTCGCGGTCGCTCGTGTGGCGGAGCAGTGGACCTAGTACGAGCCGGGCCATGCCCGGGTCCTACCCGAGGTGCGGCGGGGGTTATGCGCGCTAGAGCTGCTTCAGCTCGGCGAGCACCGCCTCGACCGACGACTTCGCGTCGCCGAACAGCATCGAGGTCTGCGGCTCGTAGTACAGCTGGTTCTCGATGCCCGCGAAGCCCGGGTTCATGCTTCGCTTGAGCACGATCACCGACTGCGACTTGTCCACGTCCAGGATCGGCATGCCGTAGATCGGGCTGTCCGGCTGGCTCCGGGCGGCGGGATTGGTCACGTCGTTCGCGCCGATCACGAGCGACACGTCGGTCTGCGGGAACTCCGGGTTGACCTCGTCCATCTCCTTGAGCTGCTCGTACGGCACGTCGGCTTCGGCGAGCAGCACGTTCATGTGGCCCGGCATGCGGCCGGCGACCGGATGGATCGCGTAGGAGACGTCGACGCCGCGGCGCTCGAGCTCGACGGCGAGATCGCGCACAGCGCGCTGCGCCTGGGCGACGGCCATGCCGTAGCCAGGGACGACAATCACCTTCGAGGCATAGGCGAGCTGTACCGCGACGTCGTCCGGGCTCGTCGAGCGCACGGTCTGGCCCTCCGCGAGCGCCGGCCCGTCGTCTCCACCGACCGGGCCGCCTCCGCCGAAGCCGCCGGCCACGATCGCCGGGATCGAGCGGTTCATCGCCTGCGCCATCAGGTTCGTGAGGATCGAGCCGGAGGCGCCCACGAGCATGCCCGCCACGATCAGCGCGGTGTTGTCGAGCGCGATACCGGCCGCGGCAGCCGAGAGGCCGGTCAAGGCATTCAGCATCGAGATGACCACGGGCATGTCCGCTCCGCCGATCGGTAGCACGACCATGTTCCCGAGGATTGCCGCGAGCACGAGCATGCCCACGAACAGCGCCTCGGAATCCGAGCCGGCGGAGAGGATGACTGCGATCGCGATCGCTCCCGTGAGCAGCACCGCGTTGATCACGTGCTGGTACGGAAGCATGACCGGCCGCCCGCTGAGTATCTCCTGGAGCTTCGCGAATGCGATGTTCGAGCCCCAGAACGAGATCGAGCCGATGATCGCCGCGAACACCGTGGGGACGATCACGCTGGTGGCGAGGTCGCCGCCTGAGTGGCGGAACTCCGCCCAGGCGATCAGCGCCACCGCACCGCCGCCGACGCCGTTGAACAGCGCGACCATCTGCGGCATCGCGGTCATCTTCACCGAGCGCGCGGCCGGGATGCCGATCGCCGTGCCCAGTCCTATGCCGAGCGCGATCAGGCCCCAGTTGCCGATCCGCGGGTCGAGCAGCGTCGCGCCGACCGCGATCGCCATGCCGAGCGCGGCCACCCGGTTGCCGTGAAACGCCGTGCCGGGGTGGCGCAGCATCCGCAGCCCGATGATGAACAGCGAGAACGCGACGATGTAGAGGCTGTTGATGAAGTCCGCGTCCTGCACCCAGGACGTCGCGAGCGGAAGGGCCACTACGCCGCCTTTCGCTCTTCTTCGGCCGGCTCTTCCGCCTGTCTCTTCGGCTCGGGACGCTTCCTGAACATCTCGAGCATGCGCTCGGTCACCAGGAAGCCGCCGACGATGTTGATCGTGCCGAACATGATCGCGATGGTCCCGAGGATCTCGTTGACGGTCTCGCCATCCGACTCACCGATGATCAGCAGGCCGCCGAGCAGCACGATGCCGTGGATGGCGTTCGTGGCCGACATCAGCGGGGTGTGGAGCGTGTTCGGTACGCGCGAGATCACCTCGAAGCCGACGAAGGCGGCCAGTACGAGGATTGCTATCTCCGTGACGAGGTTCATGAGCCTCCCTGGGCGGCCATTGTCGCTTCGCGGGCACCTTCGTGAACGATCTCTCCATCGCGCGTGATTACCGCGCCGGCGACGACTTCATCCTCGAAGTCGAGCTGCAGGGAGCCGTCCTCGCCGGTGATGAGCTCGATCAGCGCCATCAGGTTGCGTGCGTAGAGCTGGGACGCGTGCTCGGGCATCGTGGCCGGCAGGTTGATCGGCCCGGCTATCGTCACGCCCTCGCGCACGACCGTCTCCCCGGGCTCGGTCAACTCGCAGTTGCCGCCGGCCTCCGCGGCGAGGTCGACGATCACCGCGCCGTGCGGCATGTTCGCCACGCCGGCGGCGGTCACGAGGCGTGGTGCGGGCCGGCCCGGCACGAGCGCTGTCGTGATCACCACGTCGAACTTCGCGAGCGCCTCGTTCAGCGCCGTCTGCTGGGCCTGCTGCTCCTCCTCGGTGAGCTGGCGCGCGTAGCCGCCCGCCGCCTCGGCGTCACTCTCGAGGCCGAGGTCGAGGAACTTCGCCCCGAGCGACTCCACCTGCTCGCGCACCGCCGAGCGGACGTCGAATGCGGTCACCACCGCGCCGAGCCGGCGCGCGGTGGCAATCGCCTGCAAGCCGGCGACGCCGGCGCCGAGCACCAGCACCTGAGCCGGCTTCACCGTGCCGGCCGCCGTGGTGAGCATCGGGAAGAAGCGGCCGAGTTCCTGGGCCGCGATCAGCGCCGTCCGGTATCCGGAGACGGTCGCCTGGGAGGAGAGCGCGTCCATCGACTGCGCGCGCGTGATGCGCGGGATCGACTCCATCGCGAAGGCGGTCACGCCCTGCTGGGCGAGCGCGCGCGAGGTCTCGGGCGACGTGAGCGGCGCGAGGAAGCCGATCAATACGCCTCCGTGTCTGAGGCGAGAGATCTCGTCCGTAGTCGGCGGAGCGACCTTCACCACCACGTCGGCCTGCCAGACGTCGCCGCCGACGGTGGCGCCGGCCTCCTCGTACGCGGAATCGGGGATTAGGGCGGCCTCGCCCGCGCCGGGCTCGACGACCACCTCGTGGCCGCCCTTGCCGGTGAGTCGGCGCACGACCTCGGGCACGAGCGCGACGCGCCGCTCGCCCCCTATGGACTCGTTTGGAACCCCAATCCTCAAGTCAATAACCCCCCGGAGGGACCGGGGAGCGTAATGAAACGCGCCGGAAGGCGCGCTCCCGCCCCGCTGGCGCGAATGCGCTCGGGTGGCCGCCGATTGCCGGAATACAATCGTCCTTACCCGGAATAAGAAGTACGTGTCCGACTCCGGCCCCACCGTCGAGACGGCACGCCACCGTGACAAAGGACGTCAGGGAAAAAGAGCGAGTAGTTGTCCGCTTTGCGGGCGACTCGGGCGATGGAATGCAGCTCGTCGGGAGCCGCTTCACGGACGCCACGGCGGTGCTCGGCAACGACCTCGCCACGCTTCCGGACTTCCCCGCTGAGATCCGAGCTCCCGCCGGCACCCTCGCCGGCGTTTCCGCCTTCCAGATCCACTTCGCCTCGCGCGACATCCTCACGCCAGGCGATCACCCGAACGTCCTCGTCGCGATGAACCCGGCGGCGCTCAAGGCGAACATCGGCGCGCTCGAGAAGGGCGGCACAGTCCTCGTGAACGAGGACGCCTTCAGCAAGAACAACCTCAAGAAGGCGGGTTATGCCGACAACCCGCTCGAGGACGGGTCGCTGGCGGATTACCAGCTGGTGCGCGTCGCGATGACGACCATGACAGTCGCTGCGACCGAGGACATCGAGGGCATCACCCCGCGCGATGCCGCGCGCTCGAAGAACCTCTTCGCCCTTGGCCTGATCTCCTGGATGTACGGCCGTCCGACCGACGTCTCGATCGAGTGGATCGAGAAGAAGTTCGCGGGCAAGCCGGCGATCTGCGACGCGAACCTCGCGGCGTTCCGCGCGGGCTACAACTTCGGCGAGACCGCCGAGCTCTTCGCCGTCCACTACGAGGTGAAGCCCGCGCCGGCCGAGCCGGGGGTGTACCGCAATGTGAACGGCACGACGGCGACGGCGCTCGGGCTGATCGCCGCGAGCGTGAAGAGCCGGCTGCCGCTGTTCCTCGCGAGCTACCCGATCACGCCGGCGTCGGAGCTGCTGCACGAGCTCTCGCGCCACAAGCGCTTCGGCGTGCGCACGATGCAGGCGGAGGACGAGATCGCGGCAGCGAACATCGCGCTCGGCGCGGCGTTCGGCGGCCAGCTGGGAGTGACCGCGACGAGCGGCCCGGGACTCGACCTGAAGGCGGAGACGATCGGGCTGGCGGTCGCGCTCGAGCTGCCGCTGGTCGTGATCGACGTGCAGCGCGCCGGGCCCTCGACCGGCATGCCCACCAAGACCGAGCAGGGCGATCTCCTCACCGCGATGTATGGGCGACACGGCGAGTCTCCGCTGCCGATCGTTGCCTCCTCGACACCGGGTCAGTGCTTCGACGCCGCGCTCGAGGCGGTGCGGATCGCCGTCCGCTACCGCACGCCGGTGATCCTGCTCAACGACACCTTCCTGGCGAACTCGTCGGAGCCGTGGCGGCTGCCGTCCCTGGACGACCTGCCCGACATCGATCCCGCCTTTGCCACCGAGGAGAACACCGAGGGCGGCTTCTGGCCGTACGTGCGCAACGAGTCGCTCGCGCGGCCCTGGGCCGTGCCGGGCACGCCGGGTCTGCAGCACCGCATCGGCGGGCTCGAGAAGGAAGACCTCACGGGCAACATCAGCTACGACCCCGAGAACCACGAGCGCATGACGAAGTTGCGCGAGGCCAAGGTGGCGAAGGTGGCGGAGGGGATCCCGGCGCTCGAGGCAGACCGCGTCGACGGCTCGGATGTGCTCGTGCTCAGCTGGGGCTCGACGTACGGCGTCGCGCGCGCGGCGGTGAGGCGCGTACGGCTCTCAGGCGGGAAAGTCGACCACGCGCATCTCCACCACCTCAACCCGATGCCGGCGAACACCGGCGAGCTGCTCCACTCCTACCGGAAGGTGATCGTGCCGGAGACGAACATGGGTCAGCTCGTGAAGATCGTGCGCGCGGACTACCTCGTGGACGCCGACAGCGTGACGAAGGTGCAGGGCCTCCCGTTCTTCGCGGAGGAGCTGGAAGAGGCGATAAGGGAGCGGCTCGCATGACGCAGCAGGTGAACGGCCACGGCGCGAACGGCGGCTCGCCGCTACCGACCTTCACGAAGAAGGACTTCTCGAGCGACCAGGAGACGCGCTGGTGCCCGGGCTGCGGCGACTACGCGATCCTCGCCACGGTCCAGTCGCTGATGCCAGAGCTGGGCGTACCGCCGGAGCGGACCGTATTCGTGTCCGGCATCGGCTGCGCCGGCCGCTTCGTCTACTACATGGACACCTACGGCGTCCACGGCATCCACGGCCGTGCGCCGGCGATCGCGACCGGCATCGCTGTCGCGCGGCCCGACCTGTCGGTGTGGGTCGTGACGGGCGACGGCGACTCACTCTCGATCGGCGGCAACCACCTGATCCACGCGCTGCGCCGCAACGTGCCGCTGAAGATCCTGCTCTTCAACAACCAGATCTACGGGCTCACCAAGGGCCAGTACTCGCCGACCAGCGAGCAGGGGAAGGTGACGAAGTCCACGCCGTTCGGCTCGCAGGACCATCCCTTCAACCCCGTCGCGCTGGCGCTCGGCGCCGAGGCCTCGTTCGTGGCGCGCACCGTGGACGTCGATCGCGACCATGTGGCCGACACGCTGCGCGCGGCCGCCACGCACCCGGGCTCCTCGTTCGTCGAGATCTACCAGAACTGCAACGTGTTCAACGACGGCGCCTTCGACACCGTGCGAGAGAAGGGCCTGCGAGAGGCGAACCAGATCCGTCTCGTGCACGGTGAGCCGATCCGCTTCGGGCGTGAGCTCGAACGCGGGGTTGCGCGCGGCGACGACGGGCGTCTGCAGATCGTGGACGTGGGCGAGGTGGGCGAGGACGCGGTCCTCGTGCACGACGCAGAGCGGCTCGAGCCGACGCTCGCCTTCGAGCTGGCGCACCTGGCCGAGCGCCCGACCGGGCCAACTCCGATCGGCGTGTTCCGCTCGGTGGTGCGGCCGACGTATGCGGAGGCGCTGGGGCGCGAGCTGGCCGAGGCGCACCAGACAGCCGACGAGGCGGCGCTGGGGGAGCTTCTCGCTGCCGGCGATACCTGGACCGTTTCGTAGACGGCGCGCGCGCCCGGTTCGCCCCGACTACCCCCGAATTAGCAATGACGGCGATCCGGCAGTCGGCGGGTCGCCGTTCGGGACCAAGTGGCTTGTGTCGTCGATTTGGGCCCACTATGGGCCCGAAGTGACGACGGCGCTGGCCCAGCTGTCGTTATTGCCTAACCCGCCGCCGCGAACTCGCGTTCCAGATCGAGCTCCGTCGTCACGCCAAGCTCGTTGAGGATGTCGTTCGCCTCCTCGAGACTCTTCGCGTCTGCCACGGCCAGCGCGAGTGGCGCCGCCGAGCGGATCGCGCGCATCGGGTCGAAGTAGAAGGTGAGCGTGCACACGGGGGAGAGCTCGACGGTGCGGCGCCCGCCCCGGATCTCCGCGGTGCCGGTCTCCCCGTGGAAGGCGCGTACCGCGAGCGCGCTTGCCTCGGTCGGCACTTCGCGCGCGGCCTGCTCCAGCCGGTAGGCGATCGCAGCGGTGAGTCCGCGCACGCCGCCAAGCGCACGGGCGCGCCCGAGCTCCGCGATTCGTGCCATCGCCTCGTCGAAAGTCAGCTCGCCGTCGCAGCCGACTCCGAAGACGCCGCCGAGCACCTTTGCGCCCGTGCGCTCGATGCGCGCAGCGGCCGCCAGCAGCACGGCGTCGCACAGCGGGCTCGACAGGCCGGGCTCAGTGCCCGTGGCTAGCACGTCGCCGCCCACGTCCACGAACACAAACAGGTCGCAACCGAGTTGATTCGCGACCGCCATCAGGTCTTCGGCGATCGCGGCTGGTCCGTCGTTCGGGTCCACCAGCACCGTCGGCTTGCCGACGAAGCGCGCCATATGCGCCTCGGCGAACACCACGTCGCCCGCATGCGTGTCCGGTCCGGCAAGCGCGACGCTCTCTCCCATCAGCTCGGCTCCGTCCACCTCGGCGAGCCGGCGCGGACCGGGCCCGGGGTCCACGACGCGCCGCTCCCAGGTGACTCCACCCAGCACCGGGTCGGCCCCGTTGTAGACACGACAGAGCTCCGCGGTGGCGAGGGCGCCGACGACGTCGCCGCCGCCACCGATCCCGATTACGAGCGGGCGGCGAGCCTCGGACAGTGCGGATTCGGCGTCGTGCACTGGCGGATTGTTGCCCACGTGCGCCCGCGGCGAACCGCCCGCCGCCAGAATTCGGCGCGATGAGCGCGCTCGAGGCTGCGATCCGAAGGCCGCGTGAGCTCGCGGCCCCGCGGCTCGCGTGGCTGCTCGCCGCGCTGGTCGCGGCCATCTTCGCGAGTCCCTGGGTCGTGCTTTCGCCGGACGCGCGCTACTCGCTCGCCTGGGGTGCGCAGCTCGCGCGCGGCCACCTGCCCGACATCACCGATCCGCAGGTTTCGACCGACCACCCACTGCCGATCGCGATCGGCGGGCTGCTCTCGGTGCTCGGAGCGCGCACGGCAGCCGACGTCTACGCCGTGCTGGCGGTGCTGTCCTTCTTCCTGCTCGTGTATGCGTGCTTCCGGCTCGGCCGCGCGCTCGCCGGCACCGCCGCAGGCGTGCTCGCCGCAGTCGTTCTGGCAACGCGCCCGCGCGTCGACTTCTTCGCGGCGCACTCGTTCGTCGACGTTCCGTTCGCGGCGCTCGTGCTGCTCGCTACCGCGCTTGCCGTCGAGGCGCGCGAGAACGGGCGGCGCGTGCTCTGGCTGCTCCTGCTCGCGGGGCTCCTGCGGCCCGAGGCATGGGGCCTCACGATCGCTTGGGGGGCTTGGCTGCTGTGGACCGAGCGGCGCGAGCCGAAGCGAACGCTCGGGGGTATAGCGGCGTTGGCGATCGCTGCGCCCGTCATCTGGATCGGCTTCGACTGGATCGTGGCCGGCGACCCGCTCCACGCGGTGCACGGCACCCGCCAGGGCGCCGCGTTCCTCGAGCGCACACGCGGCGTAGGCAATCTCGGGCCGACCATCGCCTCGGCGGTGACAGCGATCGTCGGCTGGCCGCTCGCCGCGGCGGGAGCAGTGGCCGGAGCGTGGCGACTCGCCTGGGCGTGGCGCGCGGGCGACCGCGAGACAGTGCGCCGCGTTGGGCTTGTGCTCGGCCTCGCGCTCGCCGGTTTCGCCGCTTTCGCGGCGCTCGCCATTGCCGACCTGCCGCTGAACGACCGCTACCTGCTCGTGCCGACGCTCGCGCTCGCCGTCCTGTGGGCGTGCTCGCTCGGCTGGCTCTCCGCGCGGTCGGGAGTGGTCCGCGCGGTGCCGGCGGGCGCGCTCGCCCTTGGCCTTGCGTCCGTGCTGATCACCGCGCCGATCGACGCGCGGGTAACGAAGGACATGCTCGCCGCCTCGCACGAGAAGCACGCGGCCGACGCCGACCTCGAAAACCTCGTCGCCCGGCAGGAGGTGCGGCGCGCGATCGACCACTGTCCTCACCTGATCGTCGCCGGCAGCGGGCGCGCGACGTCAGCCGCGCTGCTCGGTCGCGATCCGGTCTCGATCCCGATCGGCCGCAGCGCGTTCCCGCCCTTCGGCACCGGGTCGCTCGCGACCTCCGACAAGGTGGAGCCTGGCTTCCCGGGGAGCGTCCGCGAGGGGGCGTGGGTCTGGATCAACCGCTGCCACGGGTTACCTGGGCCAGCGCCTGGGTGATCGACTTCTCGTACGGCGGCTCTAGCACTCCTGCTTCCGTCACGATGGCGGTGACCAGCTCGGCCGGCGTTACGTCGAAGGCCAGGTTGAGCGCTGGTGCGCCGTCGGGTGCGAGCGGCACGCCGCCGACGCTCGTGACTTCGGAAGGGTCGCGCTCCTCGATCGGGATGTCGGCGCCAGTCGGAGTCGCGGGATCGATCGTGGAAAGCGGGGCGATCACGTAGAACGGCACGGCGTGCCGCTGTGCCAGCACGGCAAGCGTGTAGGTGCCGATCTTGTTGGCCACGTCGCCGTTGGCGGCGATGCGGTCGGCGCCTACCACGATCCGGTCCACGAGCCCGCGCGACATCAGCGCGCCCGCGCTCGCGTCGGGCACCACCTGGAAGGGAATCCCGAGCCGCTCCAGCTCCCACGCCGTCAGCCGCGCGCCCTGAAGCAGCGGTCGCGTCTCGTCCACCCACACCTGCGACAGGCGGCCGTCGATCCACGCCTGGTTGAGCGCGCCCAGCGCCGTGCCGAATCCGGCTGTCGCCAGTGGCCCGGTGTTGCAGTGGGTGAGCGCCCGGTCGCCCTCCGAGAAGAGCGCGGCGGCGTGGCGTGCCATGGCGCGATCCGCGCGCATCTGCTCGGCTGCGATCTCGTGCGCGACCGCCAGCACCGCCTCGTAGCCGCCCTCGCGCGCCGACTGCGCGCGGTCGAGCGCCCAGCGCAGGTTCACCGCCGTCGGCCGCGTTGCGGCGAGCAACTCGTGGACCTCGTCGACGCGCTCAGGAGCACCGTCGCGCGCTCCGAGCGCCAGCCCGTAGGCGGCTGCCACGCCGATGGCGGGCGCTCCTCGAACCGCCAGGCGGCGGATCGCGTCGGCCACCTCCTCGGGTCGCTCGCAGCGGAGCCACACCTCCTCGGTGGGCAGGCGCGTCTGGTCGATCAGCTCGAGCGCGTCACCGGCCCAGCGGACCGGCTGGAAGGGAAGCTCGTCAGTCGAGGACGAGCCCGATGGTGACCCGCTTGACACGGTCGTCCTTGAAGAGGAACACCGTCACGCGATGGCCTGGATCGAAGTTGCCGACGTGACAGGTTTCCGCACTGCCGATCGTCTCGCAGACCACGTCCTCCACCTTGCGCTTCACGAGGCGCTCGCTCGAGCCGACGCCCACGCCGTCGGCGGTGCGCTCCTTCGTCCCGCTCGTGTAGATGCCCGTGACCCTTCGATTCCCCTGGAACGTGACGGCGATCCGGCCGGGATAGATGAACTGCGTGTAGGGCCCGAAGTCGTTCGATCCCTGCTTCGCGGAGCGCGGCTTCCCGAGAACGTCCTTCATCTGCTGCTGGGTCATGCCGATACGCACCCCGGCGATGCCCTTCTGGACGTGGATCAGGGCGCCTGCCGGTGCCGCCGCGGCGAGCAGCAGCGCGAGTCCGAGTAGCGCTGAGATCGAGAGACGGAGCCTCATCGCGCGTCCAAGGTAGCCCACGAGCGTGCTTCTTGCGACCGCCTCAGGCAGCTGTGGAGCTGGCCC
>DASVXS010000091.1:0-11994 GCA_036392575.1 Thermoleophilaceae bacterium | reverse complement strand
CGTTGTTCGCGCGATCGTGTGCGATGACCGTGTACGTGTAGTGCGTGCCGTTCGAGACGGTCGTGTCCGTGTAGGCGCCGGGGCCGCCAGCAGCCGCTCCGCTCGCGACGTCGTCGATGCTCTTGTCGGGCTCGCCAGATGCGGAACGAACGATATCGATGGTTCTCGTGTCGGTCGAGGCAACCCACGTGAGCGTCACCTCAGAGTCGCCGTCGTCCGCGGTCACGTTCGTGAGCGTGGGCAGGGTGTCGTCGTAGTTCAGCGGGAAGCTGCCGGTCCCGACATGGCCGACGACGTCGGTGCAGGTTCCCGTCACGTGCACGCCTTCACCCTCCGGACCCGAGTATGTGACGGGGTCGCAAGAGGCGACGCCAGATCCCGCACCGTCTGTGCCGTTGAAGGTGAAATCGACGGCATGGTTGTACCAACCGTTGTAGTCGGGAGGCCGAGCGAGCGCCTCCGTCACTGTGGGCGGCGTCTTGTCGACTTTGATCGTCACGCTGGCGGATGACGACGGCGACGGCGGCGGCGGCTCACCATCGCCCGAGGCCGGCCAGTTCACGGTGCATGTGAACGTTTCGGCGGTGGTGTCAGTGGATTGAGTCCGACCCAGGCAGTCCGGTGTACTCGGGTCGGGTGTTCCGGACGCGTCGTATTCCCAGGTGACCTTTACGTCCTCGGTGTACCAGTCGGTGCTGCACGGTCCAGGCGTCGGACTGGTCGGGGTCGCGCACAACGGGGCCGGAGCCGCGCCGGGACCGGGAACGGCGGCGGCCGTCCCGGAGAACGCGAACACCATGCCCACGGTGGCCAGGATGAGCACGAGCGTCATCGGGGCGCGAAAGCGTAGACGGGGGAACACCTCGAGACCTTTCACCTCGTGACCCGGAATGCGCCGCGCGCGAGGAGCCGTCCGTAGCGTCCGGCCGAGCGCTTGCCGTAGCCCGGCCAGACGTACCAGTGGTAGCTCCCGCGCGTGAGCCGGTGCGCCTTGCCGCGGTAGCGCCAGGCGTGTGAGAGCTGAAGCTTGGCGCCATGCGGCCACCTGCTGAAAATCTTCCGACCGCCGCGGTAGAGCTGCACGTTGTAGTAGCGCGCGCGCCGTGACTTGTGCCACTTGAGCTTCGGCGGCGACAGCACGCGCCTCACGCGTCCGCTCCCGAGCACCACGGCGTGGGGTCGCGCTCCGACGCTCGTGGTCGCGACGTTCCCGGCGTGATCTGTGGAGGAGAGCGTGTAGCTGTAGCGCCGGTTGTTGTGGAGCTTTCGATCGACGGTGACGCCCGGGCCGCTCGCCGCGGCGATTCTCGCCACCGGTACCTGCTCCGGCGCCCCGGGCGCCGACCGGGTAACTGAGACGCTCGTCGTGTCGGCCGGCGCCGTCCAACTCAGCGTGACCTCACGGTCGCCGGGGTCGGCCTTCACGTTCGACAGGGCAGGCGCCGTGCCGTCGTAGCGGAGCGAGGTGGTGAAGCTAGAGCTGTTGCCGGCGTTGTCGAAGCACCGGCCGCGGATCTTCGCGCCGGCGTCGTCCGGGCCGCCGTATACCGGGTGCTCGCACCCCGCGATGCCCGAGGTTGCGTCCGTGCCCTGGAAGCTGAAGCCGACGGCGTGGTTGTACCAGCCATTCGCGTCGGGTGGACGATCGGCAACCGCCCCTGTGGCAACCGGTGCAGTCATATCCACGAAGACCCAGCCCGTCTTCGTCAGGGTGGTGCCGGGCCCCCACTCCGCTGTGCAGCTTCCCGCCGAACCGCCAGGCGGGGAATCCGGTTGTGGCGTGTACGCGAAGCAGTTGCCGCTCGTGTTGGTGAGCTGATCGACCGTGTCGGGAACCAGCCGCAGCGTGACCGGGAAGTTGTGCCATTGCCCGCACGCGACTGGAATCCCGGAGGATCCCGTGCACGACACCTTTATGTCGTAAGCGCTCGCGGTTGCGGGCATCGTCCACCCGACGACGCCGACCGCGGCTCCGACCACGAGCAGGCGCTTCATCGCAGCCTCATGCGCGACGTCATCCGCAGCAGCGACCCGCTCGCCGCCACGACCGCGAACAGCGCCGCGGCCGCGAGAATCGCCGCCTGGCGCCGGTCGCCGCCCTTGTCGGCGGCCGGAAGGGCGCGGAAGAGCGCCCGCGGAGCAGATGTGTAGAGCGGGGGCCCCGTCTTCACGAGCGTGACCTGCGGTGCGGCGTGCCGGCGGCGATGGTGCCGCGAGCGGTCGCGCTTGGAGCTCGTGGCCGCCGGCTGCGACCGCGCCGACGGAGCGGCAACCCTTGCGCCGACTGGGGCCGCCCGAGTGACAGGCGAACGGGTGACAGGCGCCGCCTGACCCTGCGCCGGCTGGGCGGCCCCCGCGGATGGAGCGGGCTCGGGCGACGGTCCGCCGGAGGAAACGCGCTCGGGACTCGGGCTGGCGGCGAGGGCGGACGCCGGCGTGGAGAGTATTGCTGCGGCCACCGCGATGGCCGCCAACTGCAAGTACCTGCGTGGGAGGGACATTCCCGCTGGAGCCTCCTCCTTCAAAATCGGCTCCTTGCAGCCAAAGTACGCCCGACTTGCTGCACCTGTCAATGCGCCGAACGTCTAGACCTCGTCAACCAACCCCGCGGAGCGCGACCAGCTGACACCTCGCCGCGATATCGCCGTCCTCCCCGGAGGCCGCCGCAGACTGTCGCGACCGTGGCTATGCCGCTCTACTGGCGACTCGCAGCCCGGTATCACCGAACGTCGACCTCGATACCGTCGCTCTAGCTCGCGAAACCATGGCCGTCCCTGTTGCCTGCGGGGTACCTGCCGGGCGTGGCTCTCTTCACGCGATTTTCACGAGTCATGTTCGGCTCGCTGGCCGCGACGTTCGTTTTCGCGCTCTCGCTCGCTATCCCCGCGAGCGCGCTCGGTACGGGCGCCGGTCAAGACACGCAGGCGGGAACTCCGCCGATGGCGTCCGCGAGCTGGCACGGCCGGCCCATCCGCGATCCGTTGCAGCATTCCGGGGCGGTTGTAGCGACGAGCGCTGACGCGCACGCGGTGAGGTTCGGGG
Source organism: Thermoleophilaceae bacterium (assembly GCA_036392575.1). GTDB lineage: Bacteria > Actinomycetota > Thermoleophilia > Solirubrobacterales > Thermoleophilaceae > JADGHQ01. The sequence continues at coordinate 8,952 of DASVXS010000091.1, read as the reverse complement.
CCGGGTACGACACGCCGGGCGGCTCCGAGCGGGTGCGCAGCATCCAGGCGATGCTGCGCACCCTCGGCTACCAGCCGGGTCCGGTGGACGGCCTATTCGGCCCACGAACGAGGGCAGCGATCCAGTGGTTCCAGATCAAGCACGGCTTCGCTCGCACCGGCGCGGCGGACGCCGCCACGCTCGCCTACCTGCGATTCCGTTCCACGGCCGCGAAGGGCGCAGCGAAGGCGCAAGCGCCAAACGCGCCGGCGCCGCTGCGGCCCGTCGTCAGCCAGCCGGTGACCAAGCAGCTGGCGCGCACACCGGCGGATCTGCGGAAAACCGGCAAGCCAGCCAGAGGGCTTCTCGTTGCGCTGCTGCTGATCGTCGCCGTCGTTGCGATCGGCGCCGGCTGTGCGGCAACAGTCGCGGCACTGAGGCGCCGCGGACGACGCCAGGGCCGCAGCTCCGCCCGCAAGGCTCAACGGCGCGGTCCTAGCGTTCCAGCCCGTCCTGCCCCTGTGCCCGAGCCACCGCAACCCCGCGCCGTTGGCTATGTCAGGCACGCAGATGCAGGCGGGCACGCGGCTGCCATCGAGCAGGCGTGCTCGCGGCGGGGGTGGACGCTGGTGGCCGTAGCACGCGACCGCGGGAAAGCCGACCGGCGGCCGGCCCTCGCCCAGGCGCTCGGGCAGATCTCATCTGGTGCGGCCTCGCGTCTCGTGGTGGCGCGGTTGGACGAGCTCGCGCGCTCGAGGTATGACCTCGCCTCGCTTCTCGACTGGTTCGCCGCCAGGCGCGCCGGCCTCGTTGCGGTCGATGTTGGGCTTGATACCACGACGCGCGACGGCGCGGCCGCCGCGCGAGCGCTCCTCCCCACCACGCGTATCGAGCGGTGGCGCGGGGCCGACCGCGTGCGAAACAGGCACCAGCCCTCTGTCCGAGGTACGCGGCGGACCAGTCGCCCAGCGGTAGCCGATCGGCCCGAGCTTGTCCAACGCATTCGTGCGATGCGTGAGACCGGAATGACGCTGCAGGCGATCGCAGACACGCTCAACAAGGAAGGCGTGCCGACGGCTCGGGGTGGCGCGCAGTGGAGGCCCTCGAGCATTCAGTCGACGCTGGGCCGCCGGACTCACACGAGCAGATCCCTTGCGCGCTGGGCGCGCGCGCGTATACGCAACGGCATACGCAAGGCATCCCATGCGTAACGCAGCGGCTCCTCAGTTGCCCGTCTTGGCGCACGGGACCACCGACGCTGCCGAGCGGCAGCTGCGTATCTTCGCGCTCGGCAGGCTGAGGGTCGAGACGGCCGATGGGTCGATTTCGGACGATTGGCTCGATCAGCGACCGGGGCAGCTGCTCCGCTACCTCGTCTGCGCACGCGCCGCTTCGGCGGATGCAATCGCCGAAGCGATCTGCCCGAACGCCCCGGCTACCGCCCCGGGCAACGTGCGCTACTTCGTCCATACGCTCCGGACCCGGCTGGAACCGCGCCGGCCCAAGCACGGCGACTCGTCGTTCTTGGTGTCCCGGTGCGGCGGCTATTCGCTCGACCCGCAACGAGTGTGGATCGACGTCGACGACTTCGAGCGCGACGCCGCCGCCGGCTTGAGCGCTTTCGCGCACGGCGACCGCTGCGCCGCCGCAGAGCTCCTCGAGCGGGCCATCGCGCTGTACCGCGACGACTTCTTGGCCGACGACCCCTACGCGGTGTGGGCACTGACTGAGCGCGAGCGCCTTCGCGCGCTCGCCTGCGAAGCCCTGCGGGCCCTCGCCGCGTTGCGGACGAGCGACCCGGTCGAGGCGTCCTCGTATCTCGAGCGGCTCGCCGAGCTGGAGCCTTTCGACAGCGAGGTCCAGCGCGACCTGATCTGCACCTGGCTGCGCCTAGGCCGCAAGACGCGAGCGCTGCGGCACTACCAGTCGTTCCGAGTGCGCCTGCTTCGCGAGTTCGGTGAGCAGCCGGACTTCGAGCTGGTCGATCTTGTCAATCAGCGGCGATTCGTGGGGGCAGCCGCGTCGCGATAAACGGAGGCCACAGTCGCGTATCGAGTCACGAAGAGGGCCATCGATGTCTGCCTGGCCGCCGGGGCGCTGCTTCTTCTCGCGCCATTGCTGGGCGTGATCGCCGCGTGCGTATGGCTCGAGGAACCGCGCGCGCCCGTGATCTTCCGGCAGCGCCGTTGCGGCTACGGGGGACGCTCCTTCCAGCTCTTCAAGTTCCGCACGATGGTGCGGGATGCCGACGCGCTCAAGGATGCTCTGCGCGCGCGCAGTCTCGTTCCGTGGCCCGACTTCCGGGTTGTCAACGACCCCCGCGTCACACGCGTGGGGCGCTTCCTGCGCCGCTCGAGCTTCGACGAGTTGCCCCAGCTCGTGAACGTCCTGCGTGGCGAGATGAGCCTCGTGGGCCCGCGTCCGACGAGCTTCGACGCGTCGACTTACGCCCTGTGGCAGACGGGGCGTCTGGAGTACCGCCCGGGCATCACCGGGCCGTGGCAGGTGTATGGGCGGGGCTGCCTGGACTTCGAAGAACGGTGCCGTCTCGAGATCGGCTTCTTCCGCAGGCGCTCGATCACACGTGAGCTGTGGCTGCTCATCCAGACGCTCGGCTGCGTGATGAGGCGGACTGGCGTGGCTTGAGGCGGGCGTAGTGCGCCGCCTGGGGACACTGCGCGGAAGGTCGCTCGCGCTCATCGCACTGTGGATGGTCGCGCTGGTCGTGCCACACCTCTGGCGCATCCCGGGGACACGGCTGGGGTTGGTCCGCCCGCGGGTCACGGCGCGGGCCCGCCCGAGATCCGCCGCTCACGCGGACGAGACTCCCGTGCTCGCTCATGCGCGCGCGTCGACGTTCGTCGCCGGCGCCAACCGCGAACGCGAGGGCGCAGGCGCGGCGTGGACGTTCCTGCTGCCGAGTCTCGAGCTCGGCCTGGTGCTGGTCGTCGGAGCGCCGTCGGCGCGGACCTTGCGCACGCTGTCGCGGCTCGCCTCAGAAGTGGTCGTCTGCTGTACCCGCGAGAGCGACCGACGCCGCGTCCGACGCCGTGCCGTCGAGGTCGGCGCGCCGAACGTCCGGGTCTTGCGGCCGGAGCGCGCGTACGAGGCCGCCCGCGAGGTGGATCTCGCTGTTGTGGGCGGCGCGCGCGCGGCGACCACGCTCGGCAGCAAGGAGGTTCGCCAGGCCGTGACCGCCGCGCAGGCGGCGTTCTTGGACCTGGCCGGCCGCGAAGCCTGGGCACTACAGGCGGGTGTGTGCGCACCTTGCGCGCTGCGGATGATTCCGGCCCGCGGCGAAGTCCACGCAGCGGTTGCCGAGGGCGACATCTCAGCGCTCGCCTACCTCGAGCAACACAGAACGCGACCGGCGAGCCGTCCGCTGCAATGGCACGGACGAAGAAGCCGGCGTGGCGTGCTCGCGGTGCCGGGAGCCGACGAGGCCCGACTTCCAGTCCCCACATATGTACGGACGATCGCCGGCGCAGCGGGTGTCGGCCTCGACGAGCATCGCGCGGCCCTCTGGGCGCCGTCCGAGTACCCCTCGCGGAAGGCGGTGCTCTTTCTCTTCCGCGGCGACGAGCCGGTGCCCGAGCTCGTGGTCAAGCTCACGCGCGACGGCGCCTACAACTCGCGTTTGGAGAACGAGTGGCGGGCCCTGCAGTGGCTACAGGATGAGGACCTGCACGGGCTCGGCGCACTGCCCCACCCCGCCTTCTTCGGTCATCACGGCGGGCTGGCGCTGCTCGGCGCTTCGGCCGTGGCGGGCTCGCCCTTCCGCGAGCGCACGACCGCGCAAGCGGACTGCCCGCTTGCCCGCGCGGCGCTGGAGTGGCTGCTCGAACTTGGAGCAGCCACAGCGCATCCGGCGGCCGCCGATCGGGACGTCGCCGCTGCGCTTGAAGATCTGCTGGGCCGCTTCGAGGCGCTCTACGCGCTCACTGCGGTCGAGCGAAGCCGGCTGCACCGCCACGTCGACGCGTTGGCGCAAGCGGCACGCCCCATGCCGATCGTGCTCCAGCACGGCGATCCGGGGACCTGGAATCTCCTGGTCACGCCTGGGGGACGGCCGGCGTTCCTCGACTGGGAGGCAGCCGAGCACGAGGGCATGCCGCTATGGGACGTCTTCTACTTCGTTCGTAGCTTCGCCGTGACGGTGGCGCGCGCGGCCGGCGTGAGGAGCTCGCTGCGGGGCCTGCGAGCCCAGTTGCTGGCGGACACGCCGGTGAACCGGCTGCTAGTCGCGGCAGTCGAGCGGCAGTGCGCGCGGATCGCCCTGGATCGGGAGCTCGTCGAGCCGCTGTTCGTGACGTGCTGGATGCATCGGGCGCTGAAGGAGGCAACGCGCCTCCGGCCCGCGCGCCTCGACCGCGGCCACTACGTCAACCTCCTGAGGATCAGCCTCGACGAAGCGGACTCTCCTGGTCTCCGTCGTTTGTTCGCCGCTTGAACCCTGTCAGCGCACGAGCCGTCGAAGCAGCGGGACGCGCAGCAGCTCCGGGAACGTGTCCCCCACTCGCAGCGTCTCACGAGTAATCCAGAGGAGGAGGGCGGAGGCGACCGCGACGAGCACGATCGCGACGAACGCTCCCGGTGCGAGCAACACGTGCAGCGCGACGAGTGCGGCGATGGTCACCACGATCGCGCCGTACACGCGCATGTACTCCCGGTTGAAGACCCCGATGCCGGTTCCCTTGAGCAGTCCGGCCTGCTTCAGCACGTTGTGGATCAGCAGGGTCGCGCAAGTGCCGACGCCCGCCCCGATCGCCCCGTATCGCGGAATCAGCAGCAAGTTGATTGCCACGTTCGCGACGGCCGCCGCCACGCTGATCACGACCGTGTAGCGCACGAGGCCGTAAACCCGCAAGGTCAGTCCGTTGAACCCGAGCGCGGCGTTGAAATAGTAACCGGCGGCGAGCAACGCCAGGATCGGTGCGGATCCGGCGTAGCGCCCACCGAACAGAGCGATCGTCAGCTCGTGCGCCGACACGAACGTGAGCGCGAAGACGGGGAACGAGAAGACCGCGATCCATGCCGCGGTGCGCCAGTACAGCTCCCGGACTCCCTGGCGGTCGCCGCGCGCGAACAGCCGTGCCGCGAGAGGTGTGAACAGCAGCGTGAAGCTGGTCATGACCAGCAGGTTGAGCCGGGCGGCGGGCTGCACGACGCGGTAGTCCGCCACGTCGGCGGCGCTACCCCAGCGCTCGAGCATCCACACGTTCGTGGTGTTCATCACCACGAACAGCAGGTCGACCGTGATGAGCGGCAGCGCGAAGCCGAACACCTCGCGCACCGGGAACCGCAGCCCGGGCACGTGGAGGTGCGCGAGCAGGCCGTCCGCGCGCAGCGTCTGGACGAGCATTGCCACGTAGAGCATCACGCCGAGGCCGCCCGCGATGACGTAACCCAACGCGAGCTCTCGCACGCCGCTCTGGGCGAGCACGATGAGGAGGATCGCCGTGAGGCGCAAGCCGGGCGCCAGGACGTACTTGCGGAAGAAGATCGCGCGTGGCTTGGAGAAGACCGCGAACGTGCCCATCAGCACGTCATCCAGGGCCTGGATGGGCGACAGGCAGATCAGGATGAGGATGACCGCCAGCGCCTGGCTGCTGGCGCCGAGCTCACCCCCCGCGAATCCGTGGAGCCCGAACGCCAGCAGCACGAACGCCAAGCCGACGGAGAGCACCGTTCCGGCGACCATGAGCAGCGTGCCGAACAGCTTGCCGTATGCCCTCTGCTCGTCGTAGATCGGCAGGAAGCGCGAGATCGCCTTGTCGAGGCCGAGTACTGCCAGGCTTTCGCCGAGGGTGACGATCGAAAGCCCGTAGGCGAAGGCGCCGAAGTCGGCCTTCGAGAGGTAGCGAACGATGAGCACCTGCGTGGCGAAGTTGACCGCGAGGGAGAGCATGCGGCCGGCCAGAAGCAGGCTCGAGCCACGGATCTGGCGCCGCGCGGCATCGCTGCCAGTTGCAGGATGCCGCGAAGATGCTGCGCGAGTCGCGACCGACGGCTGGTGCAGAGTGGAGGGCGCGGCCGCCAACTCACTGCATGTGCCAGTAGGTATCGGTCGAGGCGTTGTTCGCCATCACCACGATGCCCGTCGCGCTGTCGACGTTCTGTTTCGTCGAGGTTGCGTCGTTCATCTTCGGCGAGCCCGCTTCGCGGATTAACGGCGTGCCAATGCCCGGCGAGAACGACGGGCTGCTCATCGACGTCGTCTTCTCGCAAATGTCTCCGCCGGCCTGACCGCTCGTCTTGGGCGGCTGCGGGCAGGTAGCGAACATGTCGATCAGCCCGTGCTGCTCGTCGAGCAGAACGATCGGCCGCGTGTGGCTGTCCGACACAGTCCCAAAAGTGGCGCTGCTCCACGGTCCGCCGGCCGCCCGGACAAGGAGCAGGACGAGCGGCCGGCTCTTCGAGGTCTCGCTTGTCTTGACGGCCGCGTACACGCGCCCGGCGCTGTCTGTCTTGAGATTGATGTGGTCGTCGGAGCTCGCTCCGGCGGGCACGACCGACGTCGACCAGGACGACGCTGAATCGTCGCTTCCGTCGTCGTGCACGCTGAAGTAGAAGTGGTGGTCGACCTGGTTGCTCCACATCACGCCGATCTTGTTTCCGCCGAAGTGGATGACCGACGAGATGTCGTCGCTCGTGAGCGTCGTCCCAGAGCCAGGCACGATGTACGGGCGGCCCCAGGCGGCGTCGCCGCCGCCGAGCGTGTGGTTCACGTAGACGCGGCTGCCCTGGGTCCAGGTGGCCCAGAGCGTGCCGGTCGAGTCCTTGTCGATCACCAGCGTCTCTGTCTTCGCCGAGTTGACGGTGACCGGGAAGCCGGGATCGAGCGAGTAACGGTCACCCGCGGCGTCGTAGCTGTAGCGATACAACCGGCCCGAGCTCCCGCTGGTCGTCGCTTTTCCGGACGTCGTGTAGACGTGGGAGGCGACGTACAGCTTCTGCGAGCCGGCATCCCACAGCGCATCCGCCCGGGTGGAGTTGCGCGGATCGATCGCGACTCCGGTATCCGCCCACGCCCGCGAGGCGCGGTCGAGCTTGTAGATGTGGTGATCGCCGGCGGCGGGGCTGAACATGCTTGCCCACCAGCCGTTGTTGAACCAGAGCTTGCTCTCCGGCTTGCTCCCGGTCGGCGAGCCGCCGAGGGGTACGTAGGACTGGTCCCGGTAGCCGATGTCCCCGCCGGCCGCCGTCGCAGGGCGCGCGACCGTGCCCAGGGTGGCGAAAGCGAAGGCTGCGAGCGCGACTGGAAGGGCGAGGACACGAGCGGCCGCGCGCATCGTGCTCAGCGCACGCGTGCCCTAACGGCCTGAGCCAGGTAGCTCCTGTCTCCTCCGTATGAGGCCCAGAGAATTGCCTTGTGGCCTCGTGCGCGGCGAGGCAGGCGCAGGGAGACCGCGAAGTGCCCGCGCTTGATCGTCGCGCTCTTGCGCGCCCGGATGCGCTTGCCTGGCCGGCCCTTGAGGTACGACACCTTGACGCGCCCGGTCGCCTTCCGCGACAGCGTGCCCCTCACATAGAGGCGCAAGCCACGCCATCGCTTGGAGGTGATCCTGAGCCGCGGGCTCGTGCGCGCGGGCTTCGGCACGGGGGCGGGCGCCGGCGCGGACGGGGGCGCCCCCAGCGACTCCTGCATGTGCCAGTAGGAGTCGGTCGACGCGTTGTTGGCCATCACCACGATCCCGGTCCCGCCGTCGACCTCCTGCTTCGTGGAGGTGGCGTCGTTCATCTTCGGGGAGCTGGCGTCGCGGATCACCGCGGTGCCTATGCCCGCCGCAAACGAGGGGCTGCTCATCGACGTCGTCTTCTCACAGATGTCGCCCCCCGCCTGGCCGCTAGTGCTCGGCGGCTGCGGACAAGTGGCGAACATGTGAATCAGGCCATGCTGCTCGTCGAGCAGAACGATCGGCCGCGTCTCGCTGTCCGCGGCTGAGCCAAATGTGGCACTGCCCCAAGCGCCGCCGGCTGACCGCACGAGCAGAAGGATCTCCGGCGTACTGTCGGGGCTCTTGTTGTTCGCGGCGGTCTTGACGGCGGCGTAGACACGACCTGCGCTATCGGCCTTCAGATTGATGTGGTCGTCGGAGCCGGCCGCCGCGCTCGGGACGGCGGACGTGGACCACGACGCGTCGCCGGCCCCGTCGGCGTGCACGCTGAAGTAGAAGTTGTGATCGGCCTGGTTGCTCCACATCACGCCGATCTTGTTGCCGCCGAAGTGGATGACCGACGAGATGTCGTCGCTCGTCAGCGTCGTGCCGGGCCCGGGCACCACGTACGGAGTGCCCCAGGCGGCGTCGTTGCCGCCGAGCGTGTGGTTCACGTAGACGCGGCTGCCCTGAGTCCAGGTGGCCCAGAGCGTGCCGGTCGAGTCCTTGTCGATCACCAGCGTCTCCGTCTTCGCCGCGTTGACGGTGACCGGGAAGCCGGGATCGAGCGCGTAGCGGTCGCCCGCGGCGTCGTAGCTGTACCGATACAACCGCCCCGCGCTCCCGCTGGTCGTTGCGGTTCCCGACGTGGTGTACACGTGCGACGCCACGTAGAGCTTCTTCGAGCCGGCGTCCCAGAGCGCGTCCGCGCGCGAGGACGCCCGCTTGTCGATCGCCACGCCACTGTCGCTCCAGACGCCGAGGGCGCTGTTGAGTTTGTAGATGCGGTGCTCGCCGGCGCCCGCGTTGTACATGCTCGCCCACCAGCCGTTGTTGAACCAGAGCTTGCTCTCCGGCTTGCTGCTGGTCGGTGAGCCACCGAGGGGCGCGTAGGACTGATCCCGGTAGCCGATGTCCCCGCCGGCCGCCCGAGCCGCGGGCGCAACCATGCCCAGAGAGGCCAGCGCCAGGCCCGCCAGCACGGCATGCACGGAGAGAAGACGGGCCACAGGCATCCCGGCGAAGCTACCGGCGCCCTCCGGGCCTGTCGATCCCGCGCACGCATAGTCTCCGCACGACTTTCGGCGCGCGTCTC
>DASVXS010000090.1:0-6274 GCA_036392575.1 Thermoleophilaceae bacterium | reverse complement strand
CATGGAAGTCCTTCCCGCATAGCGGGACAAACTTCCATGGCGTCGCGGGAACGGGATCGAGATGGAACTTCTTCCCGCTCGAGCCCCCGGCCGCGACGCCGGTGGTCGCCCTCGAGCGCCGCGGCGGCTCAGTTAAGCACTAAGGGGAGAGCGCGAGGGGTGCATAACTGGAGCGATTCGCGGAAGCGAGATGTACGAAATGCACCTATACGGTGCATAACGTCCATGTCGTTCGGGCGCGGGCGGCGAGTTGGAACTTTTGAACCCTTGGGCGGCGCCGGATCCTGCTTCTCAAAGCGAGTGGACTGGCGCGGCGCTGGCGTAGGCCTGGGAGGAGGGGCCTTCCCCGAAGGGCGTCAAGAGTGAGCGCGAAGCGCGAAGGGAGCCCGAAGGGGAACGGCCCCGACTCCACAGGCCGTACAGCAGCAACAGCGCTACGGGAAGATCTGCTCGCCCGTCTCGTCGTCGATGATCGCTATCGCATCGACCGGGCAGTCCTGCGCGGCGAGCAGAATCGTGTCGCGGTCAGCCCCGTCCGGGTCGACGACCACCGACTTGTTCTCGGCGTCCAGCTCGAACACGGACGGCGCCGAGTCCACGCAGTCGCCGAAGCCGAAGCAGAGCTCGCGATCGACCTCGATGCGCAGCTTGTTGCGCTGCGAAACGGCTTCGCTCACGCGGTGGCCCCGACCGCGTCGCCCGTCGGCGTGCCCGGCGCCTGCTCGAGCACATCGGCGCGGCGCTCGTTGTAGACCGCCCGCTGCATGCGCGAGACAACGAGCCGCTGCACCTGGGCCGTGCCCTCGAAGATCTGGTAGATCTTGGCGTCGCGGAACCACTTCTCGAGCGGGCACTCGGTGGACTGCGCGTAGTCGCCCACGAGGTCCATCAGCGTGGTCGTGGCCCACATCGTCACGTCGCCCGCCTTAAGCTTCGACATCGAGCCCTGGCCCGCGGTCATCGGGATGCCGTTGCGCCCCATCCACGCCGCGCGCCACACGAGCATGCGCGCCGCCTCGATCTCGGTCGCGACGTCGGCCAGCGTCTGCTGAATCCGCTGCGACTCCATGAGCGGCTCGCCGAACTCCTCCTTGTCATCGAGGTACTCGAGCGTCCATTCGTATGCGGCCTGGGCGATGCCGAGCGCCGAGGCGCCCACGAGCGGGCGCGTGATCTCGAACGTCGCGAGGGCGCCCGAGGCGCGGCCGGTCGACTTGCCCGAGCGGGCACGCTCGAGCTTCGCGTTCAGCTTGTCCATGCCGCCGAGCAGGTAGTCGGTCGGGATGCGGCAGTCCTCGAGGACGACCTCGCCGGTGTGCGAGGCGCGGATCCCGATCTTGTCCTCCTTCTTGCCCGCCGACAGCCCGGGCGTGTCCTTCGGCACGATGAAGCTGGCCTGGCCGCGATGGCCGAGCTCGGGGTCGACGGTCGCGACGACCACGTTCACGTCGGCGATCCCGCCGTTCGAGATGAAGACCTTGGTGCCGTTCAGGACCCACTCGTCGCCTTCGAGCTTCGCCGTCGTGCGGAGCGCCTTGACGTCCGAGCCGGCACCTGCCTCAGTGACGGCGTACGCGGCCAGCTTGATCTCGTCGCCCGTGCCATAACACTCGGGGAGCCACTGGCCGATCTGCTCTGGCGTGCCGGAAGCCGCGATGCCCGCGGCCGCGAGCGACGACGCCGAGATGGCGAGCGCGATGCCCGCGCAGCCCCAATGCAGCTCCTCCGCGTAGATCACGCCGTAGAGGCCGCCCGGGTCGCTCGCGACCTTCTCGAGGTACTCCATCCCGTGCAGCTTCCGCTTGCGCGCCTCCTTGAGCACCTCCCATGGGGTCGACTGCTCGCGGTCATGCTTGGCAGCCACCGGGCGAATCACGTCGCGCGCGAACGTCCGGCAGTACTGCTGCCACTCGAGCTGGTCGTCGGTCAGGCGGAAATCCACGTTGAAGTCCTCTCCTAATCCAAGAGCCCGTCGCGCAGGGCGACGCCTCGATGCCGGTTGACTGACCAGTCAACCAATCTGAGAATACCGCCTGAAGCGGAGGCCCGGACCGCTCGTTATCGTGCGCTTCTCGTTGACTCGCATCCTCCCCATCGCCGTCCTCTGCTCCGCGGTTGCCTTGGCGGGCTGCAGCCTCAACGACAGCAAGGGCGGCGCAACCCCCGACGTGAGCGCGAAGGCGAACGACAGTTCCGCCGCGCAGCAGCTCGGCCTGCCGCTCATCGCCACGAAGAACACCACGCGCGTGTCGGGCGCCGACCCCGCGACCGACGCCGCGGGCGTCGTCAGCGCAGTGTTTCCAAGCACGAACGAGGTGAACAAGCCGCGCGCGATCGCGCTCGTCGACAAGTCCAACTGGGCCGGCGCCGTGGCGGCCGGCGTGCTGATGTCGCGCCCGCTCGAGGTGCCGATGCTGGTGAGCGACGGCGGCAAGCTGCCGTCGGTCACGAAGGACACGCTCGGCCGCTTGAAGCCCGGAGGCTCCCCACTCGCCAAGAACGCACAGGTGATCCGCGTGGGCGACAGCGCCGCCAACCCCGGCGGCCTGCGCACCGGGATCATCCACGGCAAGGACCCGTACACGCTGGCCGCAGCAGTGGACCGCTTCTGGTCGGTTGTGCGCGGCAAGCCGTCGCCGTCGGTGGTGATCGCGTCGGGCGAGCGCGCCGACTTCGCTATGGCCGCGGGCGCGTGGGCGGCGCGCTCTGGGGACGCGGTGCTCTTCACGCAGCGCAACACCGTGCCCGCCGCCACGCTGAAGGCGATCCGCCAGCACTCGCGTCCCAGCATCGTGATTCTCGGGCCCGACTTCATCATCAGCAAGGACGTCGAGAAGCAGCTCGGCAAGCTCGGCAAGGTGAGCCGGATCGACGGTCCCACGCCGGTTCAGACGGCCATCGCCCTAGCCCGCACGCAGCGCGGCGGCGTCGGCTGGGGCATCACCGTCCCGGGCCAGAACTTCACGATCGCGAACAGCACACGACCGATGGATGCGGCCGCCGCGGCGCCGCTCGCCGGTCGCGGCGTGTTCGCGCCTCTGCTCCTCACCGATCAGGCCACCTCTCTTCCCAACTCGCTCGAGAGCTACCTGCTCGACGTGCAGCCGGGCTTCGAGAACAACCCGAACGCCGGCGTCTACAACCACGTCTGGATCCTCGGCGACAAGGCCGCGGTGTCGCTTCCGGCGCAGGGGCGCATCGACCAGATCACAGAGCTCGTGCCGGTGCAGGTCCGAAAGCCATGAGCGTGGCATGTACCCTCCCGGTCCGATGAGCGAGTTCGAACGACCCGACCGCCTCACGCGAGAGCCGACCGTCGAGGACGTGCGCGAGTTGATGGGCGCGTCGACGCCGCATTTCGCCCTGCAGATCCGAAACCGGATCCGGAATCTGATCGTCGGCCTGCCGGACGAGCACCCGGCGCGCCGGCTCGGCGAGCAGGAGATCGCCCGGCTCGACCGCCTCGCCTACGAGGGCGAGCACCGCGGTCATCCCGCCCAGCCGGACGAGCCGCCGCTCCCGAGCATCGAGGTATAGCCGGTGCCGGAGGCGCCGCCGGCTGGATCTGGCGAGCGTCTCCCGGCTGCGATCGAGCGCGCGCTTCCCCTGCTTGAGCGCTCCGCACGCGAGCGCGCGACGCCCGCGGCGACACGCCACGGCTACCTCGACCTGATCGGCGAGCAGCCGCCGGAGTCGACCGGCCGCACACAGGACCTGATGCTGTCGCGCGGGATGCCGCGCGTGTACGAGCGATGGTGGCGTCCCGCGTTCGGCCGCATCGCCAAGGGCGTGTTCGGCCCGGGCATGGAGGAGGAGCGGCGCATCGCGCGGCTGCTCCTCGGCCTCAGTCCCGGCGACGGCGTGCTCGACGTCGCCTGCGGCACCGGCAACTTCTCGCGCGACTTCGGCCGCTCGGTGGGGCCTGAGGGCCTCGTGGTCGGCATCGACGTCTCGGAGCCGATGCTCACACGCGCCGTGGAGGAGACGCGTAACGCCGGGCTCGACAACGTCGCGTACGTGCGCGGGCCGGCCGAGGCGCTCCCCTTCCGAGACGAAAGCTTCGACGCGGTCTGCTGCTTCGCGGCGTTCCACCTCTTCGCCAATCCCGAGCGCGCGCTTGACCATATGACCGCCGTGCTCACGCCCGGCGGTCGCATCGCGATCTTCACCTCGGCGCGGGGCGGATCGAGCGCCCTCCGCACCGTCGAGTCGCTCGTCGAGGCCCAGAGCGGCATGCGCATGTTCGAGCGCGACGAGGTGGTCCAAATGCTCGAGCAGCGCGGCTATGTGGAGATCAGCCAGCGGCTCACGGGTATGACCCAGTTCGTGGGAGGGCGGCTGGCAGGATGAGCGCGGCGAGCATCACGCTCGTGCGCCACGCAACCTTGATCATCGAGATCGGCGGCAGGCGACTGCTGCTCGACCCGATGCTCGACACGCCCGGCGCGCGGCCGCCGATCGACAACTCGCCGCGCCCGCGAGCGAACCCGCTCGTGCCGCTTCCGATGCCCGCGCCGCGCGTGGTGCGCGGAATCGACGCGGCGGCGATCACGCATCTGCACGCCGACCACTTCGACGGCACGGCGCGCGAGCTTCTCCCGCCCGGGACCACGGTGCTCTGCCAACCCGAGGACGCCCCGCGCCTGGTGAACCTTGGCGACTGGGAGCTGATCCCGGTTGGCGCGGAGCTCGAGTGGGAGGACGTCCGCGTGATCCGCACCGGCGGCGTGCACGGCTTCGGTGAGCTCGGCGAGAACCTCGGCCCGGTTTCGGGCTTCGTGTTCGTGAGCGGCCGCAGGCGGATCTACGTTGCCGGCGACACCGTCTGGTGCCCGCCTGTGGCAGAGGCCCTCGAGCGCTACCAACCCACCGCGATCGTGCTGAACGCCGGTGCGGCGCGCTTCCTCGAGGGCGACACGATCACGATGGACGCCGGAGACGTTGCGACGGTCGCCCGCGCGGCACCCGATGCTTTCGTCATGGCGGTGCACATGGAGGCGATCAACCACTGCCTGCTCACTCGCGAAGAGCTGCGTGAGGCGCTCTGGCAGGAGAACCTGACGGTCGCGATACCCGCTGACGGCGAGACGATCGCCCTTGCCTAGCGGCTGCAGCACCACCCGGCGGCGGCCGGGAACAGGCCGGCACGCGGATGGCGCGGATTGAACGCCGCGGCGATGCCCGAGTAGGCGCGGAGCCCGCGCGCGGCGCTCGAGCGCACGAACAACCACTGGTCGGCGTCACGCCACGCCAGCAAGAGCCAGCGCCCGTCGGGCGACCACTGCACTTGCTGGATCCGCCCGGCGCCCGCGAACAGCCGCTGGGGCGAGCCGCGCCGGTTCATGCTCACCCGCAACACCTCGCTCCGCCCGGTGCGGGCCTCCTGCCGCACGATCGCGACACTGTCACCCCGCGGGGAGATAGCCACGTCGCGCTGAAGCCAACCAGGCGGCGCATCGAGCGAACGCACCACGTGCCCGTGCCCGTCGAGCACGCGCAGGCCGAGCGGCCCGCCTACGACAAGCCGGCGACCGTCGGGCGTCCATTCGAGCTTCCCTTTGCTGTTGAAGACGGTTGTGTTCCACTGCACGCGCCCGCTGTCGGCGTCGACCTGCCGCACCTGCTGGCGCGCGAGGAAGGCGACCAGGTGACCCGCGCCCGGCCGCCAAGCGGGCCTCACGGCCTCTGCTGTCCTCGCCAAAGGCCGGTCGCCCGTGCCGTCGCCCGTGACCACGCGCAGCGCCGAGCCGGAGCGGTACGCAATTCGGAAGCCGTCGGGCGACCAGGAAGGGAGCTCGACGAGACCGTCGCGCGCGAGCGACCAGCGGACGTTGCCTTTCGGATCGACCGCGAGCAATTCCCGACCGCGCACCGCGGCAACGAAGAGTCCGTGCGGAGACCAGGCCGGGTCGTGGAATGGACCGAGCAGCCGCTTTGATCCGTCCTGCTGAACGACCCACGTGCCGGAGCGCGAGTCCACGAGCAGCCTGCCCGGCGCGGGGAGCGACACAAGCGCCGGCTTCGCGTGCCGCACACCCGGGCCGTCGAACGCGTCGCCGACGAAGTGCGCGACCTTGGCACCCGCCGGTGAAAGCACGAGCGCCGCGGCCAGCACGGCGAGCACGATCGCGGCGCCGATCCGCGTTCTCGCACGCGATGCGCCACGGCGCGGCTCGCGCGCCTCGAAACCGGCGCGCACGACATCGAACGAGCGGCTCGCCGCATCGACCTCGCCCGGTGCGCGTGCCGCGCGCAGCCGCTGCTCCACCCGCCG
>DASVXS010000089.1:0-6769 GCA_036392575.1 Thermoleophilaceae bacterium | reverse complement strand
GATCGGGAACTTGCCCTGCATCAGGTTGAGCAGCTTCTTGTCGAGCTCGTCGAGCGGCACGGCGGCGCCGTCCCTGCGGCTGCGCACCTTCGGGATCGCGCCCGCGGCGCGGCTGCTCACTTCAGCCATCCGGCTACGTCCTTGGCGTGGTAGGTGATCACGATGTCGGCCCCGGCGCGGCGGATCCCGGTGAGGGCCTCGAGAACGGCCGCGCGCTCGTCGAGGTACCCGGCGGCAGCGGCCGCCTTGATCATCGCGTACTCGCCGCTCACGTTGTAGGCCGCGACCGGCAGGCGGGTGGCCTCCTTCACGCGGCGGATCACGTCGAGGTAGGGCAGCGCGGGCTTCACGATCAGCATGTCGGCGCCTTCCTCCACGTCGAGGAGTGACTCGCGGACCGCCTCCTCGGCGTTGGCCGAGTCCATCTGGTAGCTCCGGCGGTCGCCGAAGGCCGGCGTGGAGCCGGCGGCCTCCCGGAACGGACCGTAGAAGGCGCTCGCGAACTTCGCGCTGTAGGAGATGACCGGCAGATCGGCGTGGCCCTCGGCGTCGAGATGCGAGCGCAGAGCACCGACGCGCCCGTCCATCATGTCGCTCGGCGCAACCGCGTCGGCGCCGGCGTTGGCCTGCGACACCGCCGTGCGCGCGAGCAGCTCCACCGTCGGGTCGTTGTCGACCTGGCCGTCCGGCGTGAGCACGCCGCAGTGGCCGTGCGAGGTGTACTCGCAGAGGCACACGTCGGTGATCACGAGCAGGTCTGGGTGAGCCTCCTTGATCGCGCGCGTGGCCAGCTGGATCACGCCCTCGTCGTCGTAAGCGCCGCTGCCTACCTCGTCCTTACTCGCCGGAATGCCGAACAGGAGCACCGCCGGGATGCCTAGCGTGTGCACCTGCCCGGCCTCCTCGACCGCGTTCGAGATCGAGAGCCGCTCGATGCCGGGCATCGCCTCGATCGGCGTGCGGCTGTCGATCCCGTGCTCGATGAACATCGGGTAGACGAGGTCGCTTGCGCTCAGCTCGGTCTCACGGACCAGGTCGCGCAGGACGCCGGTCTTGCGCAGCCGGCGCATGCGGGTCGCGGGGAAGGCCATGAAAGTCAGTCTAGGGCTCCAGACCTAGCTGGCGAAGCGGCGCAGCGCCAGCCGCGCTATTGCCGTGAACGCCACCGTCAGGATCGCCAGGTGGAGCAGCGGGCCGCCGATCGAGCCCGACTTGTTCAGCGCGGCGTCGAGCGCCTCCAACGTGGGCTTGAACGGGAAGATCGCCGAGATCACGCGGATCACGTCGTAGAGGCCCGCCGACACCGCGCCGGACGGGACCAGCGCCAGGAAGGCGATCGGCAGCGAGATCATCACGGCGAGCAGCGAGGCCGCACGCACCTCGCGCGTGATCCCGCCGATCGCGACACCCATGGCGGCGAAGCCGAGCGCGCCGAGCACGATCGCGGCGAGCCAGAGCGGGAAGCGGTGCCAGGCGAGGTCCACGAACAGCCCGAGCGCGCCGAGCATCACGAGCGACACGCCCAGCGCGCAGATCGCCGACAGGCTCACTTTCTCGATCAGCAATCCAGTCCGCGAGACGAGTCCGCGCACCAGCCGCAGGAACGCGTTCTCCTCACGCTCGAGCGCGAGCACGCCGGCCGCGAGCAGCACGGTCACGAACATCAGCGAGAATGTGAGCGCGATCGCCACAGCGAACGAGCTGAGCGGCGTGGAGCCGCCCTTGATCACGTGGGAGTTCACACGGATCGGCGTGCCGACGGAGGCGAGCACGCCGTTCGAGAGGTTCAGGTTCTCCCTCGCCAGGCGGGCGAAGCGCGTCACCTGATCGAGCTGCGCGCGCGCCGCCGAGTCCTTCGGCAGCTCCCGCTGCGCCTCGGTCACGATCCGCTCGGCGTTCTGCAGACCCAGCACGTCGAAGGTCTGGCCGAGCAGCGAGATGCGTCCGCCGGTCGATATGAGCTTCAGATAGCTGAGCGCGATCTGAGTGAACTTTTTGGTGAGGGCGGTGTTCGCGTCCTGCACCTGCGACTTGATCGTGTCGCGGACGAACTGCGCCTTCACCGGATCCTCAGCGTTGTAGAAAACCTCGACCTGGCCGGGCTCGAGCCCGGTCTGGAGCTTCTGGGTGAGGTCCGGCGGCACGATCAGCGCGGCCAACGCGTCGCCGTTCTTAACCTTGTCGAGTGCCTCCTTGCGGGACTGCACCGGCACCGGCTCGATCGCCTTGTAGAGCTGCTGCGTGTACTTGTCGATGTCCACGTTCTCTCCGGCGAGCGACAGTGTCTGCGCCGACTCGGGGACCTGGTTGAGGATCGCCACACGGGGCTTCTCGGGACCGCGCGAAACCGCGAAGCCGATCAGCAGCGCGATCACGATCGGGTAGAGCACGAGCAGCGCGACGAGGAACGGCGAGCGCCGCAGGATTTGAAGGTCCTTCAGAAGCAGCCAGCGCACGTCAGTGGCCGTGCTGACGGAGGAACGCGACGAACGCCTGCTCGAAGTCGAGGCCGGTCGAACCGACGGCGCCCTCCAGCTCGCGCGGTGAGCCGGTGAACAGCAGCTCGCCGTCCGCAAGCACCACCAGCCGGTTCGCGTGGCGGTCCGCCTCCTGCACGTTGTGGGTGGAGTAGACGACCGTCGTCCCTCGCGCCGCGAGGTCGAGGATGAACTCCCAGAGCCGCTCGCGCTGACGGGGGTCGAGCGCGGCGCTCGGCTCGTCGAGCAGCAGCACCTCCGGCTCCGACAGCAGCCCGATCGCGATGTTCACGCGCTGGCGATTGCCTCCCGAGAGCTCGCTCACCGGGTCGTCGCGGCGGTCATCGAGGCCCGTCTGAGCGAGCATGCGCTCGACCGTCGCCTCCACGTCGGCCACCTTCTCGAGCCGCGCGAACAGCCGCAGGTTCTCTGACACGGTGAGCTTGTTGTAGACGGCGGCCTGCTGCGGGACCCAACCCACATCGCCCCGCGGCCAGCGCACCCCGCCCTCGTTCGGCTTCTGAATGCGCGCGAGGATCGACAACAGCGTCGTCTTCCCGGCGCCATTCGGTCCGATGATCGCAACGAGTTCCCCGCGCTCCGCACTCAGCGAGACGCCGCGAAGCGCCTCGCGCTCGCCGAAGCGCTTCACGAGGCCGGTGGCTTCGATCACCGCCGACTCGCGCGAATCCGCGGCGGACGGCGGGGCGGCTCCGGGCTGCTGCACGGGTCGAAGATAGAAGGAATGGAAGAATCGGGGGCCGGATGAAGCTGGTCTTCGTGGGCGACGTGGTCGGCGCACCGGGGCGGCGCGCCCTGGAGGACCTTCTCCCCGGCATGCGCGAGCGATACGAGCCGGACTTCGTCGTCGTGAACGGCGAGAACGCGGCCGGCGGGCTGGGCATCACCGAGGAGATCGCCCGCCACTTCCTCGACGACCTCGGCGTCGACGCCATCACACTGGGCAATCACGCCTACCGCCATCGCGAGGTGTACCGCTTCCTCGACTCCGACCAGCGGATCGTGCGCCCCGCCAACTACGCCCGCGCCAATCCTGGCCGCGGCAGCACGGTCGTCGAGAACGGGAGCGGGCGGCTCGGCGTGATCAACCTGTCGGGCGCCGTCTTCATCGAGGGCTCGATGCGTTCGCCCTTCAGCGAGGCGGACGCGCTGCTCTCGGACATGAACGGACGCGCCGACTATCTGCTCGTCGACTTCCACGCCGAGGCCACGAGCGAGAAGGTGGCGATGGGCTGGCATCTGGACGGCCGCGTGACCGCGTGTCTCGGCACCCACACACACGTGGCTACCGCCGACGCACGCGTACTTCCAGGCGGAACCGCCTACATCACCGACGTCGGCATGACCGGGCCGAGGGGCGGCGTGATCGGCGTGAAGCGGGAGCAGGCGCTCGAGCGCTTCCGCACGCTGATGCCCGTGCGCTTCGACACCTCCGAAGAGGACCCGTGGCTCAACGCGGTCCTAGTCGACGCGGGCGAAGACGGGCGTGCGCGGTCGATCGAGCAGATCCTTCTCCCTGCTGGCTGAAAGCGCCGCCAACCGAGCGAAGGCAAGGCCCACCGCCGCAATCAGGACGGCGTCGCGCGCTGCCACCAAGAGCACGGCGCCCGTCTCGCCTCGGGTCACCGCGAAGTACTGGAACGGGAACTCGACGAACGTCAGGACGGTCGCCGTCAGCACCAGGCTCGCGAGCGCGAGCTCACCCCAGGCGAACGCGAGCGCGAACAGCGGCCACGTCCAGATCAGGAACTGCGGCGACAGCACCTTGCCGAGAGCCGGAAACGCAGCCACCGCCGTGAGGGCCGCAAGCACCAGCCGGCGACGCGCGAGCGGCCCGTCGCGGGCGCCACGCGCCGCGAGAAGCGTGGCCGCGACCAGCGCTCCTGCGAGGAGCGCGGTGGAGCCCGCGCTGACGGCGCTCGACGCCGAGCTCGTCATGCCGTCGCCGTTGTGCGTGGGGAAGCGCCGGACCTCAGGCCCGCCCGCGGCGTCGATCGCCTGCAGCACGATGGCCGGCACGCTCTCGACCTGCACCGGTCGCTTCACCTGGTAGTTCCACGCGTAGCGCGCGCCAGACGGCGACAGCGCGTAGACCGCCCCGGCCAGCACGACCACGATCGCGACCAGTACGGCGGCGCCACGCAGAGCGCTTTCGCGCCTGTCCCGGGCCCAGAGCCAGGCGACGGCGGGCGGTGCGGCGAGCAGCGGAAACGCCTTGGTCATCGTGCCGAGCCCGAGCAGCCCGAAGCCGCCCGTCGTGCTGCGGCCGCGCGCGATCACGGCGAGCCCGGCGAGCAGGAGCAGCACCGGCACCAGGTCGAGGTGCTCGCGCGCGAGCGCGCCGGTCGCGAGCGGTAGCGACGCGAAGGCATAGGCGGCGCGCTTCGCGTTTCCGCCGCTCAGCTCGGCGAGCCTCGCGCAGAGCAGCAGGCAGCCGATCGCCGCGACAAGCATGAGCGCCCCGAAGAGGCCTTCGTAGGTCAGCGCGTGGGAGGCGGCCGGAATCGCGGGCAGACCGATCACGAGCGCGGCGAGCGGCGGGTACTCGAAGTTGAACGCGCTGTACGGCAGATGGCCGTGCACGATGTCGCCGCCGTAGCCCCAATACAGCCAGACGTCCGAGATGTAGCGCGCGTTCCAGGGATAGACGAAGACGCTCACCATCGCGCCGGCTCCGAGCAGCAGCAAAGGCCCGCGCATCGTGCAAAGGCGCGTCATGTGAGAGCGGGCGCCGCCTCGCGACCGGCCCTCGCGTGCTCCTCCTCCGGCTCGGCCGACGCGGGCGCCCGCCGAAGGCCCGCGGGGTGCGCGGCGAACAGCGCCACGAACACGAACGGGGCGAACCAGACCACGTACAGGTAAAACCAGTAGCCACCCGAGATCTGGAGCGCGAGCAGCACCGCGGCACCGAGCGCCGCCACCTGGCGGAGGTCACGGCGTCGCGGCACGAACGCGACGAGAAGCGCGAGCACGATCGCGGCGCCCTTGCACTCCTCCTGCAGCCAGCCAAGCGAGTTGTGCTGCCCCCAGATCGAGATCGGCGTCATGCGTCCGGCCTGGTACGCGATCGTCCGGTCCCAGAACTCGTGCAGGCCGCCGTCCGGCACGAACGGAAGCACGAGCGCGGCAATCACCACCACCATCGTCGCGCCGAAGATGAGCGCCTGCCTGCGTCCCCGGTCGCTGCCGGCGCCCACGGCGAAGAGCGGCGCAAGCACGAGCGGCACGAACTTCGCCGCGGCGCCAACGCCGAGAGCTATGCCGCGCAGCACCGGCCGCGACAGCGCAAGCAGCGCCAGCACGAGTGAGGCCGCCACGAGCGAGTCGTTGGCGTTCGTCTCGAGCACGAAGAGCGCGTACGGGAAGCTCACCCACGCCCAGGTGAGACCCGCGCCCAGCCGCCGGCCCTCGGGACCCGCGCGCATGCGCATCCCGAGCAGGAACAGCCCCGCCGCGGTAACGAGGTCGAAGCCAATCGCCGCGCCGTTGGCGGATCCGAGCTTCGACCACGAGCCGTCCCACGGCTCGGCGAGCTCGAACGGCACGTAGAGCAGGTAGTTCGCCGGTCCATAGGTGTCCCCGTGCTCGTTGTCGCGCGGGAAGGTGCCGTAGACGTCGCGCCCGTGCTCGATGCGGTCGGCGCCGATCACGCCCGCATAGCCCACGTCGATCACGTTCGAGTCGGTCATGTTCAGGCCGATGCGGAAGCCCATGAGGAGCACCACGCCGGCGACGAGCAGCCAGGTTGGCGCGAAGGGGATCAGCGGGCCGCGCCCGGCGCGCGGGCGGAAGCCCGCGAACAGCATGCGCACCAGCAGATACGCGAGCACCGGATATACGAGCGGCACCGACGTGGAGATCTCGCCGCGGTTGAAGAAGAAGTGCGAGATGCCGAACGAGAGCAGCACGAGCAGATCGAGGTGCAGTAGCCGGAAGGGTCTTCGTGGATCCACAAACGGCGCGACGAACAGCACGCAGAGCGGAATCCATATCCAGGGCGAGTTGACGCTGCGCCCGAACGCGCCGGGATAGCCGCGAGCCATCTTCCACGCGACCTGCGGGCCGGTCCACGCCTCGGTGACGCGCCCGTTGCGATCGTCGATCAGAACCTGCACGAGCTCCTTGCCCCCGGCGAAGCCGCTCACCTGCCAGCGGCCCGGGCCGTTGTTCGTGTAGGCAAACACGCGCAAGCCGGGATGCGCGCGCAGCGTGCGCTGGTACTGCGGGGTCTGCTTTGCGATCGCGATCGCCTCCCGCGCGTTCAGCAGGTA
>DASVXS010000088.1:0-12402 GCA_036392575.1 Thermoleophilaceae bacterium | reverse complement strand
GTCATCTGGAGGACTCTCGCCGAGCGTGCGAGCTCTCGACCCGTGGCCGCGTCGCGGAAGACGATCCTCTCGGTCTTGTTCTGGCCGGGGATCTCGACTCCGGGAATGTCGGTGCCGACCCAGACGCGGTGAGCCTTCGGGCCGATGAGCGTGGCCCACTCGGTGGTGGTCTGGGTCTTCTTCCACACGGTCTTGATGCCTGAAGCAGTGAGCTTGAATGCTGCGACTTTGCGGGCCAGCGTCTCCACCCCGTAGAAGAGGCCGTTCTGGGGATCGGCCTCCAATGACATGTCGGCCCAGCTGATCGCCTGTGCCCCGTCGGCGGCGGTCGCGAAGGCGCGGTACAAGAGCGGCGGGATCGGGTCGTTGACATAAGGCTGCAGGTAGAAGACCTTCTTGGCATCACTCTGGTTGATTGCGAACACCGTCAGCGGCCCCGCGGCAGGAACTGAGTTCGTCGCGCCGAGAACCCAGTTATTCATGATGATCAACGAGCCGCCGGTCGTCTGGTTGGGATAGGGAACGGCGGCGGGAGTCCACTTGGTGTCCAGGGTGAAGATCCCGTGGCGCACCGAGTAACGCACCGCATTGGAGGTGTTCTCCAACAGGTACACGTAGTCAACGCCGCGGTAGCGAGTGATGGTGGGCCGGGCGCCCGCGAATGTGGGCAGAGTGATGTTGTCGATGATCCGCATGGTCTCCGGGTTGACCGAGATCAGGTTCGACGCCGGAACGTTTCGCGCTTCGGGGCAGTTGAGGAGCGCCGACGGCCCGTTCAGCGTGCACCCAGCCTGTCGGTACAGCGACTTCACGACGATCGTCCCGTCCGGGAGCGCGTTGATGCCGTTGTACGAGGTGTTGACCGCGTCGTCGGTCAGGGTCGTGTTATAGGTGGGCGGCGTGTTGGGGTAGTTGTTGCGCATGTGGACCAGCGTCGGCAGCTTGAGGGTCTTCACGACTTTCCCGTTGGCCGGATCAACCTTGAAGATCCGGTAGCCGGACACGACGTAGATGAAGCCGTCGTTCATGATCGCCATCGCTCCGGGGTAGTCCCATTCGCCGGTCTGCACCGTGTTCACGAGTTGCGTGTACCAGACCGGCTTCAGGGTCTTCGGGTCGACCTTCGCGACGAACGGGCCGATCGAGTTCTTGACGTCGCCGTAGCTGCCGCCCTGGATGAAGGCGGCCTTGGCGTTGAGGTAAGACATGTTGTAGCCGGAGGGGTACGCGCCCCTGCGGGACCGGACCAGATCCACCCGGTTCCGCCCGTGCAGCGATCCGCCGAACCTCGCCATTGAGAACACGTGCGACCGGCCGGAGTTGTAATGCTCGAATGCCTCGAGCGACGGATACCACGGCGGGTTGGTACTAGGAGGCCGAGCGCCGGCCGGAGCATCCGTCGAATGTTGGGGAGTTTGAGCCCAAGCGCTGAGCCCTACGGCCGTCACGAGCAGCCCGGCTACAACGAAGAAAGCCGACAATGTGCGCTTGGAAGCGTTCATTGCGTGCCCGCCGACCCGGCTCAAGCAGCCATTGGCACACAACCACGGACCAGCCGAGCGGATCAGCCGATCGAGTCAAATCGCGATCGGATCGTACACCCGACCGCCAAACGTCGCCAGCCCGCTTCTCGGCGAGGAGCGGGGCTTCATCTGGCTGGTTCGCCTGGCCCTGCTCTTGGTGTAGCGAGCGACTCCGGGTGTCACATCTTCGCGCCGCCGGGTGTCACACGAGTGACGGATGAAATCTGCCGATGTCGGGCCCTCGCCCCGAGAAAGGAAGATCGATGCACGCTGAAAACACGAGCCAGAAGATTGCGGTCACGGGAGCCACCGGACGGGTCGGATCTCACCTCGTCGAGATCCTCGAGCAGCGCGGACACGACGTAGTCCCGATCGCGCGCTCAAAGGGTGTCGACGTGGTCACCGGCGAGGGTCTCGATGAGGCGCTCGTCGGGGTCGAAACCATCATCGACACGGCAACCGGGCCCTCGCCCGACCAGGACGAGGCGACGGCATTCTTCACCGCCTCGGCGCGGAACCTGCAGCGAGCCGGCGCCGCCGCCGGGGCGAAGCGGATCGTCGTCGTCTCGATCATCGGCATCGACAAGTTCCAGGGCGGCTACAACGCGGCGAAGGTGGCGCAGGAGCAGACACTGCTCGAAGGCCCGCTCCCGGTCCGGATCGTGCGCGCGGCCCAGTTCCACGAGTTCGTCGAGCCGCTCGTCGGGTGGACGATCCAGGATGGTGTCGCCTACGTGCCCGAGATGCGTACGCAGCTCGTGGCCGCCCGCGTCGTCGCCGAAGCTCTCGCCGACGCGGCCGAGGAGCCGGAGATCGAGAACGGCAGGATCACCGAGGTCGCCGGCCCGCAGGAGGAGCGTCTCGCCGAGGCGGCAGCGGCGCTCTTCGCCAGCCGAGGTGACTCGATCGAGATCCGCGAGAGCCGTGGCGGCCCGCTGGCGGACCCCGGCGACCCGGACGCCGCGGCGTATGCGGAGGGCGCCGCGCTGCCCAACCCGGGGGCGAAGCTCGCCGGCCCCAGCTTCGAAGAGTGGCTGAAGGAGGCATAGCGGTAGTTCCTCACCACCGGATCCGGAGGCGACTGGTCGGCGGCGCTCACGCTGCTGCTCCGATGACGGGCTCCGCCGGCACATGCTCGTCACCCGTGATGATGGCCACGGCGCGTTCGGCGATGGCGCGGACGGTGGCGTTGGTGTTCGCCGCCGGCAAGGACGGCATTACCGACGCGTCGACAATGCGGAGGCATTCGACCCCATGTACCCGCAGTTCGAGGTCGACCACGGCGGCTGGATCCGTCCCCATCTTGCAGGTGCCAACGGGGTGGAAGTAGGTGCCAACGCTCCCGCTTCGCTGCAGCTGACCGCCATCGTGAACTGCGGCGCCAGGAAACACCTCGTCATTGCGCCAAGACGACATCGCTCTCGAGTTGCCGACTGCGCGCGCAAGCCTAAGTCCGGCGAGCATATCGTCCACTTATCGAGCCCCTCCGTACGCTCGCTGCGACGGAAGTACGGGAGTAGGTCGTCGTAGCCCCAGCCGGTCGCGCCCGCGGTCGCCCAGGCGTCGATGGCGGATCTGTGGCCCCGCAGGTGGAACATCGCATTGATGGCGCTGGAGCCGCCGAGGACCCTGCCGCGCGGATAGGGGATGGCGCCACCCCCCAATCCGGGCTGAGGCAGGGTCCTGTAGCCCCAGTCGACCTCGCTGCCGATCAGCAACGGCCAGGCTCCGGGGATCGACATCGTCTCGGGCCCTTGAGCGGGGCCCGCCTCGAGCAGGAGCACCCGCACCTCGGGGTTTTCGGATAGGCGCGTCGCCAGGACGGATCCCGCCGTGCCTCCACACACAACTATGAAGTCGTAAGAACTCAAGCTCTGCAGCCTCTCTGTCGTCCGCCGGCGGGCGTCACTTTGCAGTGCCGTATCTGCTGTACGCCCATGGCGACAGTACTGCGCAGGCATCAGCCGAAAGTGTCGGCCGCGAGCCGACGACAAACGCCTTACCGGCGCGGACCATGGCGCGACCGTATTTCGAACGGGAGGTCGGCTCCCTGCCCTACGTGCAGTCCGACGCTTCCGCAACTCACAAGGAGAAATCATGGAAAACGCCGAGCAGTCTTGGCGTGTGACAGACCGTCGCTCCTTCCTGCTCAAGGGCGCGGCGGTAGGAGCCGGAGCAATCGGTGCCAGCCGCCTGCTGGCGGATCCCTCGCCGGCCTCCGCGGATGCGGGCCTCACCGACGGCGACGTGGCGATTCTTCAGTTCCTCGCTGCGGCTGAGCTCCTCGAGGCCGACCTGTGGGAGCAGTACAACGAGCTCGCTGGCATCCAGGACCGTGAAGTCCCCGGCGGACGCGGAAACCGGGCGTATACGAAAGCTCTCTCGGTGCTCGACGAGGACATGAACCAGTACATCCACGACAACACCGATGACGAGCGGAGCCACGTCAGGTTCATCAACGCGTATCTGGAGGCGCACGGCGCAGGTTCGATCAACCTGGACAAGTTCCGCACGCTGCCCAGCAGCAAGGCACGCGGCGCGCGTCAGATCGGCCGGCTGACGAACCTCATGGAGCTGACCGTCGACACCAGCTGGTGGACGCGGTACCGCAGCGACTCGAAGAACCCGGACCTCGGCGACAAGCTGCCG
This sequence comes from Thermoleophilaceae bacterium, assembly GCA_036392575.1. Taxonomy (GTDB): domain Bacteria; phylum Actinomycetota; class Thermoleophilia; order Solirubrobacterales; family Thermoleophilaceae; genus JADGHQ01. Next base: position 8,230 of record DASVXS010000088.1, on the reverse strand, counting down.
CAAGCCATCCCGGACCTGGCGGTGGGTCGTCACCCGGCGATTCCGCGCAGCGACGCGGACCTCACGCCGCGCAAGCACTTGCAAGCGATCGCCAACACGGCGGGCTTTCACTTCGCCGCGATCGAGCAAGGCGGCTCAAGCCTCTACGCCTCGCTCGCGCAGCGAGTGACGAGCCCGGAGGTGTTGCGCATCCTGCTCAGCATCGGCCCCACCGAGACGATGCACTTCCAGACCTGGCAGGACAAGGCGGGCAACGCTCCGCCCCTGACCGACCCCAAGACGGGACTCAAGTTCCCCGACCTGAACGGCCACGGCGAGCTGTTGCAAACGAACTTGATCATGCCCGAGCCCACGGTGTTCCTCGATCGCAAGTTCCCGACCGTCTCGATCATCCGACCCACCGAGACCGAGGGCGCCGCCGTGGGCGCCGCCAAGGCCCTGACCGCCAGCGGACTGTTCAAGGGGCAGTCACAAGAGTTCTTCTCGGCCGTCACGGCGCTCGCACAGGCTGCCGACGCCGCTCAACGTCAGTGACGAGCGACACCAGCGACTCGAAACGACAAGGACGACACACCATGATCGAGAACATCCTCAGCCCCACGCACCTGCTGCTAATCCTGGCCGTCGCACTGATCGTGCTCGGCCCGAAGCGGCTGCCAGAAGCCGGGCGCGGCCTCGGCTCGGCGATTCGCGGCTTCAAGGACTCGCTCTCCACCGCCGAGTCTTCCGACGAGCAGCCGGCAATCCCAACACCGAGCGAGCCGGACCACGCCCCGCGCACTTGACCAAGTGCTGAGCGCTTAGGGGGCGGCGGCATTTGTCGCCGCCCCTGACGCTCGAGGCCCCAAGCGTATGGAAGCCTTCCCGCTACGCGCCGTCGCGCACGACGAGCGCCTAACAATCACCGAGCACCTCACTGAGCTCCGAGCGCGGCTCCTGCTCGCCGCTGCGGTGCTCGCGGTGCTGTTCGCCGGTTGTCTCTGGCAGAGCCACACGCTCCTGCACGTCCTCAACGTCCCGCTCGCTCACCTTCGAACGAGCCCGGCGGCGCAACCTTCCGGCCGGCAGTTGCCCCAAGCGCTGGCTCGCAGCGCCGACGCCTTCAGCCGACTCGCCCACTCGTCATCGCTCGGCCCGCAGGACCAGCGGGCAGCGCTGAGCGCAGCCCACTCCCTCGCCGCTGCCAGCCAGTCGTTCCAGCGCCCGGAGACGCGGGCGCCAGTGACGCTCGGTCCAGGCGAGCCGTTCTCCACCTCGGTCACCGTTGCCTTCGCCTTCGCGCTAGTGCTCGGGCTGCCCTTTCTGCTCACTCAGGCGTGGGCGTTCGTCGCGCCGGCGATCGCTCCCGCCGAGCGACGTGCGGTGCGGCCGCTTCTGATCCTCGCGCCTGCCCTCTTCGCCGCCGGCGTGGCGTTCGGGTACTTCCTCGTCCTCCCGCCGGCCGTCAAGTTCCTGCAGGGGTTCAATCACGGCGCCTTCGACGTGCTTGTCCGGGCGCGCGACTACTACCGCTTCGAGTTAATGACGATGCTCGTCCTCGGCGCGATCTTCGAGATCCCCGTCCTCCTGCTCGCCCTCGGTCGCGCGGGCGTCCTCAGCTCGGCCACCCTGCGCCGCCATCGACGCTACGCCATCGTCGGGCTCGCGGTGCTGGGCAGCCTCCTCCCAGGGGCCGACCCCGTCACCATGCTGCTGGAAACGCTGCCGCTCTTTGCCCTCTACGAGGCCAGCATCGTCTTGTTGAGATTCAACGAGCGCAGGAGCCGCCGCCTCAAATCACTGTCTGGCTAACGGCGTTTCAAGCCGACACTGCTCCCGCAACGGCGCCCTCGGCTCTGTGGTTCGATGCGGGGCGTGGAGATCGAGCGCAAGTTTCTCGTCCCGGAGCTCCCGCAGGGTCTCGAGCGGTCACAGGCGACGCGGATCGAACAGGGTTACATCGCGATCGCGGGCGACGGCACCGAGGTTCGGGTCCGGCGCCGCGACGGCGAAACGCTGCTGACGGTGAAGGGCGGCAGCGGCCGCAGTCGCACGGAGGAGGAGATCGAGATCGATGCCGGGCGTTTCACTCGCCTGTGGCCGCTCACCGAGGGCCGCCGGCTCGAGAAGACCCGCTACGTGATCCCCGCCGGCTCCGGCCTGAGCATCGAGCTCGACGTCTATTCGGGCGCCCTCACGGGTTTGTCCGTGGCCGAGGTCGAGTTCGCCTCCGAGGAGGCCGCGGATGCGTTCGAGCCGCCGGCGTGGTTCGGGGCTGAGGTGACCGACGACGCTCGCTTCAAGAACCAGCGGCTGGCGTCCGAGGGGGCACCGGCGGACGTGCGCCGCGCGTGAGGTTGCTCATTTGTCAGACCGCTGCGGCCAGCCGGCGAGGCTTACCCACACGCTTTCGCCAGCGCCGCGATAGCGAGCGCGTGAACTCCTTCGGCGACTGCTCGTAGAGGGTGCTTCCGAGGCTCAGCGCCTTGCCCTGCAAAAGCCCGCGCCGGCGCTCGATCACCGCCACAAGCGCCGCCTGCTGGTCCCGGTCCTCAAGGCACTGAGGATGCCGGTTCACGTAGGCGCGCAGGACGGCCAGGTCGTGATCGTCACCGAGTAGGTCGGACAGGTCGTGGAGGCGCCGCGACATCTTCTTCATGCGGCCCGGCGAGGCCGGCCTGACTATCTGGGTTGCGTGCCAGAGATCCTTCACGCGCTTGCGCCACTCGTGCAGGTTCTCGGTGCTCTGCTCCTCCGCGACGGCCTGCATCGCGTTGCGGCCGCGGCGGTAGATCCGCCGCAGGCCAGGCTCGATGGAGTCAAAGCCGTCCGTGGCGAGGGTCCACGTGGCCACAAGCGCACGGGCTTTCTCGAGGTCGCCCAGGACGGCCGCGGTGGCGCCGCGTTCGCGAAGGGACTCGAGCGCCGCCTCGTGCTCCGTCTCGAGCTGCGCCCGCAGTCCCGCGCTCATGCCCGCGGTCAGCTCGTCGCCGGCGGCCCCCTCCACGGAGTCGAGCGTCTCGATCAGCACCTTCGCGTCGCGTGCTCCGGACAGCCGGCGGCCGGCGTCCCGGAAGGCCGTGTTCTCCTGCCTGTATCTCTCGTCGCCGATCGCGTCGCGCGACAACCGCACAGCGGCGCGCAGCCGCTTGAGGCTCTTCCGAGCCTCATGAACGGCGGGGCCGATCTTCCGCCCTGACGCGCTCTCCAGTTCGTCGTGCGCTCTCTCGATCTGCCCCCGGGCGATGCGGCGGATACCGTCGGGCACGGCCTCGTCGACGCGGAGGCGGAAACAGCGCTCCTCGTCGATGCGCTTGGAGCGCCGGTCGAGAGCCAGCTTGCCGCCCGCTGCCGCCACGCCGGCGACCGCCGCCGCGGCGGCAGCCTCGGCGCGCGAGCGTTTGAAGACTCCGTTCTTGGCCATACCGTTCCGTTGTCCGGAACCGCCGCGTTCGTAACCGTTCCGAAGCGGAGCCCCCGCTACGCTCGGTCAATGGGCGCGCAGGACGAAGATTCGCTCCGAGAGGCGGGAAAGCTGCCCAAAGGGCGACTCGCCCGGACGGCGCGTGTCGGCGGGCTCGTGACGGGGCAGGGCCTGCGCTGGGCCGGGATGCGAACCGCGAACCGGATTCGCACGCCTGAGCGCGCGACGGCCGCCCAGAAAGAGCGCACCGCGGCGCTGGTCCAGCAGCTCGTCGATCAGCTCGGGCAGATGCGTGGCGCGGCGATGAAGGTCGGTCAGATGATCTCGATGGTCGAGTTCGACGGCCTTCCCGAGGACGAGCGGGACGAGCTGCAACAGCGGCTTGCGGCGCTGCGCGACGACGTCCCGCCTGTTCGGTTCGCGGAGCTCGAGAAGCTGATGCGCGAGGAGTTCGGCGGTCCGCTCGGGCGCGTGTTCCGCGACTTCGACGAGCGTGCTTTCGCAGCGGCCTCGATCGGTCAGGTCCATCGCGCGACGACGATCGACGGCGACGACGTGGCCGTGAAGATCCAGTACCCCGGGGTGGCGGAGGCGGTCGACACGGATCTGCGCAACGCGATGATGCTGCTGCCTCTCGTGAAGCGGCTCGCCCCGGGCCTGGACGCGAAGGCGCTCGCCGCGGAGATGCGCGAGCGGATCGGCGAGGAGCTCGACTACGAGCTCGAGGCCCAGAACCAGCGCCGCATCGGGCGGCTGCTGCGAGGACATCCGTTCGTCCGCGTGCCGCGAGTCGACACGAGCCTGTCGACCCGGCGCGTGCTCGTGTCCGAGTACGTCGAGGGGGAGCGCTTCGAAGCGGTCCGCCGGGCCGATGAAGTGGAGCGCGACCGCTACGGCGAGATCGTCTTTCGGCTCTACTTCGGGTTGCTCTATCGCGACCGGATCGCGCTCGGGGACCCTCATCCCGGCAACTACCTGCTCTGTCCCGACGGTCGGGTGTGCTTCCTCGACTTCGGTCTGCTGCGCGGCGTCGACGCCGCGCGCGTGGCCGCCGAGCGGGCGATCGCTCTCGCGGTTCGGTATCGGGACGCGGAGGCCCTCAAGGCGGCGCTGCGCGAGGGCGGCTATCTGCCGGCGAGCCGCGCCGATGCCGTGGACGCCGATTTCGCGCTGAGCTTGATGCGAATGGCGATCAAGTGGTACGCGGTCCCGGGAGAGCGCCGCTTCTCCCCCGTCGACCGCCGCGACCGCCGCGACCGCGATCGTGAACGGCCGGACCCGGAGGAACGGGCCGCGATGAGGATGCAGATGAACCAATTCACTCTGCCGCCGGAGGCGATCCTGATCCGGCGGATGCACGGCATCGTCGCCGTGGTCCTGGGACAGCTGCGCGCTGGCGCAGACTGGGGCGCGATCGCCGCGGAGTACCTGCACGGCGAGGCGCCCGCCACGCCGCTGGGCCAGGCTGAAGCCGAGTTCCTCGCACGGCGCGGTCGGACGGCAAGCGCCGCCCTCGGGCCCGCCAACTAGGCATCGCGCGGGCTCCTGCATTCACCTCGACAGAAGCAGCCCGGCCGCGGCCGCAGCAGCCTCGCAAAGCGCGGACACCAGGTGGCGGCGCCCGGTGGAACATCCGCGAACTTGGATCACCCCGACCGCGGTGTTGAGCTCGGTTCAGATAGCAGCGGATTGTCAACCTACCCACCGGAGGGAGGATCCATGGAATCCGTTTTGCTGGATGTCGTCGGCCAGCGCCGGTCGCCGGCGACGATGCCGGGCTATCACCCCGGCCGGCCGCCGCGCAACAAGGGCGAGCACTATCCAGCCGACCCGCCAACTGTCGAGGAGATCGTCGCTGTGATGCGCGCCGTCGGCGATCGCGCCGAGGGAAAGCGACTCCGCGCCCTGATCATGCTTCTGTGGCGCGCGGGGCTGCGGATCAGCGAGGCGCTCGCTCTCCAGGAGAGCGACCTCGACGCGGCTCGCGGCGCGATCCTGGTCCGCCACGGTAAGGGTGGCAAGCGCCGTGAGGTGGGCATGGATAGATGGGCGTGGGCCCAGCTCGAGCCGTGGTTGGAGAAACGGCGCGAGCTGCCGATCGGGGCGCTGCTGTGCGTGATCCACGGCCCCACGGCCGGACGTCACTGGGAGGCGTCAGCTGCACGAAAGCAGCTCCACCACGCGGCCGCGGCGGCTGGAGTCCGGCGGCGGTTCGCGCCGCATCAACTCCGGCACGCACACGCGGTCGAGATGGCGCACGAAGGCGTTCCGCTCGTGGTCATCCAGCGGCAGCTCGGTCACGCGAATCTCGGCATCACGAGCGTGTACCTACAGGGGATCGACAGCGCCGAGATCATCGACACCGTGCATGGGCGGCCGTCGCCCATGATCTCTGCAAGCACCGGGCTTGAAATCGCTCCGTAATCCGGATGGGCGGCGGGTCGCCCGCACCGTTCGAGTGGACCCGCCGTCACACCCTCGCCTGGCGAAAGGGAGGTGCGCGGCGACGCGCCGGCCGAGACTCGCTTTGCTCTGCACGGGTATCGCGAGTGTTGTGCCGTGGCTCGTTGTGTCCGATTGCACCAGCGCGCTCCGCAATCGGACGGGGCGGTGTCGTGAGCGAAGGAGTGCTCCGGCTTTCGCCCCCTTCGCCCGGTCGCTTTGAGGGTTGCAGCTGATCACGGCTTCCGTGCTGTCTGAGAGACTGTGCGTCCCGTTGGGTCGGAGCTCGGAAGCGCCCCGCGGACGCGCGCCCAAATGTCGTCGAGAGCGACTTGGTCGGTCGTGCGGAGTCGGTCAAGAAAGGCCGCGCGCACACCCTCTCGGTGGGTCGCTCGTGCGGGCGTGATCACATGCCGGCCGGTGTCGGTGAGCTTGGCGTATAGGCCGCGCCGATCATCCGTCGCTGCGCGCCTGGTGACGTATCCGAGCGTCTCGAGACGATCAACGAGGCGCGTGCACGCGCTACGACTGAGCAGCACGCCCGCGGCGAGCTCTGTCATGCGCATTCGCTCGCCGGGAGCGTCGTCGAGCAAGATCAGCACCTCGCATTGCGACAACGTCAGGCCGTGCAGGGCGTGCAGCTGGACGTCCAGCTGGCGGATTACTTGTGCGTGAAGCTCCAGAAGCCCCCGCCAAGCGGCGAGTTCCTGTGGGGTGAATGGATCGACGGAGGACGATGGCCCAAGCGGCTCACCCTGTGCGGCCGTCGGCAGCCGCAGTCGCACGGTGGCGAGTGCCGCCGTTGGCGCAGCGAACTGCGTGAGCCCCGGGGCCCGCATCGAGTCGGGAAGAAGCGCGGGGTCTGAGCTCATCGCGAACCTCGCTACGCCACGCGGCCGGCCGGCAGCAGCACCTGCTTAATTCCGGCCGACCCGTCCAGCACCGTCTGGTATGCCTCGGCCGCCTTCTCGAGCGGCCACGTCTTGACGGCCGGGGGGTCGAGGAGGCCGTGATCGAACAGCGCCCGGAATTGGTCGAAGATGCGCGCGACGTGCGCCCCGTCGTAGAACACGGTGGCGAGTCCCGTGACGTGCAGCTGCCGGTTGTAGATCTCATTCAGGTCGAACGTGACCGGCTCGGTGCCACCGTGAAGCCCGACCATCCGCCCGTCGTACCGAAGGCTCCGGAGAGCAGGCACGAACAGCTCGCCGCCCACCGTGTCCAGCACCAGGTCGGCACCGCGCCCATCGGTGAGTTCGAGCACCGCCTCGCGGATGTCGCTCGAGGTGGTGTCGATGAACTGCATGACGTCGTCGGGCTTGCGCCGGTCGGCGATGATCACCTCTGCGCCGCGCCAGCGAGCGATTGCGGTGGCGGCCTGGCCGACCAAGCCTGCCCCGCCGGTGATCAGGATCGTCTCGCCGGGCGTGATCTCCATCATGTTGATCAGCGTCTCCCAGGCCGCCCAATGCGATCGGCCGACCGCGGCGGCCGCGGCCATCGTCAGGCGCTCAGGCTTGCGCGACAGCCACGTGGCGGGAATGGCGACGCAGCGCGCGTGCGTGCCCGCTCGATTCCCGTCCAACGCCATGCCCAGCGCTGGCCCGCTGCCCCACACCTCCTCGCCAAGGCTGTCGCCGTCGGAGACGACGACACCGGCGAAGTCGACGCCGGGGATCTTCGGCAGCGGCGTGCCGAGCAGACCCAGAATGTTGGCGATGTCGAGCGGGTTCACTGCCGCTGCGTGCACCTCGACAAGCACCTCTCCGGGACCCGGCTCCGGCACCGGCTCGGACCGGTAAGTCAACGACTGCGCCGGCGGCCCGCTTGCCTCGATGACGATTGCCTCCATCTGCCGCTGCTCTTCACCGTGGGACATGACCCTGCTCCTTGAGTTCGGTAGCGGCCTTTCGCTCATGCCTGCCAGGGTGAGCCCTCGCGATGCGAGTGCGCCTCGCATGGTTGATGCAGTTCCGGCCCGCACGAAGCTGACGGTGTCCTGGGTCAGCGCTTGAGCGACGAGGGCGCCAGCAGGCCGAGCTCGCGCGCCCGCTTGACCGCGTCCGCACGGCTGTGCACGCCGAGCTTGGCGTAGATGTTGCGCAGGTGGGCCCTGATCGTGTTCAGCGACACGAACAGCTCCGACGCGATTTCGGGGCCCCGGAGGTTGGTCGGCAGGTAGCGCAGCACCCGAAGCTCGGTCTCAGAGAGCGCTTCCTGGAGCGGCTCGGCGTCCTCGGGGCGGGCCGCCGGACTGCGTCCCGACAGCAGGTTCAGGATCTCGGAGATCAGCGAAGTGTGAGTGCTGCGAAGTCGCGATTGGCGCTCCAACAGCTCCGGCGTCGGGTGCAGCAGGAAGGGAAGCAGCAGGCCGTCGGGCTCGGC
>DASVXS010000087.1:0-1757 GCA_036392575.1 Thermoleophilaceae bacterium | reverse complement strand
GGGGCCGATACACCGGCGTCTCTCGCTTCGGCGCGCTCTTGTGCTTCACCGGCGTCCTCTTCGGAGTGGTCTCGACGGGTGTGGGAGCGGGCGCCGGTGCCGCTGCGATGTGCCTTGCGTGACGCTTGTGTGCACGGTGGTGAGCGGCGTGGCTGCGTTTGTGGTGAACCACCTTGGGCACGACCGGCTCGGTCACCGCCCTCTGGGCCGGAACGACCGCCGGGTGAGCCGCCTGCGGCGCGACGACCGGCTGGGCGACCTTCGTTCCCCCCTTCGGCTTGTCGCTGGTCGAGGCCAATGTGTAGGCGGCGAAAGCGGCGCCCACAGCGAGCACCGCGACGAGCGGAACCAGCCGGCGGCGGCGCCTGATCTGAGCCGGGCTGCGGTGCTCCCGTGCCACGCGGCCGGTCCGCATGCGCCAGGTCGCGTCCTCGACCAGCGCCGGAACGGCATAGCGGATGCTCCTCATACGGTTCGGGTGCCGCTGACGCGCGCGCACGCGCGCGGACCCGGTCCGGTACTTGAACGACTCCCAGGCCTCGGGCAATGCAAGCGCCATCCGCCTGACCCGGCCGGGACCGGACCTCGGGGGGTGCCTTCGGGGGGTTGGTGCTTCGTAGAGCAAGAGCGAGCCCGCCTTACATACCCATCATGCACTAAAACGGCCGAAAGGGTGGCCGTCCGACGCAATGCCTACCGTCCGAGCGGAACATTTTCCGCCAAGGAGGTCGCCCCGCTTGCCGCCGCTCATCACCCACGAGGAGGCCCTAGCCCTCGGTGAGATAGAGGACCATGCCGAGATCGAGGCACTGGTCGAGCGCGCTTTCGAGGCCCGCACCGAGCGGTTCGGCGACTCCACCGACCTCTGCTCGCTGGTGAACGCGAAGTCAGGCGGCTGCGCGGAGGACTGCGGCTTCTGCGCCCAGTCGCGCTTCGCCGAGGCCGACACGCCGATGCACGCGATGATGAGCCCCGAGCAGATCCTCGAGCACGCGCGGGCGGCCGAGGCCGCGGGCGCGCATCGCTTCTGCATGGTCACTCAAGGGCAGGGGCTCTCGAAGCGCGACTTCCAGAACATCGTCGAGGGCGCGAAGCTCGTGGCGGAGCACACCAGCCTGAAGCGCTGCGCATCGGTCGGGCACATGTCGGTCGATCGTGCGACGGCACTCAGGGAGGCGGGCATCCAGCGCGTGCACCACAACGTGGAGACCGCCGAGAGCTACTACGACGAGGTCTCCACGACCGTGCGCTACGAGGGCCGCATTCGCACGATCGAGGCGGTCAAGGAGGCCGGGCTCGAGACCTGCGTGGGCGGCATTCTGAACCTCGGGGAGTCGCGTGAGCAGCGCGTCGAGATGGCTTTCCAGCTCGCGTCGATCAACCCCACGAGCGTGCCGATCAACCTGCTGAACCCCCGCCCGGGCACCAAGTTCGGAGACCGTGAGCTGATCGACCCGTGGGAGGCTGTCAAGTGGATCGCGATCTTCCGCCTGATCCTCCCAGACGCCCTGTTCCGGCTCTGCGGCGGCCGCGTCGAGAACCTCGGCGAGCTCGAGCCGCTCGCGGTCAAGGCGGGGCTGAACGGCGTGATGATGGGCAACTTCCTCACCACGCTCGGCTCCGAGCCCGAGGATGACCGCCGCATGTTCGAGCAGCTCGGCTTGAACACCGCCCGCCAGCCGGACAACGGCTCGAGCCCGAGGCCCGACAACCGCTCGGGCTGGCTCGAGGGCGAGTCGCCCGCGCGGGCTTAGGAT
>DASVXS010000086.1:0-12974 GCA_036392575.1 Thermoleophilaceae bacterium | reverse complement strand
CAAGCGACGCGGACGCGCCGATGACGGCCGCCGCGTTCGCCCGGCAGCTGAGGCAGCAGGCGACGGCACGCGCCCGGCGCGCGCGGCGCGAGCTCATCCTGCTTGTGCCGCTGCTGGTCGCGACGATCCTCGCCTACGAGTACCGGGAGGACTTGTTCGGCGTCGACACTCCGATCAGGGTCGCGGCGGCCATCGTGCTGGTGATCATCGGCTGGGCGTTCGCGCGGGCGCTCGGCCGCGCGCTGGGTCCGTCGCTCTTCCGGCGGATGGACGCGGGCACGGCGGGCACGGTCGGGTTCCTGATCCGACTGGTCACGATCGCGTTCGCGGTCTTGTTCGCCCTCCGGGTGGCGGGTGTGCAGCCGCAGACCGTCGCCGTTGGTGGCGCGCTCACGGCCGTCGTCTTCGGTCTCGCAGCTCAGCAGACGCTCGGCAACCTCATCGCCGGCACCGTGCTCATCAGCGCGCGCCCGTTCCGCGTCGGGGACCGCGTGCGCTTTCAGGCTGGCGGCCTCGCCGGCCAGGTCGAGGGCGTCGTCACGAGCCTCGGCCTGCTCTACACCACGCTCGCGCACGGCGAGGACAGCATCATGGTGCCGAACTCGGTAGTGCTCGGCGCGGCCGTCGTGCCGCTGCGCGAGCCGGCCGGTGTGGACGTGCGCGCGCGCCTACGGCCCGGCATCAAGCCGAGCGAGGTGCACGATCTGATCGAGCACAACCTCACCGTTCCGATCCGCGACCGGCCTCACGTCGGCCTCGAAGAGGTCGATGGCGATCAGGTGGTGGTTCGCGTGACGGCCACGCCGGCGTCGAACGCCGACGGCGGAAGGCTCGCGGACGACGTGCTCGAGGTGCTGCACCAGGTGACAGCAGAGCCCGAGCAGCTGTACCCGTCCTCCGGCTGAGCCCGCGCTCAGGGAGCTGCGTGGCTTTCGAGCGCCGGACGACCGGTGGAGGTCGGCTTGGTCCGACGCTCGCGGCGGCGGCGATCGACCCGGTGCACCTTCGCCAGCACGCGCTTCTCGACGAGCAGCCAGCTCGCGGCCGCGACCGCGAGCGATGGCACCAGCAGGGCGATCCACCTCAGCGGCAGCGGGCCCGGCACCGCGCCGATCCGCTCCTCGAACAGCATCAGCGGGAGATGCCAGAGGTACAACGCGTACGACACGACGCCCACCGCGACGAGTGGCCGGAAGCGGCTCCACGCGATGGCCGGCCCGGTCCCGGCCACGACTGCGAGCACGAGCAGGCCGAACCCGGTGCCGGCGGGCAGATCGCGCATGGTGAGGTTGATCGCCTGAAGCCGGATGCCGGCGTCGCTGATGTGCCACAGGCTGTTCGCGACCACAGCCCCGAAGCCCGCGAGCGCGATCGCCGCCGTCGCGAGGGGCCCGAAACGGAGCGGCTCGCCGGTGCGCGCGAGTCGCCACTCGGCCAGCAGGGCCACGAGCATGCCCGCCGCGAAGTACGGCAGGTACGCGATCAGCGCCTTCGACGCGACCATGTTCCAGCCCTGCGAGTACACGAGCCAGTTCCAGAAAACGCCGGTGGCGACGAGCGCGAGGAGCATGCCGAGCTGACGCCGCGCGCTCCCGGCGAAGAAGCGATACGCGAGCAGGCCGAGCAGCGGCAGCAGTGCGTAGAAGAGGATCTCCACGCACAGCGTCCAGGTCACCGGGTTGAACGACATCATCGTGTGCGGGTTGTAGTTCTGGGCGAAGATCGCGAACAGCGGCAGGTCGCTCTCGTCAGGCAGCCGCAGGCCGGTCACGCCTTTCGCGTCCCACAGCAGCGCGAAGGTGCCGACCAAGGCGATGTAGTAGGCGGGCAGGATGCGCGCGGCGCGACGGGCCACGTACGAGCGCAGGTCGACCATGCCCTCGCGACGGAGCGCGGCGCGAGCGAAGCCGCGGTAGAGCAGGTAGCCGGACAGGACGAAGAAGAGGATCAGGCCGAGCCGCAGATCGGACGCCACGTAGTCGCCGAAGCTGTCGCGCCGGACGTTCGCCGGGTCCGGGAAGTGGTACAGCCACACGTGGAACGTGAGCACGGTGAGGGCCGCGAGGCCGCGCAGGCCGTCGAGCCCCGCCGCACGCTGGTTGCGTTCGGGCGCAGGCATGCGAGGTTTGTACCCAACTAGGTTCAACGCGACGCTCCAAGGGGTGCGGGTGCTGCAATAGGCGGTGATGCACTCTCATCACCACGTGCACGCCCACCCGCACGGTAGCCATCACGAAAACAAGAGCCTGATGGTGGTCGCGCTCGCGATCAACGTCGCACTGCTCGCGATCGGAGTGGCGGGCTGGATCGCCTTCGACTCCGTGGCGCTGCTCGCAGACGCGGGCCACGTGCTCTCGGACGTGGGCGCGATCGCGCTGGGAGTCTTCGCAGCGACGGTGGCGGCACGTCCGCCCACCGCGAAGCGCACATTCGGTTATGCCCGCACCGAGATCCTCGCGGCGCTGGCGAACGGAGTGCTACTCGTGGCCGTCGCCGTCCTGGTGTTCGTGGAGGCGATAGGGCGGCTGAACGGCTCGCCGGACGTCGGCGGAGGTGGCGTGCTCGCCGTCGGCCTCATCGGGTTGGCCGGGAACGCAGTGGCGACCGCGGTGCTCCAGCGCGGCGACCGCGAGGACATCAACCTCGAGGGCGTGCTCCGTCACTCGGCGGCCGACGCGCTCGGCTCGCTCGGCGTGATCGTCGCCGGCGCAGTCGTGCTCGCGACCGGCTGGGACCAGGCCGACGCGGTGGCCGGCATGTTGATCGGCGTGCTCGTGCTGCTCGGCTCGTGGCGCCTCATCTCCGAGCCCGTCAACGTGCTGATGGAGGGCGCGCCGCCTGGCGTGAACGCGAACGAGGTGGGCGAGGCGATGGCGCGCGTAGAAGGCGTGCGCGAGGTACACGACCTGCACGTATGGACCGTCACGAGCGGCTTCCCGGCGCTCGCGGCGCACGTGATCGTGGAGCCGGCGCACGACCCGGACGAGGTGCGCCGGCGGGTCGAGGCGGTCCTGAAAGAGCGCTTCGGCATCGAACACACCACGCTCCAGGCCATGGCCGAGCGGCTGCTCGAACTCGAGGACCGGCTCCCGGGCAACCGCTGAGCGCCCGGCTCCCTCTCTATATTGAGTCGGCCGCCGGCCCGGGCACCGAGTGCGGCCCGGGCTCCCTCCCATGAGGATCTGGATCGACATGACCGCCCCGGCGCACGTGCTCGTGTTCCGGCCGATCATCGAGCGCCTGCGCCGGCAGGGGCACGAGGTCGAGATCACTGCGCGTGACTACGCTCAGACGCTCGAGCTGCTCGAGCTCCACGGCATCGACCACACCCACTTCGGCCGCCACGGCGGTGCCACGCGAGCGAAGAAGGTCGCCGCTCTCGTGTCGCGCACGCGGGCGATGCGTCGCTTCGGCAAGGGCAAGCACTTCGATCTCGCGCTCGCCCATGGCTCGAACGACCTCGCACTCGCCGCCTCGTCGCTGCGGATACCCGCGGCGGACATGTTCGACTACGAGTTCGCGACCGCCCAGCACAACGTGGGTTGCCGGCTCGCACGCCGGGTCGTCACGCCGGACTCGATCCCGCCCGATCGCCTCGAGCGGTACGGCGCGGGTCCGGACAAGCTCGTGCAGTACCCAGGGCTGAAGGAGGAGTACTACCTCGCAGACTTCGAGCCGAACGAGTCCGTGATGGACGAGCTCGGGGTCAACCGCGAGCGCGTGACAGTCGTGGTGAGGCCCCCGCCCGATGTGTCCCTCTACCACCGCAAGTCGAACAAGCTCTTCCCTGCGGTGCTCGACCGGCTCGGCCGCGACGACGATGTGCACGCGATCGTGCTGCCGCGCACGCAGGAACAGCGCATGTACGTGAAGGCGCTCGGGCTGCCGTCGGTGATCGTGCCCGACCACGCGGTCGACGCCCAGAGCCTGATCGCGCTCGCCGACCTCGTGGTCTCCGCCGGCGGCACCATGAACCGCGAGGCCGTCGCCCTCGGAACCCCGGTCTACACGACCTACGGTGGCCGGCTCGGCGGGGTGGACGAGTGGCTCATCCGTGAAGGACGGCTGCGCCCGCTGACGAACGCCCGAGCCATAGAGCTTCAGAAGCGCGGCACGGACGGCGCACGCACGCGCCGCGACCCCGCCATACTCGTCAACATTCTGCTCGGCACACCTCGATGAGCGTGAAGCAAAAGGTTCCAACCTCGAGCGACACGGCGGAGCTACAGGCCGCGATCACCCCAGCCGGCTCGCTCGCGGAGCGCTACGCGCGCATGGCCCACGAGGGCTTCGAGCGCCGCGCGGTCGACCCCGTACTCCGCGCGCTCGACGTCGTGATGGCCGGGACGATGCTTGTCCTGACCTCGCCGATCATGGGGGTGGCCGCACTCGCGATCTACGCCGACTCGGGCAAGCCGGCGCTCTACCGCGGCCGGCGCGTGGGTCGCGCGGGCCGCATCTTCACGATGCTCAAGTTCCGCACGCTGGAGCTCGACGCCGAGTCGCGCCTCGGCCCCTACCTGGGCCCGCAGCTCACGGACCTCACGAACGCCGAGGTCACACGCGTGGGCAAGTGGCTCCGCCGCACGCATGTGGACGAGCTGCCGCAGCTCTGGAACGTGGTGCGCGGCGACATGAGCCTGGTCGGGCCGCGGCCGATCCGCCCGCGCTTCTTCGAGGAGCTGTGCGAACAGATCCCGCAGTACTGGCAGCGGCTGGTGGTGCGCCCGGGCATGACGGGGCTGGCGCAGATCCGGATCGAGCGTGAGATGACCTGGTCGGAGAAGCTCGCGCACGACTTCGAGTTCATCGCCGATCGCTCCGTGGGGCTGTACCTCAGCGTGATTGCGGAGACCATCGCGCGCGTGCTCCGCCGCATCGTCGGTGGCGGTGACTAGGCGTGTGCGGGATCTGCGGCCTCGCGTCGCTCTCGGGCGACCCGGTCGACGCTGAGACGCTCTCCGCGATGAACGCGACCCTGGTGCACCGGGGTCCCGACGACGAGGGCTACCACCGCGAGGGGTCCGTGGGCCTCGCCGCCCGGCGCCTCTCGATCATCGACCTCGAGGGCGGCCACCAGCCGATTTCGAACGAGGACGGCACGGTGACGGTCGTCCAGAACGGCGAGATCTACAACCACCGCGGGCTGCGAGGGGACCTCGAGCGGCGAGGGCACCGGTTCGCCACGCGCTGCGACACCGAGGTGCTCGCGCACCTGTACGAGGAGCGCGGCGCGCGCTTCGTCGAGGACCTCCGCGGCATGTTCGCGATCGCGCTCTGGGACGCTCGCGAGCGGCGCCTCCTGCTCGCGCGCGACCGCTTCGGGATCAAGCCCCTTTACTACCGGCTCGAGGGCGGCACGCTCTCGTTCGCCTCGGAGCTGAAGGCGCTGCTGGCCCAGCCGGAGTTCTCGCGCGACGTCGACGTCGAGGCCCTCGAGGCGTTCCTCGCGTTCAACTCGATTCCGGCGCCGCTCACGATCTTCCGCGAGGCGCGCAAGCTGCCGGCCGGCCACTTCCTCGTGCTTCAGGGCGGCCGCTGCGCGATCGAGCGCTTCGCGCGTCCGGAGCCGGCGCCGGCGTCCGAGGTGCGCACCGAGGGAATGGACGAGCTGGCGGAGGAGCTGCGCGGCTGTCTGCGCGACTCCGTGCGCGCGCATCTGGTGTCCGACGTGCCGGTCGGCGTGCTGCTGTCCGGCGGGATCGACTCCTCCGCCCTCGCGGCGCTCGCGGCGCAGGAATCCGGCGAGCGAGTGAGCACTTTCTCGATCGGCTTCGAGGAGCGCGGGTTCAACGAGCTCGAGCTGGCGCGCCTGGTGGCGAAGCGCTACGACACCGACCACCACGAGCTGGTCGTCCGGCCGGACGCGGCCGACCTTCTGCCGAAGTTGGCGGAGGCGTTCGACGAGCCGTTCGCGGACTCGTCGGCGCTACCCACCTATCTCGTGTCACAGCTCGCCGCGGACCACGTGAAGGTGGCGATGTCGGGCGAGGGCGGAGACGAGCTGTTCGGCGGCTACTACACCTACGTGGCCGACCTGCTCGCGCCGCGGGTGGGGCGTATCGCGTCGGCGCTACGCCCGCTGGTCGATCTGCTCCCGAGCACGTCCGGCAAGGCGAGCTTCGACTACAAGGCCAAGCGCTTCGCGCGCGGCGCGCACCTGCCGCCGCTCGAGCGCCACCACGCGTGGAAGGAGATCTTCTCCCCCGAGGCTCGGGCCGAGCTGTTCGCGCACCACCGACGCAGCACCGTCGACCCGGTCGACGTCTATCGCGCTCGCTGGGCCGAGACCGAGGGAGCCGAGCTGCTTGCGCGGCTGCAGGACGTGGACCTCGGCATCTACCTCGTGGACGACCTGCTCGTGAAGACGGACCGGGCAAGCATGGCGCATTCGCTCGAGGCACGTGTCCCGTTCATGGACACGGTCGTCGCCGACTTCGCCATGCGGCTGCCGACCGAGATGAAGGTGAAGCGCCTCGAGAAGAAGCGGTTGCTCAGGGCGGCGGTGCGGCCGCTCCTGCCCGAGGAGATCTACAGCGCGAAGAAGCAGGGCTTCTCGATCCCCGCGGCGGCATGGCTGCGCGGTGAGCTCGAGCCGTTCGCGCGCGATGTGCTCTCCCCGGACAACGTCCGCCGTCAGGGCTTCTTCGACCCGAGGGCCGTGACCTCGCTGATCGACCGGCACGTGGCGCGCCGAGAGGACCTGTCGCGGCAGATCTGGGGGCTGCTCTCCTTCTCGCTCTGGTACGAGCGCTACGCGCGAGGACCCGAGCCCACGCGCCCCACCCGCCGCGTGGCCGCCTAGTCTGGCGCGCAGAGGTTCACGCGCTGCCGCGGCGAACCCTACCCTTGGGCCCGTGAACCTCCACGACGCATTCCTGGGCTTCGGCCTCGCGCTCGTGATCGTCTGGGTGATGACGCCGGTCGCTGCGGCGATCGCCTGGCGCGTCGGAGCGATCGATGAGCCGCGGGAGCGCGGGCTGCACCAGTTCCCGACGCCCCGCCTCGGCGGGCTGGCGATCCTCATCGGCGTGGAGGTGGCGGGCTGGATCTGGCTGCCGCACACGCAGGAGACGCGCGGCATCCTGATCGGCGCGGCGGTGATCGCCCTCGTCGGCGCGCTCGACGACCTCTTCGAGCTGTCGGCGGACGTGAAGCTGGCGGGCCAGATCCTCGCGGCGATCATCCCGGTGGCAATGAACGTGCGCGTCGACACGATGACGCTGCCGTTCCTCGGCCACATCGACCTCGGCTGGACGTCCTACCCGCTCACCGTTATCGGGATCGTGGCCTGCATGAATGCCGTGAACTTCATCGACGGCGTTGACGGGCTTGCTGCGGGCGTGTGCACGATCGCTGCGATCACGTTCGGCACGATCGCCCTGTCGCTCGACCGCGACGCCGCGGGCGTACTTGCTCTGATCGTCGCGGGAAGCTGCCTGGGCTACCTGCGTCACGGCTTCCACCCAGCGTCGATCTTCCTCGGGGACTCGGGGTCGAACCTGCTCGGCTACCTGCTCGCTGCGATCGCCGTGCAGGGGGCCCTGAAGACCAACGCCGTGATCGCCCTCGCGTTCCCGCTGGTGATCCTGGCCGTTCCGATCCTCGACTCGAGCTTCGTGATCGCGAAGCGCGTGAAATACGGGAGGCCGGTCTACAAGGCGGACTCCTGGCACTTCCACCACCGCTTCGCGAACATCGGCTTCTCGCAGCGGCGCACCGCGGTCTACATCTACCTGTGGACGCTTTCGCTCGGAATGCTCGCGCTGGCCCTGCGCTTCGTCCCTTACACCGACGACCAAGGGCACTGGGACCTGCGCTGGAGCCTCGTCATGGCGGGCTTCGGGCTGCTCGCGGTCGCGGCGTCCGTCTATCTCGTGCTCGTGCTGGAGATCCTCAAGCTGCGGCGGTTTCGCCAGTTCCAGGCACGCCGTGCAGCGCTCGCCGAGGGCGGGCCGGAGCCGGAGCCTGAACACGTTGACGCCCGCGTTGCGCACGAGCTGGAGACGGGCGAGTTCGAGGCAGTTGATCCGGCCAAGCTCCAGCAGCGCGAATAGGGACACGGCCGGCATAGCGGTACGCGCGCGGGACCACCAGCCCGCACTCGTAGGCCACGGACACGAGCTGAGCGCGGTCGCGCAGGCGCAGCTTGCGGAGCGCCCTGCTCACGTGCGTCTTCGCGGTCGCGGGGCTCACGACCAAGTGCTCGGCGATCTCGTGATTGCTCATGCCGGCCGCCACGAGGGCTAAGACGTTCTCCGCGATCGCGGCTTCCGATCACACCGCCTCGAGGAGCCGCGCGCCCGCGGCAGGCGCGACCTCGCGAGCGCGCTCCGGTACCTCCGTTCCGGGCGGCATGAGCGCTATCACCTGCCCTCCGAAGCCGCCGCCCATCATGCGCGCGCCTGCCGCGCCCGCGGCCAGAACGCGCGCGACTGCGCGCTCGACCGCTGGGGTGGAGGCGTCGAACAGATCGCGGAGGCTCCGGTGCGAGGCGTCGAGCAGCGGGGCGAGCGCCGCGAGGTCGTCGGACTGGAGCGCCGTGACGGCGGCGTCCACGCGCGCGTTTTCCTCGATCACGTGGAGGACGCGCCGTCCAAGCGGGTCGGGCAGCCGCTCGAGGTCTTCGATGCGCGCGTCGCGCAGGCTCTCGAGGCCGAGCAGCCCGCGCGCTCGCTCGCACTCGGCCCGCCGCTCGTTGTAGCCCGACGCGGCGAGCGAGTGTGGCTCGCACGAGTCGATCGTGATCAGCCGCCAGCTGCCCAGGTGGAGCGGCACCGATCGCGTCTCGAGTGTGCGGAAGTCGATCCGTAGAGCGTGCTCCTCGGTGCCGAGGAGCGATGCCAACTGGTCGAGCAGCCCGGTGCGCGCCCCCACCCACTGGTTCTCGATGCGCGAGCACAGCCGGCTGAGAGCTATGCGGTCGGTGGGCTCGGGCGCCCCGGACAGCGCTATCAGCGCCATGCATAGCGCGACCTCCAGTGCCGCCGACGAGGAGAGCCCGCCTCCCTCCGGCACGCTGCCGTCGATCTCTAGCTCGCCGCCGCGCAGTTCGAAACCGGCCGCGCTGAGCTCGCCGATCGCCCCGCGCACGAAGTCCCGCCAGTCCCCGAAACGCGCTGTCGGTAGGCCCGTGAGCGGGAACTGCTGCTCCTGGTGGTGGTCGACGGACCGGACGACCAGGTCAGCCGCAGCACTCGGGACAGCCGTAACGCGTACCCCCTGCTCGATGGCGAACGGCAGGCTCAGCCCGTCGTTGTAGTCGGTGTGCTCGCCGATGAGGTTGGCCCGGCCCGGCGCGAACGCCACCACCCGGCTGGGCGTCAAGCCACCACCTCGGCCGCCCCTGAGACGACCGTGCCGGCGCCGAAAGTCACGTCACCGCGAACCGTGAGGCGCTCGGCGCGCGCGAGCGACGGTGGGCCGGCGGGAAAGCGCGACTCGAAGTCGGGCAGCAACTTGTAGAAGCTCGGGTCGAGATCGACGACCGGCGGCGGTGCACCGGCTCGTTCGGGCGCGGGTTCGAGCAGCGCGTCGTCCTCGTGCAGGACGTACGCGTCCGAGCGCACGACCAGCAGGTCGTTCGTCGTCTTCACCGGCGCGAAGCGGGTACGCGGCACGCACACCACCTCGGCGCCGTCGGGCGTGCCAAGCGCGGCCCCCATCGCGGTCTCGAGCTGCAGTACCTCGGGCGTCGAGGAATCCCTCGGGTCGACCGTCTTACGGTTCACGATGAGCGGGAGCGGCGGCGGGCCATTCTCGGCGAGCGTCCGCAAGTGAAGCCAGAGATTGTTGGTGTTGTAGTAGCGCCAGCGCTGGAAGTCGCCGAACGAGTCGTCGCCCTCGGGTACCTGCGCGGACTCGCGCAGCAGCAGGCGGCCATCGCGCCGCGCGATGTGACCGCCCTTGCGATCCGCCTCCGTCCCCTCCACCACCTCCATCACGAACGGCCGCCGCTCGGCTGCCACGAAGGCGACCACACGCGGGTCGAGCACGGCGCCGAGGTTGTCCACGTTCGAGACGAATGCGTACTCGTAGCCCCGATCGAGTAGCGCCTCGAGCATTCCCGACCCGATCAGCGAGGGATAGATGTCTCCATGGCCCGGCGGGTTCCACTCGAGCTCGGGATCATCAGGCCACTCGATCGGCTCGAGGTCACTCGCACGGAGCTTCGGCTCACGGCTTTGGAGGAAGTCGAGGGGCACGTCGACCGCGAGGTCGGCGTAGCGCTCGAGCGCTGCCAGCGTTGCGTCCCTCGTCGAGTACGAGTTCA
Organism: Thermoleophilaceae bacterium; assembly: GCA_036392575.1. Classification (GTDB taxonomy): domain Bacteria; phylum Actinomycetota; class Thermoleophilia; order Solirubrobacterales; family Thermoleophilaceae; genus JADGHQ01. The sequence goes on along the minus strand of DASVXS010000086.1, from coordinate 2,701 downwards.
TCAGCACCAGCGGCAGCCGCGCCCGGTGACGCTGCCGGAGCGCGAGCAGCTGGCGGACGATCACGTCGAGGAAGGTGTGACCCGGCTTGACCTCGATCAGCGACTTCGGCGCGTCCAGGCCCATGCTCGTGCCGAGGCCGCCGTTCAACTTCACGACGACCACGCTGTCGAGCGCCGCCTCGTCAGCGCCGGGCAGCTCTTCGAGTCGCTGTACGTCGCGAGCCGGCTCGAGCTCGTCACCCGGCAGCTCGAAGGCGTCTCCGCTCACGAGCTGCTCGTACATCCGCGCGAACGCGGCGCGCGCGGCGTCCGAGACGCCCCCGCGCTCCATCTTCTCCTCGGCCGCGGCCAGTCCCGGATGTGTCGTCATAGGCGCGCGCGTACCCGGGCCCGCGCGCACACTCACGTTGCCGGCGCGCGGCGAATCCGCCCCGAGCCCTGGCCGCGCGTCTCGGGCGGCTCCGGCTGCACGGGCCGTAGCACCGCCCAGCCGATCATGAACGCGGCGAACACGAGCATGCCCAGTCCGGTCCACAGATCGATGTTGATCCCGGCGGCCTTGTTCTTGACGTGCGAGCTGCCGAACAGCCCGAGCACCGTGAGGACGACGCCGTAGAGGAGGAACACGCCGCCGATCAACCGGCGGATGTCGTAGCGGTTGGCCATACGAGCCGAGCGCTGCTCTTCCTCGTCAGTGGCGCCGGTGGGCGGCAGCGGATTGATTTCGTCGGCCATGCGGGCTGCCTCCTAGATGAAAATGATGTTGAGCGCGGCGAGAAGCGCGATTGCGACCCCGCCGAGGAGCGCCGGCGAGCGCCACCACAGCTTGTCGCGGGGGTCGGCGTTCTCCTCGGGCTCCGCCTTGCGCGTGAGGCCCCACACGAGGCCGCGCAGGCGCTCGGGGGATTTCGGCTGGGTGACGAGCGAAACGAGCACGAGCACTACGGCGTCGGCCAGGAACGCGATGATCGCCTGCCAGAAGCTCGCGCTCAGCGGCGAGCCGAAGTGGAAGATCAGTCCGTATGCGTTCAGCCGGTTGACCGCATAAGCGGCCGCAGTCCCCGCCACTAGGCTCCAGAACCCTCCCCACGCCGTCGCGCGGCGCCAGAACATCGCGATGATGAACGTCGCGAACAGCGGCGCGTTGAAGATCGAGAACAGCGTCTGGATGTAGTTCATGATGTTCGAGTAGCCCTTGGCGATGAACGCCGTGGCCACCGAGATCAGAACGCCGGCGATCGTCACGAACCGGCCCGCGCGCAGGTAGTAATCCGAGTCCCGGTTCTTCACGAAGTAGGACTGGATCAGGTCGTAAGTCACGACCGTGTTGAACGAGGTGACGTTCGCAGCCACCCCTGCCATGAAGGCGGCGAGCAGCCCGGTGATAGCGATCCCCAGCATGCCCTCGGGGAGGAAGTTGCCGATCAGGTGAGGGATCGCGGTGTTGTACTGAAGGTTCGTGCTACTGCTACCGAGACCCGGGACGGTCACCGCCGCGATCAGGCCCGGGACGATGATGATCGCCGGTAGGAAGATCTTCGGGTAGGCCCCGATCAGCGGCGTGCGGCGCGCGGCCGACATGTTCCGCGCCGACAGCGCGCGTTGCACCTCGGCGAAGTTCGTCGTCCAGTAGCCGAAGCTGAGCACGAAGCCGAGCCCGAACACGAGTCCCACCCAATCGGACGCGAGCGGGTTGCTCACGTGCCCGATGGCGAGGCCTTTCCAAGCGTGCAACGCCGGATCCGCGAGCGGTTTGAAGCTCTGAACGCGGTGCTTGAGGCCGTCGACTCCGCCGACGCTGTGCAGCGCCACGATCGTGAGCGGCAGCAGACTCGCCACGATCACGAAGAACTGGAGCACCTCGTTGTAGATCGCCGACGTGAGGCCGCCGAGCGTGATGTACACGAGGACGATGGCCGCGGCGACGAGGATCGCCACCGACACCGACCAGCCCAGCATGAGGTGGATGATCAGAGCCAGCGCGAACAGGTTCACGCCCGAGATGAGGACCGTCGCGATCGCGAAGGTGCCTGCGTTGAACGCGTGCGTTGCCTCGTTGAAGCGCAGCCTGAGGTATTCGGGCACGGAGCGGACCTTCGCCCCGTAGTAGAACGGCATCATCACGATGCCGAGGAAGACCATCGCGGGCACCGCGCCGAGCCAGTAGTAGTGGACGGCCGGCACGCCGTACTGCGCCCCGTTGGCCGCCTGGCCCAGGATCTCGAGCGCCCCGAGGTTCGCGGCGATGAACGCAAGCCCCGTTATCCACGCGGGCAGCGACCGCCCCGACAGGAAGAAGTCGAGATCAGTCTTGATCGTGAGCCTCGCTACCGCGCCGATCCCGAGGACCACCAGGAAGTAGACCGCGATGATCGCGTAGTCGAGTGCGCTCGGGTTCAGGCGAAGCACGGTCACCCAGCATCGTGCTCCGCGGGGAGCGGAACGTCGTCGGCCCTCGGTTGACTCTTTTCCGTACTCCCCTGGCGGTACGGCGGGCGGCTAAAGATCCGTCGCGCGGCGGACGACCGGCGCGCCGCGCAGGTTCCGAGCGTACGCGTCGGACTCCTCCCGGCCTACAGCTCGCGTTAGCCGGCGAAAACCGAGCTATGCAAGGACGCAGGGCCGAAGCTTGGCGATAGCCAAGCGAGCGCCCGAGGACGCCGCAGAGCGAAGGTTTGCAGCCGACTAAACCGCAGCTGGA
>DASVXS010000085.1:0-5711 GCA_036392575.1 Thermoleophilaceae bacterium | reverse complement strand
GCTGCGCCGTGACGAAAGCGACCGGTAGAGCGCGTTGGCGCTCCCGCCCGTGAGCTCGGCGACCACTGCCGCGGCCGCGCGCGGCTTTGCGCCTGCCTCGACCAGCCGCGCGAGCGCGTCGACCGCCTCCTCGCCCGGCTCGTCCGCTGTTCGGCCCGGAAGCGGTCCGATCACCAGCACCACCTCGCCGCGCGGCGGCTCGTCCATGTACCGAGCCGCCAACTCCCCGGCGGTGCCGCGCACCACCTCCTCGTGCGCCTTCGTGAGCTCGCGCGCCACGGCCGCTTCGCGGTCGGGCGTCAATTCGGCCAGTGTCGCGAGCGCCGCCGGGACCCGCTTCGGCGACTCGAACGCGACAAGCGTCCCCGGCTCGGACAGCACCTCGCGAAGCTCGCCCTTCTTGCGCGGAAGGAAGCCGACGAAGCGCCAGCGGTCCGCGGGCAGCGCCGAGGCCACGAGCGCCGCCAGCACCGCCGACGGTCCGGGCAGCACCTCCACCGCGATGCCCGCAGCCGCCGCGGCTCTCACGAGCACGTAACCGGGGTCGGACACGAGCGGCATCCCGGCATCCGACACGAGCGCCACCGTCTTGCCCGCCCGCATGTCCTCGACGAGCTCGGCGGCGCGCCGCTCCTCGTTGTGCTCGTGGTAGGAGACGAGGCGCGCGTTCACCCCGTAGCGGTCGAGCAGTACGCGCGTGCGGCGGGTGTCCTCACACGCCACCACGTCGGCCTCGCGAAGGGCGGCCAGTACCCGCAGCGTCACGTCCTCGAGGTTCCCGATCGGGGTCGGGCAGACCACAAGGCGGCCTGTCAATAGGGCGTCCTGACCACATCCATCGCGAGGAGGGCCGCGCCGACCATCCCCGCCTCGTCGCCGAACTCCGCAGCCGCGATCCGGACGCGATCGCGCGCGGGATACAGGGCGCGCGAGGCGACCACCTTGCGCGCCGGCTCGAGCAGGAGCTCGCCGCCCGCTATCGCGCCGCCACCGACGACGACGACCTGCGGCTCGAAGATGTTCACGATGTTCGCGATGCCCGCGCCGAGGCTGCGGCCGACGGAGGCCAGCACGTCACGGGCCATCTCGTCGCCGTCGTGCGCGAGTTCGGTGACGAGCCGGCCGCTGAGCTCCTCGCGGGCGCCGAGCGCGCGTCCGAGCGCAGAATCCGGCGCTTTGCGCGCGGCTTCCTCGCCGAGCCGGCCGATTGCGCTGCCCGAGGCGAGCGCCTCCAGGCAGCCGCGCGAGCCACACGAGCACTCGGGACCGTCGATGTCGACGATCATGTGGCCGAGCTCCGCGCCCCCGCCGTAGTTGCCGCGGAACAGCTCGCCGTCGATCAGCAAGCCGCCCCCGATGCCCGTCCCCAGCGTGACCATGGCTGCGCAGCGCGCGCCCCTCGCGGCGCCGGCGCGCGACTCCGCGAGGAGAGCGGCGTTCGCGTCGTTGTCGACCGCCACCGGCAGACCGAGGCGCTCACTCATGAGCGCCCGGAACGGCACGCCGTCGAGCGGCAGGTGCACCGATCCTTCGGAGACACCGAGATCGGCATCGACGCGAGACGGAATCCCGAACCCGACCGCCCCTACGTCGGGCTCCGCAGCCCGGGCCTCCTCGACGACCTCTACCATCACCTCGAGCAGCTTTCGCTGACCGAGCCCGCGGATCACCCGGTGAACCCGGTGGTGGACGAGCAGCCGCTCATCCACCACACCGGCGAGCAGCTTCGTGCCACCGGCGTCGATTCCGATGACACGGCCGGTCGGCATGGGCTCGACGATATACGCACACGCATGCCCGACGCCCCCGTACCGGAGTACAAGGTCTATCGCTCGCGCAGGCGCCTGTTCGACAGGCTGCGTTCGAGCGACGCGCTGCGAAATTTCCGCCGGCGCGAGCGCGGAGAGCCGGGGCCGGAGGCGCCACCGCGCGAAAGGCGCCCTATCACGCCCAAGCGCGTGCTCAAGTGGGTCGCGCTGGCCGTGCTGTTCTGGCTGGCGCTCTCGCTCGTGCTGTTCGTGATCTCAGCCCAGATCGAGAAGGGCGTGTCCACGAACGCGAAGGACGCACTCTCGGGCGGCGGCAGCCTGCTCACCGGCAGCAACGTCCTCGTACTCGGGTCCGACGCGCGCCCGCCGGGAAGCAAGGAGCCGGGCGCCAACCCCGGCGGGCCGAGCCGCTCCGACAGCATCATGCTGCTCCACGTCGGCTTCGGCACCGTCCGCAAGCTCTCGATCCTGCGCGACTCGCAGGCTCAGATTCCAGGACATGGCGTGGCGAAGATCAACGCCGCTTACGCGATCGGCGGACCGGCGCTCGCGATCAAGACGGTCGAGGGCTTTCTCGGGAACGGACTGCGCGTGAATCACGTGCTCGAGGTCAACTTCCAGAACTTCCCGAAGTTGATCGACGCGCTCGGCGGCATCGATGTGAACCTGAAGCGCTGCATCCGCTCGAACTCGTTCGACGGCAAGACCTTCCGGCTGCGCAAGGGCGAGCACCACCTGAGCGGGGACGAGGCGCTCCGCTACGCGCGCATACGCGAGAACTTCTGCGCACCCAGGGAGGACGACCGCGCCCGCGCCGCCCGGCAGCAGGAGGTGCTTTCCCAGATGCGCTCGAAGGCGCTCTCACCGGGGACGTTCTTCCGCCTGCCGTGGGTGTCGTGGGAGGCGCCGCGCACGGTCCGCACCGATCTCGGCGGCCCCGGCCTGATCGCGCTGTTCACGGACCTGACCACGGGCGGCGGGGGCAAGACCGACGTGCTGCCGTTCACGCAGGTGAACCCCGACGGGAGCCTGCTGGTGAGCCAGGAGGACCGGCGCCGGGCCGTCGAGAAGCTGCAGGGCAGCGGCTAGTCGTCCGACTTCGCAGCCGAGGACGACGACTTCGACTCGCTCGCCGATTCGGACGACGACGACGAGGAGTTGTCCGAGCCCGACGACGATTCAGAGTTCGAAGAGGCACCGCTGCGGCTCTTCTTGCCGTAGTCGGTGTTGTAGAAGCCCGACCCCTTGAAGTGCACGGCGACGGGATGGAACACGCGCTGCACAGGCGCCCCGCAGTCCTCGTGCACGGTCAGCGGCTCGTCGGTCATGCGTTGCATGACCTCGAAGGTGTGCCCGTTGTCGCAGCGGTACTCGTAAATCGGCATGGCACTCGGAGTATATGAGTGCCAGCTACAGCCTATGAGTGCGAGCTACGGCCCTAATTCATTCCGCGGCGGGCGGCCGCGGCGTGTCCAGATCGTCGAGCAGGGACACCTTCAACGAGTGCCAGACGATCCAGGCCCGGATGTGATTCGCCCCTCGCAGAGCCACCCTCACCATGCCGGCCGACGCTATCCCACCCTTTCCGAGACTAACTGCACCCTCTCTGCAAAGAGCGGGGTCTTTGAGAGCCGCCTTGGCGCGTTGGCGCTCGTCGCTGGTCGCTCGCTAGGGTTCGTGCGCGATGTCCGAGCCCGTCACGATGGACAAGATCGTCGCGCTCTGCAAGCGGCGCGGGATCATCTTCCCGGCCTCCGAGATCTACGGCGGCATCGCCAACACGTACGACTACGGGCACTACGGCGTGCTGCTGAAGCGCAACGTCACGGACGCCTGGTGGAACGCGATGATCCGCGACCGCGACGACATCGTCGCCCTCGACAGCGCGATCATCCAGCACCCGCGCACGTGGGAGGCGTCCGGCCACCTCGCCGGCTTCACCGACCCGCTCGTGGACTGCAAGACCTGCGGACAGCGCTTCCGGGCGGACCACCTCGACCTGGAGCACGAGGAGGCGCGCTGCCCCCGCAAGCCGAGCGTGCCCGCGGGCCAGGGGCCGGACTGTGACCTCACCGAGGCGCGCGAGTTCAACCTCATGTTCGAGACGACGATCGGTCCGATTTCGGAGACCGGGCAGAAGGTCTATCTCCGCCCGGAGACCGCCCAGGGCATCTTCCTCGACTTCAAGACGGTGCTCGGCTTCGCGCGCAAGAAGCCGCCGTTCGGCATCGCCCAGATCGGCAAGTCGTTCCGCAACGAGATCACTCCGGGCAACTTCATCTTCCGCACGCTCGAGTTCGAGCAGATGGAGATGGAATTCTTCGTCCCGCCGGGCGAGGCCGAGCGCTGGTACGACTACTGGCTGAAGGAGCGCATGGCCTGGTACGAGGGCCTCGGCATCCGCTCGGACCACCTTCGTCTTCGCGCGCACGAGCAGGATGAGCTGAGCCACTACTCGAGCGCCACGAGCGACATCGAGTACCTGTATCCGATCGGCTTCCAGGAGCTCGAGGGCATCGCCAACCGGGGCGACTTCGATCTCACCCAGCACGCCAAGTTCTCCGGCGAGAAGCTCGAGTACTTCGACTCCGGGAGCGGCGAGCGCTATGTGCCGCACGTGATCGAGCCGGCCGCCGGAGTGGGCCGGACGATCCTCGCGCTGCTCTGCGACGCTTACGACGAGGACGAGATCGGCGGCGAGCAACGCACCGTGCTCAAGCTGCATCCGCAGGTCGCGCCCGTGAAGGTCGCGATCCTGCCGCTGGTGCGCAAGGACGGCCAGCCGGAGCTGGCGCGAGAGGTGCACGGCCTGCTCCGGAATCGCTTCCAGACGGAGTACGACGAGGGCGGCTCGATCGGCAGGCGCTACCGGCGCCAGGACGAGATCGGCACGCCGTGGTGCGTCACGATCGACCACCAGTCGCTCGAGGACCGCACGGTGACTGTGCGCGACCGCGACACGCTTTCGCAGGACCGCGTCGCGATCGACGAGCTCGGCGACCACCTGCAGGCGCGCCTCGACGCGCCCTGGACCTCGCCGAAGCTGACCGGCGCCGAAGCGGCCTAGCTCTCGGGCCGCGCCGCTCGCGGCGTAGCACCGCGCGTCGCCTGCGGGATACTGGGCGGGCGATGTCGCAGGAGAATGTGGAGGTCGTGCGTCAGGGGCTCCAAGCGTTTGCTGACGGTGGCCTCGATGCGATGGCCGAGTTCTGGGACCCCGACATCGATTGGCGGGCGGCCGAGGGCGCAATCGATGACGTCGGCGAGATGCACGGGCCGGTCGCCGTGCGTCGGTACTTCCAAGACTGGCTCGATACCTTCGACGACGCCGGCGTCGTGGTGGAGGAACTGCGGGACGTCGGGGATGACCGCGTCCTTTCGATTCAGCGCATGAAGGGGCGGGCGAAGCTCAGCGGCATCGAGACCGATCTGCGCTTCGCCGTCGTCAGCACCGTCCGCGACGGAAAGGTTGTGCGGGTGCGGGAGTACCTGAGTGTCGAGGACGCCCTCGAAGCCGTAGGGCTGCGGGAGTAGGCGTGGCGAGTTTCGCCAGACGTTCCTAGACGTCCGCCGCGCCGAGCGCGAGCCGGGCCATCCGAATGCCGAGCGCGAAGGCGGCGTCCCGATCCCAGTCGGGGTCGGATAGCACCTGCATCATCATCCCGTCCCCGAGCGCGACCAGAACGGCCGCAACCGAGTCAGCCGGCGCGGGCAGAGTCACGACGCCCGCCCTCTCCTTGTCTTCGAGCACGCGCGCGATGCCGCTGCGGATACGCCGGTACAGCTCGCCCATCTCGGTCTGCAGCTCCTCGTTGTTGCGGGACGCCGCGAACATCTCGTAGAGCACCACCTGGCCGTCCGCGTCGTGCTCGAGGTAGTCCACGAGCTGAGTGACGAGCACCTCCACGATCGCGTCGAGCGAGTCGGCCGCGCCGAGCGCTT
>DASVXS010000084.1:0-3567 GCA_036392575.1 Thermoleophilaceae bacterium | reverse complement strand
GATGCGCCGCGCTTTCGCCGAGGCCGCGGTGGCGCAGCCTGACTTCCTCGTGGTCCCGGCCGGGCGTGACGTTGCCACTGCCGCGCGCGGCCTCGGCTTCCCCGTTGTCGTGAAGCCGCTGTCGCTGTCGGCGAGCCGCGGAGTGATCCGCGCCGACGACGAGGCCGCCGCGGCGTCCGCGGGTGCGCGGGTGCGCGCAATCGCGGGGGAAGAGGCGGAGCTCCTGCTCGAGCGCTACGTGCCCGGTCGCGAGGTGGCGCTAGAGGGACTGCTGCGCGGCGGCGAGCTCGAGGTGCTGGCGCTGTTCGACAAGCGCGAGCCGATGGAGGGGCCCTATTTCGAGGAGACCATCCTCGTCACGCCATCGCGGCTTCCGGTCGAAGTGCAGGCACGAGTCGCCGAGCTGGCGGGGCGGGCGGCGGCGGCGCTCGGCCTGCGCGACGGCCCGGTGCACGCCGAGCTACGCGTCGACGGCGACGAGGTCGTGATGCTCGAGCTGGCGGCGCGCTCGATCGGAGGCCTATGCTCACGCGCGCTTCGCTTCGGACTTGGCGCGAGCCTCGAGGAGGTGATCCTCCGCCACGCGCTCGGCATGCCGCTCGACGGCCTCTGGCGCGAGGCTACGGCGTCCGGCGTGATGATGATCCCGATCCCCGGCGCCGGCGTGCTCGAGGAGGTGGGCGGCCAGGATCGTGCCCGCGCCGTCGCGGGCGTCGAGGGGCTCGAGATCACGATCCCGCGCGGGCGCGAGGTGGTGCCGCTACCCGAGGGCGACCGCTACCTCGGCTTCATCTTCGCGCGCGGCGAGCAGCCGGATGGGGTGGAGTGGTCGCTTCGCAAGGCGCACTCGAAGCTCGACATCCAGATCGCGGACGGCGCTAGGGCCGCTTAGGCGGTCCTGAGATGAGCGCGATCACCCACCTTTTCGCCGGTGTCCCGGTGTCCGATCTCGACGCCAGCATCGATTGGTACACGCGGTTCTTCGGGCGACCCCCAGACAGTCGCGTCGGGGAAGAGATTCTGTGGGAGATCGACGAGCACGCCTGGCTCTTCATCGAGCCGAACGCGGCGCGGGCGGGCGCGGGCCGGATCACCCTCGCCGTCGCCGAGCTCGACGAGCTCCTCGAGCGCCTCACCGCCCAGCGCATCGAGCACGAACCGATCGAGACCTACTCGAACGGTGTCCGCCACGTGAGCGTCCCCGATCCGGATGGGAACGCCATCGCGTTCGCTGAGCCGCCCGAGGGCGCGAACGCGTCACCTCGATCGGCCGCGTCGTAGGCAGTGACGCTGCGCTGCCGATCCGGCCTTTACGTTGTCGACGTTTGGCGGTCTTGGGTTGTGCGGGCGGGGGCGAAGAAGTCGGTGAGCAGTTGTGTGACGCGCTCAGACTCGTCGTGATGGACCCAATGCGACGCGTCGGGCAGGCGCTCGACGCGATCGAGGTTCGGCACGTCGTTGCGGTCGGGCTCGGCGAGTGTGGGGCCGAGGTAGCGATCGCGCTGCCCCCAGATGACGAGTGTGGGCGCGGAGATCGGGCGCAGCTGCGCTTCGGCCTGCTTCGGCGACTGTCGCACCGCCGCGCGATAGTAGTTGAGCATTCCGGTTGCGGCGCCTGGCAGTGACCACGCCTCGATGTAGCGATCCATCTCCTCCGGCGTAAAGGCGGGACGCGCGTCGCCCAGGAAGCGCCGGAAGAAGCGCCAGTCCCTGGCGCGCACCAGGCGCTCGGGAAGCCCCGGTGGTTGAAAGAAGAAGAAGTACCAGGACTTCCGGAGCTGGCCCGGGGTGCGCAGTCCCTGCTGGAGCCGCCGGGGGTGGGCCGCGTTGAGGATGGCCAGCCGCTGCACGACCTCGGGGTTGTTCATCGCCATGGTCCAGGCGATGGTTCCGCCCCAGTCGTGACCGACCACCAGCGCGGACTCGGCACCGAGCTCTCGTATGAGACCGGTGATGTCGGCGGCCAGCTTGTCGGCGCTGTAGGCCGCGACCCCATCGGGCTTCGACGACAGGTTGTAGCCGCGCGTGTCGGGCGCGACGACTCGAAAGCCCGCCGCAGCGAGCGGCGCGATCTGCAGCCGCCAGCCGAACCAGAACTCCGGGAAGCCGTGCAGCAGAAGGATCAGCGGCCCATCGCCGGCCTCGACGTAATGCAATTTCACGTCGCCCACCTGCGCATAGCCTTCCGAAGTGGGTGGGGAGTCGGGCGACGAGCTCATTAGGGATCTCCTCTCAAGACTGAGCGTGGTGACGCACGAAGGTTGGTCCGCGCGCCTCCACATCGCGCCCGTGAATGCCCTGGTCTGCTCCCTGGTGCGGCTAGGGGATGTCGCGCGGGACGTCCGGGTCCGGCGCGGGCTCGTCTGCCCCGTGTACGCCGTGCTCGAGGTGCGGCGGCTCCGGCTCCGGGCCCTCGAGGTCGTTGGGCGGCCAGGGCACGGGATCGATCACGTCGGGCGCAGTCGGGTTCGCGCGGCGCCGCCTCAAGTGATCCCAGCAGCGGTCGAGCTCGGCTCGGATGATCGCGAGGCGCTGGCGACCGTCGTCGTCGAGCCGCCCCTCAGACTCGTCATGCCAGAGCCGCTGCTCCTCCTCAACGAGGGACTCGATGCGGTCGATGATCGGGCTGTTCTCGCTCTGGGTCATGGGCTTGATCCTACGGGTCCCGCGTAGCGGGCGATGTACCCGGCAGCGTCGCTTGTAACTCAGAAGTCGATCGGCTGGATCGCGTCGGCTTCGAGCGCGCGGAGGAAGCGATCCAGAGCATCCGCCATGTTCGCCTGGACCAGGAGCAGGTAGTTTGCCTCGAGCTCCGCTGCACCCCGCTCGAGCTCACGTTCGAGCGCCTCGACGGCGGTCTGGTCGAATTCGCCGGCGCTGATCGTCTCGCACTCGGGGCAGCGGAGCGTGAGCCACCAGCGGTTGCTCTCCGACTCGTCCTGCGCGACCAGTTGAACCAAGGCCGAGCCGCAGGCCGGGCACACATGCAGAGCCGTCATGGCAGCGGCACCTCGCGCACCTGCTCCGCCACGGTTCGCTCGGCCACATAAGGCGGGAGCTGCCCCAGCGCACTAGCGCTGTCGCCGGCCTCGACGGTCCACCAGATCCTGTGGCCGCCGGTCAGGCACGAGCCGAGCGGGTGCCCGTGGCGCAAGGGGCTGCAAAACCCCTTCCAGGCCGACACCGCGATCGCGCATTCCTCGGGGCGGTGCCTGTGACACAGGATGAAAGTGGGCATGTGCCCAGGTTCGTCGCTACCGCGCGAGCGCGGTACCGGGCGAATCCTGCAACCGGTCCCCCTATGGGGTCGACTGTCGCGCCACGATGCCCGTCAGCGCCGCCCGCGAGTGCACACCGAGCTTCGAGTAGATCCGGGCCAAGTGACTCTCGACCGTCTTCTCGCTGAGAAAGAGCGTCGCGGCGATGTCGCGGTTGGTCTTGCCGGAGGCGACCTCTTCGGCGACCTCGCGTTCGCGGGGGCTGAGCCCAGCCAACCCTTCGCCGCGATCCGGGCGCGCGCGCCGTGGTACGCGTCGCCCGAGTCGGCGGAGCTCGCGCGCGGCGGCG
>DASVXS010000083.1:0-2407 GCA_036392575.1 Thermoleophilaceae bacterium | reverse complement strand
CCGGCGTGCGGCGGCGCGTGGGTCGTCGGCTCCCCAGACGATCGCGACACGCGGGGACCGTGGCCGCTTGCCGGTGTCTGGCGTGGACGGCTTGCCTGGCGCTTGGTCGACGCGTCCGGCGGTGCGGAGCACGAGCGTGATCGGTCGCGGCACCGCGCTGCTCACGTCGGCGCGAGCGAGTAGCGGCCGGAGGGTCGAGCAAACGAGGCGCGGCTTTGCCGTCCCGCTCGACGCGGTGGCCGTCGACCCCCGCGCATACGCGGCCGCGCTTCCGCAGGCGGAGCGGCGGGACGTGGCGCGGCTGGGGCGCGGCGAGACCCTGCTCTCAGCCACCTCGGCCAGGCTGCGCAAGGTACGCACCGGCGGAACGCTCACGCTCATAGGCGGACGGCGGCTACGCGTCGCCGGCGTGCTACCGGACCCGCTCGCGCAGTCGGCCGAGATCGTTGTCGACAACCGCGACGCTCGGGTGGAAACCGCGGCCCGCAACGTGGTCGCGCTCCTGAAGCCAGACGCCGACATCAGCGCGGCCGCGCTCGCACGCAGGGCCGGAGACGGAGCCCGCGCCCGCCTCGTGCTCGACCGCTCCGAGGACCGTCGCGGCCCCGCGAGCGGCGGGCCGGCGCGGCCCGCGGAGCTGAAGGCCCGCTTCGGCGAGCCCAGCGTCGCGCTGCCGTACGGCCAGGACTGGGTGCGCCTCGACCGCGGCTTCGTCCGCCGGAACATCGTCACGCGGCGCGTGCCGATCCTCGGCAGCGTCACCTGCCATCGCGACATGGTCCCCGCGCTCCGCGCCGCCATGTCCGAGCTCGAGCGCCGTGGGCTCGCAGGCCTAGTCGATCCCGGCGACTACGCCGGCTGCTACGCGCCCCGGCGCATCCAACCCGGTGGCGCGCTCTCGCTTCACGCCTGGGGGCTCGCCGTCGACCTGAACGCGAGCGCCAATCCGTTCGGCGGTCGGTCGCACCAGGACCGTCGCCTCGTCCGCACCGTGAAGCGCCATGGCTTCACGTGGGGCGGCGAGTGGCCGTCGATTCACGACCCGATGCACTTCGAGTTTCGCGGGCGTTGACGCGCACGGCTTGACGCCGCACGGCGGCTGAGAGAGGGTCAATCGCATGCCGAAGCCAGAAGCACGCTTCCAAACGACCGGCGGGATCGTCACCGTCGAGGAGCCCGACTTCCGCGCGTTCAAGCGCTACCTCGACAACCTCAACTCGCGCGATCCTGAGCGCGTGCCCGACATGTTCACGCCCAAGGTGATCTTCGAGGACTCCGCCTGGCTCACCGTCATGCACGGGCCGGATGAGATCAAGGAGATGCTCGTCAGCCGCTGGAACGCCTTCCCGGACCTCCACTTCCGAGTAATAGAGGGCCCGTACGCAACAGACGACACCTCGCACATGGCGGTGAAGATGCGCCTCACCGGCACCATGAGCGGCGGTCTGGCCCCGCCTGGCTTCGACCCAACGGACGGCAAGGTCGAGCTCGACGTCGCCTCCTTCTACGACTTCGCCGACGACGACCGCGTCAAGCGCGGCAGGGTTATCTTCGACACCGCCTACCTCGCCCAGCAGATCGGTGCGATGCCGAGCCCGAATAGCCTCGCCATGCAGGCCGACGTGGTCTTTCAGAAGGTCACCGCATGGTGGATGCGCAACAGGGGCCCAAGCCTCGGCGGGCGCCTCCGGTAGTTAGCTCACAAGCCAGGTGGGTATCGCTCAAACGAGCGATAGTAGGGAGGCATCGATGGACCAGAACAACCCGCTCGAGTGGCGCGGTTGCGAAATGGTCGACAGGGACGGCGACAAGATCGGGACGATCAACGAGATCTACCTCGACGCCGACACCCGGCAGCCGGAATGGGCGGTCGTGAAGACCGGCTTGTTCGGCAGGGGCCACAAGTTCGTGCCGCTGAAGGGCGCCGATCGCGAGGGCGACTACGTTCGCGCTCGCTATGACAAAGGCCAAGTGAAGGACGCACCCGACCTAGACCTCCTCGATGGCGACCTGAGCGTCGATGAGGAGCAGCGTCTGTACGAGTACTACGGGATCGATTCCGTCAGCGAGGTCGGGCAGCCGGCCGGCGTCGGCCAGCAGGGCGGCGTGAGCCAAGAGGCCCCCGTCGGCCAGGAGGGCGAGGTCGCGGAGCAGGGCACTGTCGCGCAAGGGGGCGGCGTGCGCCGCGTGCGGCTCGTCAGGTACGTACTCGAAGAGGTGCCGGTGGACACCGGCACAACAGGCACCAGGGAGGGCAACCAATGACCGTTCTCGCAATCAGCACCGGCGTGATCGTCGTGATCGTGATCGTCGCTTTGATCCTGCTCGCGCTGCTGATGGTCGCGATGCAGCGCCAGCGCACCGCGACGATGGAGCGCAAGCGCGTCGCCGCACATGGCCATTACCA
>DASVXS010000082.1:0-4093 GCA_036392575.1 Thermoleophilaceae bacterium | reverse complement strand
CTCTACCGCCCGCGACAGCCGCGGCGCGCAGGGCCCTCGAGGCCCGCGCCGCGGCGCAGCGCGCCGAGGCGGAGCGCCTCGCACGGCCGTGCCCGCACGCGGGCCGAAGTGCGCTCCACCGAAGTGCCCGGTCACGGCCGCGGCGCAAGCGCTTCGGTCAGCCGCGGCCGGTGCCGCAGCCGTGTTTGTGGGCTGAGGCTCGCTAAGCGGCCGCACGCCCGATTAGGGTGCGCCGCATGAAACGGCTTACCTCATGTGGTCTTACCGCATGCCTCGTCTTGGGAGGCACCTCGGCCACGGCGGTCGCAGCCGAGCTTCCGGTGATCGGCACCGGTCCGATGGCGACCGGTGGCACGTTCGAGCTCCGAGCGGGCATGGGACGCCAGCCAGGCAACCCGGACCGAGACCTCTCTCGCTGTGCGGAGGTGCGCGTGCGGGGCGAAGAGGACGACCGAGACTGCCACCTCGAACTAGGGACGCGCGAGACCGCGCAGTTCCGGGGCAGCTCGGGGTACTGCCTTCGTCACGAAGCGCTGTACTGGGCGCTGATCGCGAAGCGTGTGGGTTCCATCGACGCCGTGCTCGAGAACCGCACCGTCGTCCGCGCCCAGCGATTCGCCGGCCCGGAGGGATGGCCGTTCGATTTCGCGGTGCTCCCCGTGCATACGCTCAAGCCGATCGAGCGGGTCGATGTCCGCGACATGGCCGGCAAGCTGATCGAGCGGCGATATCTCCCGTTCGGCGACGAGGGCGCGTGCGGCGGACAGCCACCGCCTCTGACGCCGCGGTTCAGGCTCGCCCGCGTCCGAATGCCGTCCGGCGCGGTGCTGCGCATCAGCGCGTTCCGGAGGCTGGCGCGTGAAGGCAGGCACCGCATGAGCATGCTGTGCATCGCGCACTCATTTCGATTGCCGGACGGCGACTTGGGCAGCAGCAGCAGCAGCGGTGAGGACTGCGTGCGTCACGGTCCGACGAGAGACCCCGTGGACCTCAGCTTTTCAACGGACTGCGACACGGGCGACGCGATTGCGCAGGGCCTCGCCAAGCGGCGTGTGGGCGCGGTTCGGGTTGAGTGGCAGGACGGAAGTTCTGCCTGGGCGCGGCTCGTGACACTCCCAGCACAGCTCCATGCCCACTCCAGATACTGGCTGGCGGTAGCCCACTCGAAGCGAATGCCGGTAGCGCTGGACGTCTACGATCGCGCCGGACGCCGGATCCTGCACGACCGCGACCGCTATCCGTCGAAGCTGTCCTGTCGCCGCGGGGGCGTCTTGTTCGGCGGTGAGTCCCGAGTCGAGCACGCGTCGCAGCCCTGAGTCGAGCAGGCCAGGCCGGTGGCCGGTGGTCGCAGCCTGCCTCTGGGTCGAGCCGCGCTGAGCGACCCGCCGCCCGCCCGGGTAGGGTCGGCGCATGAGGTTCCTGGCCTGCCTCGCGGGAATCCTGGCCGCGCTCGCGGTCGTAGCGGTGCACCCGGCGGATGCGAAGACCGCTCCGGACGGGGTGCCGTGTGGGAAGCCACAGCCGCTCCCTCAGATCGGCTCGGGTCCGACTCGCTCGGGTGGCCACTTCGAGCTGTACGCGGGGTACGGGCACCGCACGGACGTTTGCGGCCGGCACTGCGTCGCCGACGGGCTCTTCGACGCGAAGGGTGAGTTCGTCACTGGCGACAACGCCTGCGGCGTGACCCTCCGAGGCCGGAAGCTCAACGTCGCTGTCGAGCCCGACTGCGAGCGGCTCGACTTCCTGTATTGGGGCCCCATTTCGCCCGAGGTCGCGAGGGTGGTGATCACCCTGCGCGATGGGCGCGTACTCGAGGCGCGCATCTTCGCGGGCCCGACGGGCTGGGCGATGAACTTCTACGGGATCGCGCTCCGGGACCGCTCACCGCCGGCGCGCATCGAGGCGAGGGATGCGGCCGGACGGATCGTGGCGCTCTTGGAGTATCCGTTCGGAGATCTCGGCCTTTGCAGCCTGCGGCTGAGGCCTCTCAGCGCGGTGCACCCGCTCGCGGCCGCCCGTGGCCCGACGGGCCGGCTGATCCGTGCGACTGGGTACCGCGCGCAGGCTCACCTGGGCCGTCGCGCCGCACGCGTGCTGTGCGTCTGGGTCAGCGGTGAAAGCACGCACCGGGACCTCGAGACGGTTCCGAGCTTTTGCACGCCGCGACGCCCGTCCTCACGCTATCTGTCCGGCGTTTGGGGCTCGGCGTGCTCGGATCACGACGCGATGAGCGCCGGGCTCACATCCACACGCGTGAGGCGCGTCCGCCTCGAATACGGCGACGGGGCGACCGTGACGGTGGATACGCGCAGGATCCCGGCCGCGCTGGGGACGAACTCTCGCTTCTGGCTCGCCGTCGCGCATTCTCAGGAGGTTCCCGTGAGGGTTGCCGCCTACGCCGCGCGTGGTCGGCTGCTGGCGAGCCGCAAGTCCGACTTCCCGTTCAGGCTCAACTGCCGGCGCGGGAACCGCAGTGACGAGGCGGCTGGTCTGGTGATAGCCCGGGCGACCCTGCGCTAGCCGGCGGGGCGCCGTTTCCGCAGTTCGTCGCGGAACCAGGCGATCGGCTCGGGCTTCTTGCCTTCGGTCGAGCCGTCGAGCTCGACGAAGTCCATGAACAGGTCGGGGTCGGGCAGACGGTCGATGAACTGCTCGAGCCGTTCCTCATCGAGCTTGCCCGTGCGTTTCCATTTGCGCCAGATGCCGTAGGGCCTGTCGTGACACTCGATCGTCGTGAGCAGCCGTTCGTCGTCGGTGAAGCGCTCGGCAAAGCGGCGGGCGCGCGTCGCGTGGTGGTTCTCGCCGGTGCGCGGGCGCCATTCCTGCACTTTGTTCTTGAAGGCGTCGTGCACGAGGATGATGAAACGGAGCATCGACCTCCGCTCTGGCGGCTCGTTCATACGTTCGAGACGCTCGAGGAGGTCGGCTACGTGTGCGGCGACGGGGCCCTCGGGATGTCCTGGGCGCGGTCTACCCCAGGCGAGGCCTTCGAGGAGCTCCGGCGACTGCACCACCCGGCTCTCGAGCTCGTTCTCGGGCGTGAAGCCGGGGATGAGCTCGGAGATCGAGGCGGGGGCACGCTCGCGGGTTCCGAGCCGCCTCACTCGACCCGGTCCAGCTTCCAACCTAACTCGCTGCGCGACAGCACCACACGGGCGTCCTTACCCGCTCCGCGCGCAACGAAATGTGCGCGATCCTCGATCACGCCGGGCGGGTCGTCGACCAGCACGAGTGCGAGCTCGGGGTAATCGACGCCGGAGCGGTGCGCGGCGAGTGCCTCGCGCGCGACCCGCTCGAGCTCGGAACGATCCCAGCCCTTGTCCACGGCGCGCGCATTTTCGAGCGCACGATCGGCCTCGGCCACGTTCTTCTCAAATGTCTGCTCGTGCCGAGCACGCCGGCGAAGTGCCGCCACCAGCCCACCGACGAAGAAGAGCACGAGGAGCGCTCCGAGGACGATCGCGATGATGGCTACGACCGACATTGAGGCCGGAGTGTATGTGGCAGCTCAGACCCTGCGCCACCTGCAACAAAAGCCCTGCATATCGCCACAAACGCGGCGAGCCGCCCCGAAGGCGGCTCGTGAGTCAAGAACCGGCGGCGACCTACTCTCCCAGGCCCTTGCGGGCCAAGTACCATCGGCGCGGAGAGGCTTAACTGCTCTGTTCGGAATGGGAAGAGGTGTTTCCCTCTCGCTATAGCCACCGGAGATTCTGCGAGACCTGCGCCCCCTCCGGAGCTTGAAAACCGCACAGCTGGCCGCACAAAGCGGGCATCAAAAAGTATCCGTCAAGCCCTCGAAGCATTAGTACCGCTCGGCTAAGCGGGTCGCCCCGCTTACACCTGCGGCCTATCAACGTGGTGGTCTACCACGGCTCTTACTCCCTCAAGGGGATGGGAGAACTCATCTCGAGGTGGGCTTCCCGCTTAGATGCCTTCAGCGGTTATCCCGTCCGGACGTAGCTAACCTGCGGTGCCCTTGGCAGGACAACAGGTACACCAGAGGTCCGTTCATCCCGGTCCTCTCGTACTAGGGACGAATCCTCTCAATTCTCCAACGCCCACGGCAGATAGGGACCGAACTGTCTCACGA